>JBHLKP010000009.1:0-45866 GCA_048886525.1 Candidatus Hodarchaeota archaeon | reverse complement strand
AATAGGGGAACTTTTTCACGACTGTTACTAAGCGCGTAGCAGCGCTAACTATATATATAAGAATGTACAAAAGTGTAAAACAGTGTTTTACATCAAAAACATACAAATATCCTGTTAACTGTAACTCAAGTGTAATTTCACCTAGTTACAGAAGTATAGCTGAAACTAAAAATTGGTGGTACTCATGTATAAACAAAAAGAATCTATTAAAATTGATGAATCT
This sequence comes from Candidatus Hodarchaeota archaeon, assembly GCA_048886525.1. Taxonomy (GTDB): domain Archaea; phylum Asgardarchaeota; class Heimdallarchaeia; order Hodarchaeales; family Hodarchaeaceae; genus Hodarchaeum. Next base: position 45,643 of record JBHLKP010000009.1, on the reverse strand, counting down.
ACCTTTTATGGTGATTTTAATCAGTATCCGAGTGATACTGTATCCAAATACGAGCTTCCAGGTAAGGATTATCGTTCTAAATCTGGTATAATGCGCTTAAAGGACAGTAAAACAAATCTTGTCCAATATCAGCTTAATCGTTTTTTCTGGTAGGAAACTTTTCGAGTTAATTGGTAAGAATAATCTTAAATGATTGAAGTGATAGCTATGAATGATCCATTTAACGATTTTGACAATTATAAATCTGAGGATAATGAAGATTATGAAGATTTTGATGAAGAATGGTTCTCTGGAGAGTCTGAAGACATGAGTAAAAGAACTCCTACTAAGAGGAAAAAAATAGAAGTCGATGAAGATCTTGATGAAGACGTTGAATATGATGATGAAGACGATGAAGATGAAGATATGGAAGAAGAGGTTGGAGAACATGAGCGGTCATTAAAGGCTTATGAAGCGGATACTCGCGACTATGAGAGAGAATTAAAGGTTGATGCATTTCACCATGCTCGGCTCAGACCTCCTCGACCCCCAAGACGTGTCAAACCTTTGCCTCCCTTACCTCCGTTACCTCCTATTCCTGAGTTTGAGTTCTCTAGATCAGACAAAGTTTTCGGTATTCGCGGTTTAGATCCTAGAATATACAAAGATATAACGAAAATTGCCAGGAAACATGGTGTGAGTGTTGCAGAGCTTGTGAATCGTATTTTTGCTCACTATAGATATACCAGTGAAGAAGATTCGCAAATTATCAGCGGATTGAGATCATTAGAAATTCATGAAGAAGAGCTTCAAGAATTAAATGACAATCCAGTAAGTTTTATCGAAATTCAACAACTGGTTTTTGGTTCAGACGTTTCTTCTGAGAGTTTCAAAAAGATCAAAGAAATAAAACATATTGGAAGATTATTGGTTCCCTCTCATCTTTATTTATTGGCATTAAAGAAAGCACGTCGCTGTGAACGGATAGAAAAATACAAAGGAAATGCAGTCCCAAGAATTGTGTCTAAACGCTTTAATGGTGACGTCAAATTGACAAGTGAGTTCTTTGAATACTTCATTGAAAACGAGGAGAAAGTTTCTTTAGAAGTATATGGGGAATTAGAGATCGAAGAAAGCGTCAGTGTAGATGATTTAAAAGCTACTATCAACTCTTTAAGAGTAGATAGCGACATTCGAGTACCAAGACATCTTATTGGTTGGATGTATGCCAAAGCGGAATGTTATGGTGAAATTGAACCCATCGATTGAAGATCTACAGAGGTTATTTATTGTGAATGCTGCTTTAACTCCAACTAATAAATGGATTCGTGATAAAATTGCCAATCATGAATATTTTCTTTCAATGATATCATCTTGTGTTCGTTTGAACAATGGTTCTATCCCTGAAGATGATATCCAGCCAAATTTCTACTATAAATACCATGATCACCAAATTTTTGGCTGGATATCTAATGATGATAACCCAGAACAGTTGTACATTGGCATTTCAAATCAAGGCCAATGGATTTTTGCCATATGTAATGAAAATTAGGGATACTATTTTGAGGGACCACTCGGAGGGTATTTTTATTCAAATCTAATAAGAAATCTTCATTTTAATTTTGTAACTCTCTTTGAGTTATTTCAGGAGGTATAATACTTACCCCAATTAGCATGATTATGCTTATTCCTGTAGTAAGAATGAAAAATCTAAAATAACTAATGAAAAACTGTGAATCATCAAAAAAATAAGAAGTCATATCCTCAAGAGTCTTTTTTTGTTTACTCAGCATTCTATATTCATTCCTTAATCATTAAGATAATTCATTGAGACAAAGATCATTTCTACTTGCTTAATCGTTTAATTCATATTCCTTCTACTTCAAGTTAAAAAATATCATATTTTTCTAGCGATATCAAAAGATATTCTATTCTGATTGTTCATCTTAGAAGAATTTAAAATGAATCAATCGTTTGGAGCTTTTAATTTCGGTTTAATTAGGTCTGTTTATTAGCTAATTTACCATAAATTGTCTTTTTTAATAAAATAGTATTTAATATTTCAAAGAAAACAATTGTAAAATTTAATAACTTGAACTAAATAAATAAAGTAATTTCTGATAAGAACAATTTTAAAATTAAGGTATGATCAGATCATAAACTTTAAATATAGAATTGTTAAACCTCTATTCATCTGTTCAAATTTGAATTCAAAATTATTTTCCACCAAATAAGACTAATCGAGACCATAAAACATAATAAATTCCCTTGCTGACTATTATAGGTTTTCAAACTTAATTTGCACTGGATACTAGGTTTACACTTAATAGAAACAATAATTCTAGTTGAACAGCTCGTTAATTTATCAATTAGGACGATGAAGAATATGAAAGAAGAATTGATTGAAACAAAAGTAGATTATCGTTTTATTTCACTCGAAGGATCATATTATGAAGTTGGATTCCAACTAGGAAATAAGCTTTCCGAAGATAAACAGCTTTATCCTAATATCTTGACTGATCCATTCACACCAAAAAAAACTGGTTTTGCTAGTTTCAAAGAGATGTTAGACTTTATTGAGACATATTGTCCAGGTATTAAGGAGGAAACACAAGGACTCGCTGATGGGCTTAATGAGCCTCTTGAACGTGTAGCATTCTCGAAATATCTCATTCCTAATTTCAAACAATCTAGTTGTAGTCAATTTTTTATACACCCGTCTATTACAGAAGACGGTTCAATATATCTTGGGAGGAATTATGATTATCATCCTGATGATGAGGATTTAATACTTCTTAGAACCAAAGTGAAAGGTTCGTATTCACATATAGGCTTTAGTTTACAAGGACTTGGTAGAGCTGAAGGTTTGAATTCAAAAGGACTTGTTATTTCAATGACAGGAGGGGGAGCTTTTGATGCACCTACAACAAATTATAAGTCATTTAATTACTGTCTAGCTATTAGGGCATTGTTAGATAACTGTAAAACAGTGCAAAGCGCTGTTGATATGCTTCTAGAAATGCCTATTTATTCCTCCACTATATATCTTATTGCTGATAACACAGGAAACGCTGCTCTTGTAGAAGGAATCGATTCTAAATTTGCAGTTAAAATATTGAATGAAGACCCATCAGAACAATTTATTATCTCAACAAATCATTATAATCACTCAGACTTGGTTTCATATAATAAATACGTAAATCCATGGATCTGGCCGAGTTCTCATAAGCGATATAGTATTATCGAATCAAAAATTAAATCTTTCATGCCTAATATAACAGAAGATAAAGCACTAGAAATTTTATCCAAAGAGATACCTGATGGAGTTTGTGCGTTATTCTTTTCAGAATGGTTCGGAACGCTATGGTCAATACTATTTGAAATCAAAACTGGTTCAGCAGATATATGTTTTGGTCCACCAACCATCAATCCTTACTATCATTTTAATATGAAAAATCCTAGAGACGATAAGGATTATGTGGTAGTACTAACTAACAAACTTTCATCAGATAGCTCATCTTAAACTTCCTCACCATCAAATTTTTTTTACCTATATCATTTTTAACTTTCGAAGGAGAAATTTAATTATTCAAAGCTAGTTATAATTATATTTGTCACATTTACTATTGAACCCGAGGGAAATGACTCCTTAAAGCTCATACGAATAATAAATTAAATTTCTAGACTAAAATCCATATTAATTGCCCTAAACGTTAGGTTTAATATAGATAGATCCAAATATCAGTTTGTAAACAAAAAAATTAGAAATTTACAGTAAATCCAAGTTCTCTCCACATCTCTGATCCTGAAAAACTTAAATGGAATGTAACATGAAAAAATTGACACTAATGATTGTAGGTTCTATAATTCTATTCATATATTTATCTACAAGTTCAATGACTCTTTCTCTGCTAAATTCGAGTCATCAATCAAATGGTCTTCAAGTTACATACCCAAATGGAGGAGAAACATTATCTGGAAATGTAACGGTTCTCTGGTCACTTGAACAAGAATATACAAGTACCGTTAATTTTTTCAGTGTTTTTTATTCACCTGATAACGGGAAAAATTGGATTCAATTAGCTTTTGCAATAATAGCTGAAAGTTATAAATGGAACACTCCTATTTATGAAAATTATGGTACAAACTTCTTAATAAAAGTTATTGCATCAAGTAAAGAGTGGGAAAATAAAGAAGATATTTCAGATGAACCGTTCAAGATTGATAATCGAAATAATTTTTTAATTGGGAATCTTACTATTGAAAATGTAACTTTCTTAGTTTTTATTACCTCAATACTTCTAATTTCAAGTATCGGATTTGGATATTATTTTATCAATTCTAAACTGAGCCGAGAAAGTATTAATGGGTTATTTCAGTTTGACAAAATCAAATATCTAAAAGAAATAAGTCATAAATTGATAATTGGGTTAGATAACATTAAATATGGATTTATTGATGAATCAATTGACATTCCTTCTATCGATTCGGTAATACATCCTTCTTCAATGGTGGAATACTTCCCATCTGAAATACAATATGAATTACGCTCTGAAATAAAGGGAAGGAGTGTTTTAACTTTAATTGAAATAGCTTACCAGGATCCCAGGGATACAAACCCAGCAAAACTAGCTAAAAGTCTAAATATTCCTCTTTCGACACTTTCAAAAGAGATTAAAAAGTTAAAAAGGCTAAATTATGTCGATACACATATTTCAAGCCAAGTTGTTAAAGATGCACGTTATAGGAACTTTAAAATCACATTAAAAGGATTTAAATTTTTATCAATTCTAAATTCAGCTTTAAAATTAACACTTAACCGTGCAAAGAGGAATGGTTTACTAGAACAATCATTCTAAAATGTTTAAATAGGTTATTTTTGGATGAATCAATGTTTATTAGTAGAATCGAATAATAGAAATCCATATTTTCTACTGGATATAGAATTTTATTAGTCTATTTATTGATTTATTTATCTAGAATTAAATATAAGAATAATATAATATCAATATCATAATGTGCCATATAATCTAAGAATAAAAGTCTCCAACCTGCTAGATTTTTCTTCATCAAGTTCAAATTTATCACAATGAGGACAAAAATCATCTTTTATTGCAAGATGTCTTTCTAAATCCCATATAATTGGATAAAATTGACAACCTTCTGGCTTTATATCATATATCCTACATTTTCCTTGAGAATCAAGAAAATAACATGTTTCTTCCTCCTCCTGTATGTAATTTCGAAGCATTCTATGACCATCTGTTGTTAGAACTACATATTCAGATGGTTTGATTCCTGTTGCTCTATCAATTTTTCTAATATCTTTTTTAGTTATCAGCATTTCTGTTTCGGTACAGCATTGGTGGCAATTAGACTCTCTACATATTTGGCCATTTGGCACCGTTTATCCCTTAAGAAAATAGCTTAATCTTTTAAAAAAGATCAATACTTTTTGTTGAAACGCTTTTCTCGACATAATTAGCAACTATTCTTTCTAAATGGTAAAAATTTTGCCTTAATAAAACACAAATTTTAGAAATCTGTTTCTGTAAAGCATCTTTCGCTCTATATTCTTCTTTAAGATTAATAGTATCATTTAATCTTTCTAATTTCTGTATTAAGTTTCGTTCTTCAATTTTTTTCTTTATTCTTATTATTAATTCGTGAATACTTGTAGATGAATTTATCCAGGGAAAATAAAGACATAATTCAGTTCCATTAATATCTGTTGAAAAACTCTCTTCAAAATCAATTGCATAAATTTCTCCTTCACTATAAAGAAAATTCCCTCCATGTCTATCGTTAGCACCAATCCATGCCAAAAAAATGATTAAATTTAAAATATCATCCTTATTTTTCAAATATGGTTCAGATGAGCTGTAACAGGATAATTCTACAGCATTATTTATCCACTGCTGAATTAAACCAAGTGAATGTCCTTTTTTACCAATCATCGAATTTGGAACAGAAATACCTAGTTCTTTTGCTAAGAATGAAGCAATAATCTCATGGATCAATGAGGAGTATTGAGTTTTTTTCCACAGCCAGAGCTTTTTGTTTTTATCGGTGAAAATTACCGAATGACCTTCTTTAAAGTTTGTCCCTCTTATATCTTTAAGAAACGCGTCTTGAAGTTCCACTGCAGATTCCGCGCTGTTTTCTAGCGATAGCACTATTTCTGGATATTTTAGAACGTCCAATATTATCACCAAAATTATACACGGACTGCAGTTGCAATCTTTTCATTCCATTCGCCTCAGTAATGAATCTAAATTCGTTTACGTCGTCAAAATGGTCAAATCCAACTGATCTGAAATTATTTTTTGATCCTTTCTAGTAAAACTATTCTGAAATCAAGGAAAATTCATGTAATTTCATCAGTATTACTTAAACAGTGTTTAAGGAAAAAAGGAAATTGATAAGAAATAATCTTAGTCTTTTGTATCTCTACCGAATAAATCTTTTTTATTTTCTTCAGTTTCTTCCTTCTTCACATATTTATGTTCCTCGAATTTCAATAGAACATTCTCTAATTCAATAAGGTTTTCCTTTAATTTTTCAAATCCTTTCAAAAAACGGAGAGATAAACCTAAAACAAAACTTGAATATTGCATTTCTGAACCTTCAAGACGTAAATTAATTTCGTGTCCTAGTTGCATTTTGATGAAAGACAATGCCTGCCGACCTTCAACAGTATCACGGGTACTTAAATAATTAAATAAGAATTTAGCAAAATTATATCCCCATAATTTACTAACATCATCTGGGGATCCGCCAACCATAGAAACAGCTTCTTCTGCTACTCTAAAAGTATTCTCCAATTCTGAGGAAATTTTCCTAGCGATATTGTCAGGGATTGTTAGTAATTTTGCCAAGCTTTTTACATCCCTAGCCAATTCTCTTGGATCTGTTTTATCAGAGAAATGAATATTGTTTTCATCAAAAGAATTCGGATTCATAGTTATTCCTTCAGATTTAATGTAATTGTAACAATATAATTTCTATTTATGATAAGATTGATAGCTCAAATCCTTTTAATTATTGGCAATTAATTTATAATAATCCGATAATGGAGAAAATTAATCTTTGAGCTAATGAGAAATTAATGCTCTAATAAGAATCTATCTAACTCTGCTCTTAGAGGTAAGGATTTTTGAGCACCTATTCCTTGAATTTTTAATGCCGCGGTTGCTTGGCCATTTTTAACACAATCTTCTAAAGAATAGTTACCTAAATACGAAGAAATAAACCCAGCATTAAAAGCGTCACCAGCTCCTGTAGTGTCAACTATATTACTCACTTTAAATGCTGGATAACTTTCTTGAATGTCTTTAGTTGATAGTAATACTCCCTCAGAACCTAAAGTTATAATTACAGCTTTAGGTCCATATTCTAATAGCTGTAAAGCAGCCACCCTTGGTCTTTTAATATTCGTGAATGTAAACGAAGCCAATCTATTTGGTAGTAGCAAATCAACATACTTTAAAAGTTGAGGGAGTTTGTTTGAATAATCTTGAACAACCTGTGATTCAAGATCTAGACTGACTGTTAATCCTAGTTTCTTGGCTAACTTTACAGCTTTCAATGCGGTTGGAAAATTAATTGCTGTTAAATGAAGATGCCTTGCTTTCTTTATTATCTCTTGAGTAATCAAACGCTTAGGTGGTACTGTTAAACGCATATGCTCAGATTGTAGAATTGCTTTTTGTCCATCTTTTGTAATCATAACAATATTTACAGGCGTAATCCTATCCTCAAGTTCAAAAAGGTAATGATCAATAACTCCTTCTTCAACCAAACTCCTTCTTAAAAAATTACCATTTTCATCACTGCCAACACTACCAATAAAAGCAACTCTTAATCCTTGTCGAGCAACACCAACACAAAAATTGGCAGTAACGCCACCTGCCTGCTTTTCGCTATAATCAACATAGAGCTTTTCATCAGGTTCAGGAAATCGGCGAATTTTAACAAGGAGATCAACAACAATCTCACCCAATCCTAAAATATCATAAATTATTTCACCTTCACCCTCCTCAAGAATCGTTTCACTCGACTCTGTTACTAAATTCATAGCTGATCAGCTTCTATTACTCTAAATTTGCGTGAATCCGATTAATATCATCTTCAGTCTTACCAGTTCTATTCATTATAACTCTTGCTAATGAATCCAAAACAACCAATGATGTTATATCAAAAAGTGAAGTAAATGGGGCTAGAGCTTCTTGTTTTGCATCTTTTGTTTGACCTTTGATTAGTAAGACAAGGTCAGCTAACTGTCCAATTGTCGATTCTGGATTGGCTGTTAATGCTATGATACTTCCCCCTATTTTTTTTGCACCTTTAGTTATAGCAATAGGTGATAATGTTTCCCCAGAACCACTAATTACAATTAAGCAATCATCTGAATTAAATGCAGGAGAAATTGTTTCAGAAAGGAAAAATGCCATTATGTCCAAATGCATCAATCTTTGAGCACACATTCTACCAACCAGACCTGATCTTCCTGCTCCATAGATAAAAACTTTTTTTGATAATAATATTATTTCAACAGCTTGATCGATAGATTTTTTATCTACATAATTAAGTCTGAAATCCTGTAAATGAGTAACAATTTCTTCCAAGGTTTTAGAAAAAAGACCCATAGTTTCACTTTCCTGGCGATGTTTCCACGCTATAATTAACTTCCCTAGAGATATAATACCAAATATTTTTTGTATTAAATTCTTATTGAATTTCTTTGCTAATCTTTAAATAATTTATTTAGAGATTTCGCTTTTATCCCGTATGATTTAAGGATAACCTATTAATTATTCAAATTTCATATCGTGTACTAAAAAAGATACTTATATTCCCCCTTTGGAAGAAAAAAAGGAAAAATGATTAGATAATAATCTAAAAATGATATATACCAGAGAATTTCTCCGCTAAGTATTCAGTGAAATATTTAGGATTAATTTCTTCACCTGAAATTCGTTTCATAAGTTCTGGTGGGTCATATAGATTAGATGGCTTATGTACTTTTTCAATCAACCAATCGATGATCGGCTTTAAGTCCCCTTTTTTTATCAGATCCTTATAATCAGGTATTTCTTTTCTAATAACATTTAACATTTGCCCATTGTAAATATTACCCAATACATATGAAGGGAAATATCCAAAATAACCTGCTGGCCAATGTGTATCTTGCATGACTCCTTCGGAATCGTTTTCAATATCAACTCCTAAATATTCCTTATATTTAGCATTCCAAACTTTCGGAAGATCCTCTGTAGTTATTTTTCCTTTAAGGAGATCTCTCTCAATCTCAAATCGAATAATCACATGGAGAGAATAGGTAACTTCATCTGCATCTACTCGAATTTTAGATGGTTTTACTTCATTTATCGCATGTATGAAAGGATTTAATTCCACATCTGAGAAAATTTCTCCAGTTAATTTCTTAAATTGGGGGAGATAGTATTCCCAGAACTCAGGGGATTTACCTATCATGTTTTCAACGAAACGTGATTGGGATTCATGGATACCATAAGAAGAAGCTTTTCCTAATAGCTGATAAACGAAATTCTTATCAAGATTTTGCTCGTATAGAGCATGACCAGCCTCATGCATGACAGAGTAGAAAGAGTATGAGAAATTATCTTCATAATAGTGAGTAGTTATTCTCACATCATCGTAATATCCATCCGTGAAAGGATGTTCTGTTTCGTCAATCCTACCTCGCTCTAGATCATATAAAACTAATTTTGAAACATCTTTTGATAACTTTTTCTGAATGTCGATTGGACATTGTCTTTTAATCAACGAAATATCGGGTTGTTTCGGCGAATCTTGACATTTTTTAATGATGGGAATCAATCCTTCTTTCAATTCGCTAAATACCTCAGTGATAACATCAGATGTCATACCAGGTTCAAATTCATCAACTAATGCATCAAATGGTTCTTTATCAGGATCTAAATACTGAGCTCTCTTTTTTGCTAGCTCAAGAGTTTTATCAAGTTCAGGTTTAAAAATGGAATATTCCTTTTTCTCTTTTGCTTGTTTCCAGGCTTGAATTGAAATTGCATATTGTTCTGCTATTTGTTTTACTAACTCTTTAGGAACTTTTGTTCTCTTACTGTATTCTCTTTCGATTAAGTAGACATTTCTCTTCTCATTCTCCAATAAAGATTCGTAATCTTGATCAGTTTTTATTTTTTCTATTAATCGGCCTATCTCAGGACTTGTGTAATAATCATGAATCAAGCCAGCTATGAGTGCTAACTCTTTTGATCGTTGTTTTCCGCCTCCAATTGGCATATAAGTTTCAAAATCCCATTCTAAGATACTTTCAATATTTTCTAGAACAACTGTATTCTCCATTTTCTTAATTAATTTTAAATAATTATCTTTAATAGTCATTCAAAGTCCTCTTTGCTTGTGTACAAGAATATCTTTTCAGGGATTGCTCAAAGAAATTCATTTTTCAATATCTCTCGTGTTAATAAAATCAAATGATGAATGACTCTATGTATTGAGAAAAAAGATATTGATAATTCTAGAATTTTGCTCATATGAGGATATTATTTGATGCTTGACATAAAAAAGCCAGTTGCTATAGTTGATAAGGATAAAGTAAGAAAAAATATTAAGTTAATGGCTAATAAGGCTAAAAGATCAAATATCATATTTAGACCACATTTTAAAACGCATCAATCTAAGGATATAGGAGAATGGTTTAAAGAATACAATGTTTCAGCCATAACGGTCTCTTCTTTGGATATGGCTAATTACTTTGCTAGAGAAGGATGGACAGATATCACAATAGCTGTTCCTTTTAACATAAAACAGATCGATGAAGCTAATATTCTCTCAGATAAGATCAGTTTAAATCTACTTGTCGATTCAATAGAAACTTCTAAGTTTCTAGCTAAAAAGATATCATTTAATGTCAACATATGGATAGAAATTGATATTGATCACCATAGAACAGGTATAGATTGGTAAAACAAATCAGATGTTTATAAAATTGCTAAAATCCTCAATGACACTCAAAAGCTTAATTTCGTCGGCCTTTTAACTCATGCTGGAAATTCTTATTATACTCAATCTCTTGATCAATTAGCTACAATCCATCATGAATCAGTTTTTAGGCTACAAAAACTAAAACATTATCTTTTTGAAAAAGGATTTACGAATATTAAGATCTCAATTGGAGATACACCAACCTGCAGTGTCATAGAGGATTTCACAGGTGTTGATGAAATTCGTCCAGGGAACTTTGTTTTTTACGATTTAACGCAAGTGAAATTGAGAGTGTGTAAGGAAAATGATATAGCGTTAGGAATTGCCTGCCCAATTATTTCCAAGAACCTTGAACGACGTGAAGTAGTTATCTACGGAGGTGCGATTCATTTATCGAAAGACTTTTTACAGACGGATAATAAAAGAAAGTTCTTTGGCAAGGTTACTGTGCTTAATGAAAATGGTTGGGGAGAATCCCAGCCTGGTACATATGTTACAAACTTATCCCAAGAACATGGAATCATAAAAATGGATAAAAAATTAATAAAAGAGGTTCATATTGGTGATATTCTCCTAATTCTACCTGTTCATTCGTGTCTTACTGCAAATCTTTACAGTGATTTATATACTTTACAAGGAGAAAAATTGAGCTGTTTTCAATATTGAAATTACATTGAAAAATCAGTTGTTCTTGAATTAGAACAGATCGTTCCACTTTAGAAACAACCCGTTCTATTGTATAATATTTTAAATATTCATTTCTTACGATATCTTAGATTCACTAATGAGGAGCTTGTGAATTATGTCAATAAATGGCAGCATTATGAAATATGGAATAATAGCAATTATAATTGGTGGTATTATAGCTACCAGTGCATTTATAATAGCTTTCCAGCTTGTAAATGATGGAGGAGGAAATGGAAACAATGAACCTCCAATAATTGGAGGAATCGGTGCCCGAATTGCTACTAGAATGGCAGAGGCGGAGGAAAATATTGTGTATATCTGGATGTCTAATAATACGTTCGTAAATAACAATTTAACAGAACATTATGGCAAATATATTGATGGAGTTAATGTAGGACTAATTAATGAAACACCAAATATGGCTTTGATACATGAACCAGAAGCAGAGCTTGCAAATATAAATCAAGAAGATCTTAATAATGTTATGAGTAATTTTAGAGGTGCTATTACAGTACTTAATGAAACTAGTGACATCATTATGAATACGACTCAGATATGGCCACCCACATTTCTCTGTGACATAGCATATGAAGATGGAACATCATTATCAATTTGGTTTTCTAAAGAACACAATGTTATTTCTATTCTAAATGGTACTTGGCAATTAAGTCCATTTGATTTACATGGGATTACCGCATTAATTTTCGACTATTCTCTTGATGATTTGGTCTTTCTACCAGTTTCTGATATCCAGCTTATACTAACTGCTATTCAAAGTGTTGAAAATCTGATCTATGAGACTTTTCCAACTTAATGATCAAAGAAAGTTCCATTCACAATTCTCTTTTCTTTTTTCATATATTCATAGGACAAAACCTTTTTGTTAGAAAATGTTCAAATTCGACCATCCAAAATTCAGCTGATTCGAGTTGACATTATATCATGAGTCTTTCTCAAGATGTAGACGATCTTCTTAGTGGAAAAACACTTCAGATTTATTGGTACCTCCTTACTCATGATAATGCTGGAATACGTGAGATCCAAAAAGAGCTAAAGATTCCTTCTCCTTCAACTGTTTCATACCATATTAATAAACTTGTTCAAGAAAACCTTGTTGTTCAATCTGAGATATCTGGGAAATATCTTGTTAAATCAGAGGTAAAGAATGGGATAATAGGGTTATATATTAAGATTGGACGAAGAATGATTCCTCGGATGTTGTTTTATTCATCTTTTTTCTCAATTGGATTTTTATTGTTTTCATTATTATTGATATTCAGAGGTGGAAACCCTAGTATTGTTGAGATTTTATTTCTATTTTTCTCGTTAAGCGCTGCATGTATTTTTATATTTGAAACGTACAAGATCTGGAATATGAAACCACTTTAATTAATATTTCAAATTTCTGAAATTCAGAATTTCAATAAAAAGAAATCCTTATAAAATCTACTGTACCTTTATTATTTGAACAGGATCATAGAAAATTTAATATCTAGTGGATCTTTTCATATGATCAATCCTTTAAGAGAACAACTATTTGAAATATTCGCCAAATATTATGAAGAATATGGTATTCCTGGACTTTGTGGTTGGATAGACACCCTTTTTCTTTTTGAACCACATGATCAAAATGGTAACCAATGGACCCAAAAATCCATCTCAATGAGATTAAAAGAGCTTTTTCCAGAAGGGAAATATCCAACATCGGTACCCTCTGTTAATAGAGCAATTCGAATAAATGAAAAGTATGGAACTGTTCTGAAACAAGGATCACATAAGATTGGATATAGTTACATTGCCACTTCAGGAACAGAAATGATAACGAAAACTTTTGAAGGCTTTATTGACAAAACAAATGTTTGTATTAATGACTTGCTTCAGTTAATGGAAGAATGTAAAGACAAAGATCCAAAATTGAAGAAAATAACTGAAGAACAGATATTAGGCTATCAGATATTTGTTGAATTACTTGAGTATGCGTTAAATTTCTTCCGAGAAAAATTGTTAGATTTCGAGTTTACTGGAGGAGAATGAACTTCATGTCACATATAATTGAAGTAGATAATTTAAAAAAATACTTTGGTAAAAGAGAAAAACTTGTTAAAGCGGTTGATGGAATTTCTCTCAAAATTCGCGAGAAAGAAATATTCGGGTTTCTTGGGCCTAATGGTGCTGGGAAAACAACTAGCCTTCGCATGATTATTGGTCTCTTAAAACCTGATGCAGGTAAAATTTCTATAATGGGGCAGGATCCTCATAAAAACGGGAAGGACCTTAAGAAGAAGCTTGGAATTATACCACAATCCCTCACATTCTATAATGATTTAACTGTTGAAGAGAATCTTTGGTTTTTAGCTAATATCTACGATATCCCAAAAGAATTAGCGATGCAAAGAATCGACTCTCTGATAGAAAAAGTTGGACTTGAAGATAAACGGAAGCGTTTAGCAAGAACATTATCAGGAGGATTACAAAGACGATTAAATCTGATCCTTGGACTTGTTCACGATCCCTCAATAATTCTTTGTGATGAACCAACGCCAGGTTTAGATCCTCAGTCTCGAGTAGCTGTGTGGGATTTAATCCGAGAATTGCCAAAGCAAGGAAAAACTGTAATCTTAACTACTCATTTCATGGAGGAAGCAGATAGATTGAGCGATCGTGTTGCAATTATTGATCATGGAAAAATTCTAGTTCTTGATACACCCAGTAAGCTTAAAGCTTCAATCGGTGAAGGTGATCTTGTTGAGTTTATTCTTTCAAGTGATGATCAGCAATTTCTAGAAAAAATCTCAAGTTTATTAAAGGATTTTAGCGGAATTGAAGATTCATACACGTCATCGGGCAGAATAATAATCCGCTCATTAGATGTTGTTCCCCGTCTTAGTCGAATATTGAATTATATTGAGAATGAGGGAGCTTTAGTTGAAAATATGGCTATTAGAAGTACAACATTAGAGGATGTGTTCATAAATATAACTGGACGAGCTTTAAGAAATTGAGAGAGGGAAGATGTCATTAACTCAGATTTTTGGAATCGCTAAACGATTGGGTATTCAGACTGTAAGAAGTAAATGGACTTTTCCCTATCTAATTCTTTTTCCATTATTTTTCATTGGTATTTATTGGTTTGCTTTTTCATCTTCTAATATTGGGAATAATCAAACTTTTGACCTCGGTATATTAAATCAGGATAAAGGATTTGGGTATAAAGTCAAAAATCTCCTAAAAAATGAAACAATAACACAGGAAGTTGAATGGTTCCCTCATTCCGCTGATGTAATTGAGAAAGGATTTGCGATTGAAGTCATTGAGATTCTAAAGGAAATCGGGTATTCTAATGAATCAAATTCAATAAAGATATTCAATGTTAATCTTTTAAACTCAATGGAAGAAATAAATCAAAATTTAGAGGATAGAGATCTGGATATTGCAATTGTTTTTCCTCAAAATTATACAAATGCTTCTCTTTCATCTGTGAATAATTTTTGGTATATTGAATTTGGATACTACCTACATGATTTGATTCAATCCTTTTTCCCAAATTCTCCAGATTTTCCAATAAATGAAAATGCTACAATTCAAATTTTAGGAGATAATAATTACTTAAACTATAAAATTGCCAAAACTATCCTTTCAGTTTTATTAGATCAATATCATGATTTATCAAATTTTTTTGGAACACCAGGGGGAAAATTTTCTTTGATTTTAAACGAGGATTATCAAGTCGCAATCCCAAAATACACCTTCTTCGAGATGATGGTTCCTGGCCTGATAATGTTTGGAATAATAATCCAACCATCATTGTTTTCAATGTTTCTGTGTATTGAATTTAAACCTGATATACGAACATTCGATAGAATTAGAATATCACCACTCTCTTCTAGCTCTTATATATTTGGTTCATTATTAATACAAATTCCTATAATGCTTATACAGACCATTTTTCTATTTACATCATCATTCATTCTTGGTTTTGAACCTAAAGGCAACATTCTGCTAGGATTCTTAATTACTTGTTCAATGTTTCCTTTTGCAGCTTCTTTGAATTATATTACTGCAGCTTTTTTCTCAGATGAAAATGTAGCTGGGACTGTAACTGGCTTTGGAGCTCCCATTTTAGGATTTATGACAGGAGCTTTTGTAGATGCTCCTAAAATTGTCTTATTACATAATTCATTTCCAACTGCTGGTGGATTGGCACGTGATTTTCTTTTATGGGATTTAATACCTTTAACCCATGGTATAAATGCCATTCGTGAAGTATTATTACATGATTTCTCAATAATAATGGTACTACCAGATTTGATTGCAAATTTTCTACTATCTGGAATTTATTTAGTAATATTTGTATCAATTTATGTCAAAATGCGATTTAGTATGCCTAAGTGATGATTGTGATACGAAAGACACATATTTATACTATTAGAGCTCTTAAGCAGACATTTCGAAACTGGGAAGCCTATATTCAAATATTTATTCTTCCAGTAATACTTCTTTTGTCATTTGCTTGGTTGTATGGTGAGGGAAGCGGATCTGACGTTGGTCATGAACATGGAGATCTTTTTATGGTTGGAGTTATCAACCAAGATAATTTATCTTCATTATTAGACGAAATTCCTAAATTTAATTCATATTTACAGGATAGCAATCTTATAGGAAATCCATTAGAAGAAGGATTTGGTGACATCTTTATAAAGAATATCAATGAATCGAGTAAACTAACATCAGAGAATGAAACGCGCCAAATGAAGCTTATAAATATAGATAGTATAGAGAAAGCCGCAATAGCTGTTCAAGATCGTTTTCTCTCATTTTGCTTTCTCATTCCTTGTAATTTTTCACAAACTCTACTAGCTGGAATTAATCATAAAATAAATCTGACTAATGGATACATAGTGTCTAACTCATCTAAATTGGTATTTTCTGAAGCCAAAATTGAATTAATAGGCGATTTCTCATATTCTCGATTTTCAGAAGCCATTTCACTTCTTGAGGACCAATTAAGAAATTTTGTGAATATTTTTTATGGATTAGAAATGCCTTCAAAGGTAATTTTAAAGTATGATCAAATATCATCAGCTAATTTTACTGAATTCCATACTTTTATTCCTGCTTTCTTAATTATGACATTATTAATGTCAAGTGCAGGGATTACATACATTCTAGCTTTCGAAAGAGAAATTGGTACAATCGATCGATTGAAATTATGTAAATTTCCAAAAATAGATCTGATATTAGGGCTTTCGTTTACTCAATTTATTACTACCTCACTACAAATTATAGTTTTCTTTATAACAGTGCTGTTCATTGGGTTTCCAGGTAAGGCTGATTTTATTTTAGCTTTGATTATTGCATTAGTTAGCATAATACCAGTTTTTGGGATCGGTCTTTTCGCATCTGTTTACTTAGAAGGTGAATTAGCATTTTATCTACCTGGACTTCTTTCAATTCCATTATCATTTCTCACTGGATCCTTTATCCCTCTTCCAAAAATATACTTACTAGGAGATATTCAAATATGGCATTTAAATCCTTTCTATTCTGCCAGTGAAGCAATAAGAAAGGTTCTATTTCTAAGATATGATCTCTCACATATCTCATTAGAATTAATATTACTACTGGGAATCAGTTTACCTATTTTTCTTCTCGGGGCATTAGTATTTAACAAGAGGATCTATAAAACAGAAAATGAATAATGTAGAGCAATCGCTTAGTCTTAACGCCGACTATTTGGTTTCCAGTATTTTAGAAACTCAGCCCAGTCTGGAATTGTCATCACCAAATCGTAAAGCTTCTGAGCTAGCTCTCTTATCTCCCATTGTGCATCTTCTTTCATTCTTTGTTCGAAAAACCAGATTAAACTATTCATATTAAAAGTCCATGTAACAGTTGTTTTACAGGCATTTGGTAGACAAAAGCGTGCATCTTCTTTTGGAATTCCATTTTCTCTATAGTATCGATATTCTTCAGCTTCCTTTTTGCGCATCGTAATAAATTCTTCCTTTAATTCCTCATTTTGGGATATTCTTGGAGGAATAACGTACCATTCTGGATCTTCTAATGGATCAAAATAGCGTTGCGATTCTTGGGTGAATGTAACTCCTATTCGATGCCGAACTAGCTGATGAGTACATACTCGACTAATTTCTCTAATTTTAACAGTCATCGAGCAATGTTCCAGAACACTCCAGTGTCCCCACTTAAAAACTTTATATGGGATACTCTCAATGTGATCTTTTCGTCGAGAGGTCTTCATTCCTTCAATTATACCATCTGTTGGTGTTACTTGTATTAGATCTATTTCCACTTGAATTCACCTGACTATAGTAATAATCAAACTAGATTGTTTAATGGAACCTTAATATCTTGATATGTAAACGAAAGGATATGTCGTGTTGTTTTCGGTGCTAAAGGCATACCCTTCTTGGCTGTTTCAAGTACATCTTCTTTTGTAAGTGTTTTTCGCGCTAAAATAAATGTTGCACGTTTATTGTCTATTAAATGAAGTGCATAATCGAGTGTTTTAACATACTCGAATAATTCAGGATTGTAGTAATCTAAGAATTTTGCATAAATTTCTTGTTGGGTTCCCTTGATCATGAATTGACTTTTTGAAGTTTTGAGAATAAACCCATAACTGGGATTGCTTAATACATCCACTGAAAAAGTGTCTAATCTCTCCCATTCAACTCCTATCTTTTTAAATGCTGATGGAAACCTTTTTTTCCCTTTTCCAGTATAAACAGGATACCAAGTACCAAGTTGAATATCCTCATTATTAAGATATATGACCTCAATGCAAGGAACTTTGGAGTATCCTAATTGTTGTAAAGCAACTACTCTATGATGCCCATCTAGTATCACATTATGATTTTTAACAATAAGAATTGGACGAAAAAAATATCCAAGTTTTGTAAGATTAATTTTCAACCAATCAACTTGGGCTTGTACTATTTGTTCATGGCCTTGTAATTCTTTAATAGGAACGAGAACAATGTGACATTGAATCAGTGGTTTTTCCTGAAATGGCTCTTGAGGCATCTAATCACTCCGTTGGGTAATTCAAAGAACTTTCATTGCTTGTTACCAATAATAATTGTTTTTTCAAAAGTTTTCCCCAGACAAGAAGCAATTAAGATACACAATATTCCTTTCAAGGATGAACTATAAAATTGATATTTTTAAATTATATAGATAATAAACAATTATAGGAAGGAAAGGATAACAAGAAAAACTATAACTAGGATTAATTTTAATAAATCAGTCATTTTGAAAGGTACGTCACTGATATAACTTCTTTCTTTATAGCTACCAAAAGCTCGTCCTTCCATACTGATAGTTAAACCTAGGATTCGATTCAATGTAGAACCAATAAGTGGAATAAGTGTAAATTTTAAAATATTTTTAATACCACTAATATTGCTCGATTTTATATTCAATCCCCGCGCCTGTTGGGCATTCCTAACAATTTTAGTTTCATTACTGAATACTGGAGCAAATCTAAGGGCTAAAGACAACGTAAAAGCAAGTCGATATGAAACTTTGATTTTGGTAAGTGAATGAGCAAATTCAAAAGGATTTGTTGAATTTACAAAAATCCAACTTACTGAAATCAGGCCCCAAAATCGGCCCATAAGTAAAAGTCCCTGATTTACTCCTTGGCTATAAACGGGGAAAAAAGGACCTGATTGATTAATTTTAAAATTCAGAATATAAAATAAAAGATCACCATTTTGATTAAATAAAATTTGGACAAGGAAAATTGTCACAGAAAAGGTTGTTATCATTTTATATCGAGGTTTAGCGATATTGTATGGAAGAGGCCAAAGTATGAAAAATAAAATTAAAATAAATACTATTCCGTAAATTTTTACTAAATCTAAATAAAAGAACAAAGCTAAGGACACGAAAATTACTATTATGAATTTTACAAGGGGATTAGTTTTTGCTATTCTTTCCTTCTCAATAAGGGATTTATCCAATGGTTTGGAAATAGAATTATTCATTGAAAATCCCTCGATCATCTTTTTGAAAAAAATCGGTTATAGTCTTTGGATTTCCCTCAATTAGTATTTTCCCTTTATCTAATACAAAAAAATAATCAACAATATCAAATAGTTCTTTACGATGAGAGACAATTATTGTTGTTTTCCCACTAAGTTTTCTCCTCATTAATAATTTCAGCAAATAACTATTTTTTTGAGAATCTTGACCGATAAAAGGTTCATCTAAAAGTAATAATTGTGGTTCATAAATATCGATGGAACATATATTTAATCGTCGCTTTTCCCCAAAGCTAAGACTGAAAGGAGGTCGATTAGGGTACTGATCAAGTTTTGCTTCTGAAATTAGACTCTCTACTCGTTTATAGACTAAATTCAAGTCTTGTTTGAAGTTCCTAGGTGCAAAAAGAATTTCGTTCATAACCGTATTTTCAAAAATTTGATGATTAGGATTTTGAAAAATTAAACCAAAATTATAAGCTAACTCATGAGTAGAGATTTGGGAAATATCTTCACCATTATAAATAACGCTTCCTCCAACTGGAATCAAGTTTAGTAGTGCCTGTAAAAAAGTGGTTTTACCTGCTCCATTTGGACCAATCAAACCATATACTAACCCTGATTTTAAATTTAATGATATGTCATTCAAGATTTGATGATTATTTAAGCGAATATTCAGATTCTGAATTGAAATTATACTCTTTGAAGGAGTCTTAACTTCTATTTGTTGAACCATATGCAGATCTTGTAGAGGAATCATATATGGAACATAATCTAATGCAGCAGAATCTTGATCAGCAATTATTTGACCTTTCTCAATTACGATCAATCGATCAAGATATTCTTTGAATTGATACGGTTGATGATCAATTACTATTATAGTGATTTCATTATTTTTATTTATTGCATTTAGTACTTTCAATAATTCTTTAGTATTTTGATAGTCTAGAAAGGCTGTAGGTTCATCCAATACAAGGATATCTGGAGACATTGCAAGAATTGATGCTATCGCTACCTGTTGTTTCTCTCCGCCTGAGAGTGCATTTATTGAGCGAAATGCAAGAGATTCCAGGTTAAAAATTGATAAACTTTTGGTTACTCTTTCATAAATTTTTTCTCTTGGTAAACAAAGATTCTCTGGCCCAAACGCGATTTCTTCAAATGGTGTCGATGTAACTAATTGATTTTCTGGATCTTGTTGAACTAAACCAATCAATTGGCTGATTTCAGCTAAAGTAAGTTCAGTAGTTGAATAACCTTTAAGATTCACCTGCCCCTTAAACCGCCCTTCAATAATATGGGGAATAAATCCGCACAAAGCTAATGCTAAAGTAGTTTTACCTCCTCCACTTGACCCAGTTATACAAATAAACTCTCCTTTCTTTATTTCCAAATTAATATTGGATAAAGCAAGATCTTCTGATTTATTATACTGAAAGGATATATCTTTTAGTTTAATAAGTGAGGAAACCAACATAGGTCATAATTCTTACAATTTTCATCATTTTTTAACTCTAATCGTTTAAAGTCAGATACTACCATATAATTCATTTACACTGAGGAATCATTCATGATACATCAATAATCATCTTCTACCATAAAGTAAGTACGCATAGGTTACCCAAGAATGGTTCAATAAAGAATATGAAACAGCTAAAGCAAAAATTGAAGGAAGAGAAACAGATTTGTAGGGACAAAACTTCTAGAATTTCATGGATCACCCATCGAATATGCCTGAAGGAGGTTATTTAATTTCTGAATTGATAATTGATAATGATCAATTTATGGATGGGTGTTCAATCGCAGGTAAGGTAAAATCCTTTCAAATCATCTTCCAGTTATACCAATTAACTGGTATCACATGGTATTTATCATTAATAAGCACATAAAAAATTTAATTTTCGCTCAACATTCTTTTTTTCACGCTGCATATGCTTATTGGGAAGTTTGAAAGCGTTTTCCATTAGCATCTCTATCTAGAAACTTAAAAAGTATACTTTGAGGATTTTTAAGTTGTCAAAAGATTGTACTAGTTCAATGGAAAATGATTTAAGCAATTTGATGAAGTCCTATGATGGGTGGTTGTGATGCTGTTAACAAAAAGCTCAAAAATGAAAATTTTCTTCTTTTTTGTCACAATACTTCTTTTTATTAGTACATTGCATGTTTTGAATAACAATTTTGGTTATCAACCCCAAGAAGCAGGTTTAATGATAGAAGGAAGCATTTCATCTACAAGAGATTTACAAACTAGTGTTAAAGAATCTTATCTCGGTTACCTGTTCAATATAAAGATTTCTGAAGCAGCATCGTGGATTCAAACATTTTTTGTTGGTAAAGTTTCATTTGAACGATTTCAGAAATGGCAAAATTCAAAGCAAGATACTCCTATCAATCAGCGGTTACTGAAGGAAGTCATTATACAGAATCCTGGAATTTCTCTTCGTGAGATTCAAAGATCGACGGGTCTTGCAATGGGTGTTATACAATATCATCTACGATTCTTAGAAAATACCGTTGTTGAATCATTTAAACAAGGTCGGTCTAAGCACTTTTTTGAAGTGAACTCTCAATTTTCCTATGAAGAAAAGCTCTGGCTTAGTTTAATTAGAAATCCGACCATAAAAAGAATATTAACCTCCATTGGGTCTGAAGATAATCTATCCTATCAAAAGGATCTTGTATTAAAAACTGGTAACAGCAGGGCGTTAATATCATACTATATAAAGTTATTAAAACAACAGGGGATAATCGAGATTAATACAGAAAGACATAAATTACGAATAACACCTAAGTATGATTTAATTTCAAGCCAAAATTACTGGAAAAGCCGAATGAATTTGAAGTCCTCCTAAGAATAGGGTGATCTATCCATCAACAGCAATAACTTCAATTCGATTGATTTTCTGAACCCAGTAACTTCCATGATAATTCCCAGCGACAATTCGTAATCCATTTTCTGTTGTAACTAGTATTATCGAAGTGTCTGTATGGATCGCCGTAGAATTAAAAAACACAAAATAACCATCTGAGGCTGAAATTTTAACATTATAAACTTCAGGTATAGGTTGGCCTTTAGTTATAACAACAGATAAAGGAACTCCCGTATATTTCCTTGTTGGAATATAACTAACGTCTCCTCTCAATTCAGCTTCAACTGAAATCTGTTCTCCTATAAAATCTGCTGGATAATAAGTATAAGGATTATAGAGGGATCCCGTAACTTGAACAGAGTAACGATTCTGGAAAACTAGATATGAAATTATAGTAATTTCACAAATTATTATAATTATCACTAAACTTAATCGAATCACTTGTAGATTTCTTGAGGAGACTATTTTTTCTGGTTTCTTTCTCCAATTTAAAATAGAGGTTTCTTCAAAAAAGTTGTGAAGATAAATTGGAAATATACCACCAAGGATTATTCCACTAATAAGACTAATAAAAAAGATAATTCCAATGAAATAAATCGGAACTTGTGAATTAAAAAAGATTATTTGTTGAATTATTACGTTTGATGCAGTGGCTAAACCAGCAGCAAGAGATAGTATTTTTTTATTTTCAGATGCAAGAAATAAAATTATAATAATTTCTATAATCAACCCTTGACTTCCAGAAAGTATTATCACTAAAATTCCATGAGCAGAACCACAGAAAAACTCAATAAAGCCTTTAAAAATACCTACTATAAGGGCTGTTCCCAATTTTTTCTTTACCAATAAATAAATAAAAATTATCCAAAAAGTGTGTAAACCAGCAAGTATTTGACCCCCGCCAAAGGGTATTGGTAGAAAACTATTAATTAAGTTTCCCAAATAACCAATAAAGGTACTAAATATACCTCCTAAAGCACTGAAAAGAGCGATAATAATTAAATCACTTGTATCATAGTAAGGTATTTTATTTTTCTTGTGTACGAGATCTGGTCTCATCCAAGGTATTTGGGATAAGGATGACTTCTCCTTAATCTCCTCTTCAATTTTATTTTCAGGAGAATTCATTATTTTTACCAATTAATCTCACTAATACACTTAAATTCTTGAAACAAATATTTTTTTCCAATAAACGGGGGTGAAAAGTTCTTAAAATTAAATTTAAATCTGTTTTGAGTTGAATGGATTTCTAATATATCTCATTACAGTTTGAGAAAACGCAACACTTCCTTTGAGGAATTCAGATCTTCTCATTTTTTGACTTCCCATACGCATTTTCTTCGCTTCGTAAATAATATCCACTCCATCAGCTCCAATTTTATCTCCAAGCAGAAGGTCAAATTTTTCTGGTACTTCGGGTCTTACTAAATTGAATATACCTGTGAATGCCAAAGCAGCATGAGCAATATCCAAGACGATTTCAGCATATTCATAAGCTAATTGCTGTTCTCCGATCATAGCTCTGTGCAAATATCCATTTTTTATGTTTTCGTACCCTTGATTTATTATTATTCTTGCACAACGATTCAACATTTTCTCACTATAGGTGAAGTTCTCTAGAACATTCTTCCCCAATAGAACTTTTCCCTGTTGAGAAGCTGCAACAGCATTAATAGGAGAAAATTGCATACCAAGTTTAGTTGGAAGATCATGAAATTCGAGTAGTGTAAGATCTAAGATAGGAGCATAAACAGGATGGACAAAAAATACTGAAAGCGCCTCACCTATTTTAGCTAAACGACGTCGTGGTTTTTCAGGATTTGCGTCATCTAAGTCGACAATAAGAACTAAATCTAGATCGCTTGTTCCAGGAATAATCCATCCTGATTCTTCTAATTCTTTTCTATAAGATCCGTATAGAATAAGAGACCTTACATATTGTAAAAGCTCATCTTCGACAGCACTTGTAAATTCATCAAGTAAATTTGTGTACTCATCATGGTATGACATAATTCACCACTGTTTTTCGCGTTAAAAATCGATATATTGAATTATTTGAAAACTTTTCGAAAGAATGGGAGAAAAAAAGACGAAAAATAGAGATTATCCATACATACTAGTCTTACCATCTTCCTTAACTAATCGTTTATAATGCTTATCAAGCTTCTTTTGCTCATCTGTTATATTTGGTATAGGTTTTTGGCCACTTGTACCGTATGATGTACCTAAGTTTAGGAATTCCAATCCTTGATCATTTCTTTCTCCTAAAAGAGCTTTTAAGAAGATTTTATCTATCTTCTTTCCTTCATTGAGACATTTTTTAAGAATTCGATAATTGATATCTAGAATCCCAGTATTTCCTTTAATCTTCTGCTTCTCTACTAGTCTTAAGAATTCCTCGTCTACTTCATGTGAAATTCGGGTTCCTATACCCTGAATATTATAAGGATTCTTTTCATAAGCTCTGATCTGGTAAATTGGACCTACTTGGGGATGAAATAGTAATAAATCTGAGCCGCTCCTATCTGGAGTGGGTGCATGTATTGTTTTCCATTCACCAGGGTTCTTTTTACCTTCTTGCATTATCTCTCTGAGAATTTCCTGCAATGATTTTATTCTCATACTGTTTCACAAAGATGTTGTTCTTTATATAGGTAAAAAAATTACTCTTTTATAAAATATTATTATTCATTCATATGGAAGGGATTAGAAATCTAATGTAGTTTGGTTATTACGTAAAAAAAAAAGCGCTTAATATCTGTAATTAAAATAAATATATTGTTATTAACATAAGCGCTAAACCTGCAATAATTCCAACGGTAATAATGTGAGTAGTAGCCCCATTATCATTGCAACTTTCATGAGCTGATGGTAGTAGTTCATCTAATGATATGAACATCATAATACCTGCAACAAAGGCAAGAGAAAGTTCAATTATATTGGGATTAATAACGCCAAATATAGAGAGAACAATGATACTCAATATTGCTCCAAGGGGTTCTGCAATTCCTGACAAAAAAGAAATTAAAAAAGCCTTCTTTTTTTCCCCCGAAGCAATATAGATAGGCATAGCTACTATTAATCCTTCTGGTATATTATGAAATGCAATGGCGACTGCTAATATTAATCCTAGTTCCAGTGATTTAAATGAGCCAGTCATTGTAACAAATCCTTCTGGGAAATTATGTATTGATATTCCTATAGCTAATAAAGTTCCTGTTCGCATCAGTCGCCCATTTTTTATTGAATCTTTGCAGCTTATTTCGTCCCCTTCAATATAATAACGCTCTTGCATATATTCGTGTGGTACAAGAAAGTCAAGTGTCGCTACTACAATCATTCCAAACAAAAATGATATTCCTCCAACTAATACTCCTAAATTTTCAATTGCTTCTGGCAACATTTCGAATATTGATACTCCTATCATTACACCAGCAGAAAAGCCTAAAGTTAGTCCAATAATTTTCGTATTGGGTTTTTTCATAATAAAAACTGCAATGGCTCCAATACTTGTTGATAATCCTGCTAATATAGTAAGAATAAAGCCGAAAATTATCTGATCATTTGACATTAGTATTATCCCTGAATGATTTCTATCTAGAAAGGAGAACTTCTTCCTTTATAAATATCTTCACACACGCAAACATTTGAATCTAGATTCATTATATAAGTAAAGAAGTCATGCCACGATAATTTTTGTAAAAAAGAATCCAGATTTAAGGGTGGAGAAGGATCAATAAATCTGAAAACTTACTAGAATTCAAAATATCCCAAGATTTAATTGATATTAACATAAAAAAACATTGAATAGGTAATTAGATATAGTATAACAAATCAATGAAACTTCCAACCCTTTTATTAAATGATATTGGATTTTACAAAATTTAAAATAAATTATAAATTCTATAAAAATCTCGATTTAGATTACTCGTTAGGAGAATATTGAGAAATGAAAGATGAAATCTCCTATCTTCTAAAATTACCTACAGAAGAGATTTTGAAGGCTGTGTTACAAGAGGCATTAAAGGATTTAAGAATAACAGCAGAGGAAGAAGCACTTCTAGCTGGTTTAAAACATGATTTAGCTTTGAAAACTAAACAATTTGCTAAATTTGACAAGTCAAGCCCTTTTACCAAACAAGAACTTCAATTTCTTTTAATTGAGCAAAGAAATGTATTAAGAGAAATCGTTTCAAACACTTATAATAGGGCTAGCGCTGATGGTATCATTTCAGCTGATGAAATGAGCATTTATAGAGCTCTCTTACGAAAAGTTGATGAGATAACTGCAAAAAAGATCGGAATGTTTATTGATATAGATTTAACAACAAAAGAACCACATATTTTTACTTTTCATCCAAAAATAGGTCGAATATTTTCCGATTTAACAGCAACGATAATAATGGATATTTTTTCTAAAAATGTAAAAATGAATAAATTGCATTCAAATGAAGAAACAATTCAGACGATTGTGGATAAATTTTCATCAGAAGAATCCAATAAATTGTTTATAGCGCGTTTCAAAGAAGTACTTGAAGATTTGGTGAAATGTCCTATAGAAAGTCCAGCTGAATTAATCGTTGAGATTAATCGTATTATAGACAAAATGTAGAAAATTATGTTCGAATATTTTTTTTAAACCTTCCTCCTCCGACTGGAGGAAAAATCGAGATATCATCGTTCGAAATTAAAGGTTTATTATAGTCTCTTATAATATTTCCATTAACCATGATTATTTTTGCATATTCTTTGGGAATGTTAAGTTTTATCAGGAGATCCTTAATATTTGATTTTTCAGAAATCTCTACAGGAAAACTTTCCCCTATTTCAAGGTTTTTGGGTCCAAAATCTCTCAGTGTAGCAAATAATTTAACTTTAACAATAACCATTAGTAACCTCTACCATTACATTGAAAAACCAAAAATCATTTACATCTCTGAAAAAGGAATATTTATTCAAATAATTCCCTTATTATTCGTCATCCTCTTCCGTTATCTCTTCTAAAGAAGGATACTCGAATAAATCGGGTTCTAAATCCATCAAACTTACTTCAAACTTGTCTATAAAAAGATCTAATATCGCTTGTCTTACCACGTCTTCTCTAGATATATAATATCCTCTTTCTATCAGATAATCCATATATTGAACCAAAGAATTAGCAATTTCAGCTGTTATTGGAATGGTTTTTTTTTCAGAAGTATAATTTTCATTTTCTAAAGACATGAGAATATCTATCTCCAGAGAGATTATTATAATAAATCAAACTAATATATCGTTTTTAAAGCTTTTTTGCTTTTTGTCAATTTAATTATTGATATTTCTTATTATCTATATAGTTTAATCAAGGTAAATTCTTTGCCATAGCTTTTAACAATTTGATTTACGGCAGTTTGTATTTGTGGTGATAAAATTGCTTCAAATCCTAAAGGAGATACCGAAAAACTTTCATCAACCCCAATATTAATTTGATCTAACACCTGCAATATAGCTTTGCCGAAGTATTCTTTTTCTTGTATAGAAATCTCTAATGATTCATTCTTTCCACTAAGAATATACCAAAACTTTAGATCTAGAACTTTATCATCCTCAGATATACTAAGGGATGGCAGTCTATCAACTATAGTTTTCAAGCCGTTCAATGTAAATGTGTCGTCTCTTTCCCGAGAAGAAGTCTCACTAGTTGCTATAACTGTTGAGGGTTCGGTTTCTATAGGTACTTTGATAAATGAATCCTCCAATAATTCATTGCAATTACGTAAAAGCGATGTTATTGAAAGTGATACTTGCTCTATGGCTTGAAGTATCCCTGTTATTGTAGGATTCTCTTCGGAGAATAATGAAGATAATTGAGCGTACCATTGAGTTGCTTTTGCTTCGTGTTTCCTCAATAATTTGATCATTTCTTGATAATTCTGTTGATCCTTTAGCTCTTTCATTTTTTCATCAAGCATTGTTCTTCGACTTCCCGGATAGATTTGTTATTTACCTTAAAATTATTAATTTCTTCAATCCTTTATAAGCGATATCTTATCGTTAGTTTAAAAAGGGGGATCAAATAGCAAATCTGAATAAGGAATTTTATTTTCAAGAGAAGGATTTAATTATTGTCTCCCTCAAACAAAATCTTTGATCCAGAATTTCTAGATAAGCTACCGATAGGGATCATTATAATAAGAAGAAGTCGATCCGAAGGGATTCAGATTGTCTTTACTAATAAAAAGTTGCAAAACGATTATGAACTTCTCGTTGGTAAAATTAACGACCAGATTTTCAATCTAGATTTTCTTTTGTGCTATTTTGATCCTAATGATTTGAGTAGAATTCAAGATATGCTGAGTTCAGATGAACCGTTACCTACTATTTCGGAATGGAAATTCAAATTACCATCTGGAGAAACTACATGGGTTCAATTTAGAGTTACTCAACTTGATGATGAACATGATCTTATTATTATAAGAAACATTGGTATGCTGAAGCAATTCGCAGCCGAAAAACACGCTACAAAAGCTCAATATGAGGCACTAATCGAAAAAGCACCAAATTTTATTTTTATTTACAAAGATGGAATTGTAGAATATTTTAATCAAGCTTTCATACAAAAACTTGGATACACACAAGAGGAACTCGACCAGAGGAGAGATATGCCAACTTTTATCGTTGCTCCAGAGTATCGAAAAGAAGTTGCTACATTTCTATTAGAAACACGAAGGGAACTAATGAAAGGAAAAATAGTAGAAGAATTGCATGATCAATATAAGAGGCCTGATATTACTACTGAACTGGAATTATTATCGAAGGATGGCACAAGAATTCCAGTGTATGCAATTATCAGAAAGATTTATTCTAAAAAGAGTTCAATTGTTCAAGGTGTTCTTGTTGACCTTTCAGAGATAAAAAAATTACAAGAAACGAAATTTAATTTCCTAACACTTGCGCAACATTTCTTAAGAACACCTATTGCTAACCTTAAAGGATTTTTTGATCTTTACAAAACACAAAAGCGAAAATGCATTACTATTAAGGAAAAAGAATCATTAGAAATAAAATTTCTTGAAATATTTGAACGAAATATAAATAGATTGGTTTCTCTGGCTAATGATTTGAATGACATTTCTCTTATTAGGTCTGGAAAACTTAAATGCCACCTCCGAGGAGAAGATTTCATACCCATTCTTCAACAAGTAGTTAGGGAATTGGAATATCTATTAAGAAGATATCGTATCGATTTAAACGTTGAATATCCGCCAATTCCCTATGTTGTTAATCTAGACCGAGATAGAATTTCCCAAGCATTGAGAAATATATTAGTGAATGCAATTACGTTCACGGGCCATGGGGCAATATATATAACACTATCTGCTCAGAATAATGAAACATTACTACTAAAAATAGAAGATACAGGGGTTGGGATTAACCCCGAAGTTTTAAAAGACGTCGGAAAACCATTTATGACATTTCATTCATCAGCAAGTGGTTTAGGCTTAGGTTTATACCTAACAAAAGAGATAATCAAAGATCACAACGGAACCTTCGAAATTCAGTCTGAAGGTTTCCATAAAGGAACGCGAGTAAATATCACATTACCATTACTTGTACCAATTGCACCTATTTCAAGTATAATTGGAACTGTGACTAAAGAATCGAGATCAGAATTAGACAATCTTATCAAGATTGCTACAAAATCTGAAAGTATGATAGCTAGGAGGGACGCAATAAAACAACTTGGAGGCTATTCTGGCCCCCAAAAGGAAAAAGCGCTATCTGCATTAGAGAAATGTATTCTTTATGATAAAGATAAAACAATTCGGAATCTTTCATCAAAACTCTATGCTCAATTATCAGAAAATAGGGAAGAAGACTCAATCAAAAATCTCTGAGGTGGGTTATATACTTTTAGATCAAAGCATACCCTCTTCTATCCTTCCAGCACTACCAGTTTCAAAACAATTGGAATTTATAAGTAATTCATTATATTCTGTAATTAATTACTCGGATAAATCTCAGAAGGATGTATTTACTAGAAATTTATGGAATATTGAAAATAAAGAGATTAATTTTATTTTTAATGATGAGAATCATCAGGATGTTTATTTTATTTGGAAAGGAGAAAACATTCGTTTTATCGATAAAAGAGAAATTTATGCCTCTGAATTATTTAATAACAATCTTAAAATATTACAGAAAGTTCGTTCAGAATTAAGAAATATTACTTGGATTCTTATATTAACAAAAGACAGAACCTTAATTTTTTTCTTATCTAGGAATCATTTTTTATTATGGTCAGAAATTATTTCCAGTTTAGAATCTATTTTCATTGCAATTATTCTTTTAGAAGGTAAGTTATTATACTCTCAAGATGATATTTCAAAATGGGTTTTTTATGAAACTGGGAAAAAGCAGTTAATAAAGGTGATGGGAGAATTATACGACAAAATATTTGTAAATAATTATAATGATAAATTTTTAGAGAGTTTATACATTAGAATTTATAACAATATGAATAAAATAAAGCAAGATATATTAAAACAGGTTAATAACAAATTAACTTTGATTCATAACGATTCTATTGATTTAAAGGAGATAAATGATAGCATAATTTTCTTAGATTACTCTAAAATCATAAAAAATAGTATGGAATATTTTTTAAAGCAAAATTCATCAGATGAAGTGCTTAAAGAGCTTTTTGATGTTCTATTAAAAATCTCCAAAAAATCTAAAGATATACATTGGTTATTTGATATTAATTCGCTTTTCTTCTTAGAGTTATTTTCATTTATCGTTCAGAAAAGGAATTCTATTAAGAACAGTGGAATATATTATACTCCAACGCCTCTTGTTGAGTTATTAGTAATCCAAACAATGAATAACTATATTCGTCGAAGAAGGAAAGTTCAAATATCCAACATTCGTGTTTTTGATCCTGCAATGGGAACTGGAATTATATTAATTTTTGCACTAGAATGGTTAGTTAACTTTAATTTGGAACATTACTCTGTAAAAGGATCTTTGATCAGCTTAAGATCTGAAATAATAAGCAAGAATATTTTTGGGAATGAACTTGATAAGACTGCACTTACAACTGGATTGGCAATAATTCAGGATTTCTTCGGGATTACAACTTATCAAGAAATAAAAACAGAGAATATTCTAATTTCTAATTTCATTGAGAGTACAGTTGAGAAAGTTAAGAATAATAATCCAATTCGGCTGTTCAATGTAATATTGACTAATCCACCATATATTGCGTTCCATAGCCGCTTTGCAAAGAAAATTTTAACACAAAAGGATTTAATTTCATTAAATGAAATTATACCAATTTTTTCTGGGAAAAGAGACAATTTATACCTGATTTTCTTAGGAATTTGTTTAAAATACTTATTAAGGAAGAGAGATGGAACTTTAGGAATAGTAATTGACCATTCTTTTTTGGATTTGCCTAGTTACGCTCAAGTCCGTGAATATATCTTAGAAAATTACTCATTAGTATTTGTATTAGAAGAATATACTTATTATCAAGCTGCTGTGGATCTCTCGGTTTTAATCATTGAAACAAGATCAAATAAGGATTTAAGAAAAACTATGTGGCAAGATAAGTTTTCAAATGTTCCAAAATTGATAAATACAGAACATTTTAACATCTCACCCCATTTTATGTTTTTATACAGGAAAATACCAGCATTTTTCTCTAGAATATTAGAAAAAAGTATTAACCTTGGAGAGATTGCTTCATTAAGTTGTGGTTTGGAGTATGGCGCTCTATTAAAGAGTAAGTTCTTAAGTTCCCACAAAAAGAATAAAACATGGTATCGAGTAATTGATGGATCCAATGGTTTACCAGATCAATATATCTTATTCTGGATTCCTGGATTAGCTAATTCATATGTAAGATTCGATAAAAGCTATGAAAGAGAGCTTGTGGAAACAAATAAGAATATTTCAAAAACAAATAAAAAAGTTTTATTAATTTCTGGCAGTTTAAAAAGATTTCAGAGTCCAAAAATCATTCTACGTCAAACTGCGTCTAGATTTATAGCATCATATGATGATCAACAGCTATTATCGTTAAGAAATACTCACTTGATCCATTCGGTAAAACAACCTTATTCAATATACGGGATACTTGCTATTCTTAATTCTTCATTAGGGAATTGGTTAGGAAAACACATGAATATAATCAGAAAGGAAGGTAAGAATCGTTATCCCCAAATTCGATTGAATAGCTTAAAAAAATTTCCGATACGAAGATTAGATCAGACAGATGATCACCAATTAACTCTAGAAATCGATAATCAAGTGAAAAGATGTTTACAAATAGGAAAAAATATTACTGAGAACTTAATTAGTACTTGGAAAATATTTAAAGCTTCTGGATTTAAAAAATTTTCAACTCAACGACAATTTTTGCGACAATGTCTTGATGAAGAATTATCATTTTCCTTATTAAATGAGGTTGATACTGAACATGCTGAAACAATAATAAAATCGTTAAGAAAGAATCTCAAAGAATTAAAGGAACAAAAAATCAAGCTTGATTATCTTGTATTCGAATTATACGGAATAACCGAAAATGAACAAATAGAAATACTTACTTAAAAGACTAAACGAATTTTCTTATTTTCGTGATTTTTTCCTCTTTCGCCTTCTTTTTGACTTCTTCTTAGGAGTTTTCTTAGAAGACGGTATTTTATCCATTTTGGATTCTTCTTTAATTTTTATTCCTTTTTTGATATCTATAGTTTTTGATTCTTTTTCAGTTATGATGGTAGAGAAATCCTTGGAAATTTCCTTCATAATGTCTTCTCTTGAAATCTCATTATCAGGAGGATACAAATCATTACCATTAGCATTCCTAATATTTTGGCTTGCTTGTCTAAGAACTGCCTTAATTTCGGTTACATCTGGAGGTTCGTCAAACATTGAATCAACAGTAGTAGAATTTACAGCTTCTAACTCATCATCCTTCCTGAAAACAGCTAAATCCTGAATTTTTTCTCTTGCTCGTCTTAATTCCTCTCGTAAAGCGGTAGCATCAACAGTTTCTTCGAGTTGTTTATCTGTAAGTGAAACGCTGGTTTTTATCACTTTTAATTTTTCTTTAGGAATACTTAATCCAGCTGAAGATACTAAAGCATCAAGAACAGGAGCGAATTCATCAAATATGCTTGTATCGACAATATCTAATTGAATTTCTTTTGAAAATACTTCACTAAATCTTAAAGCTAATAAATCAGTAAGTTCATCAATTGGCTCTTCTTTTTCACTATCGCACACTACTGCTACTGTAATTTCTGATATCCTTCTAATGTGAATTGTAAGATCGTCAGTAGAAAAAGTTTCA
The DNA here is from genome assembly GCA_048886525.1 of Candidatus Hodarchaeota archaeon. Classification (GTDB taxonomy): domain Archaea; phylum Asgardarchaeota; class Heimdallarchaeia; order Hodarchaeales; family Hodarchaeaceae; genus Hodarchaeum. The sequence continues at coordinate 11,750 of JBHLKP010000009.1, read as the reverse complement.
ATATTCCTCCCAGTTACCTCCCTCATCAAATCAAGAATCCCTGTTAATAATCCTGCAAAGATCGTATCAGGGAATTCAATTCCAGAATAAGAGCGACTTAGTAAACATGTTCCCCCAGAACTAATGAACCAAACATAATGCACAACTGGTGCTTCTTGTTCTATTTCATATGCAACTGTTGTACCTGTCATTCTAACTGCTTGGGTAATGTCCTCACCTAAAACGGTTTCACGTCCTTTCTCTGATGCAAATTGTACAGCTTTTGTTGCTATTTGTCTTGCATGACGGGTCATTAGCTTATTTAACGCTTTTACGCTGTCTTGAGAGACTCGAGGAACACCAGTTTTTTTTAATAACTGATAAACCTTTTTTGATTGAAATTCTTCAAGAATCGCTTCTTTGTGTGCCATTACACTAAGTTTCTCCGTTAATAAGCTTCATTTCGGATTTTTATTAATATTTGTCTTAAAAGATCATAAGAAAAAAATGAATCTGATTATCTAAATAGATATTTTTTTCATCTCTAAAAAGGATAGCTCAATTGGATGGTCAGCATAATTCTTTATCCTCTTAAAATAAAAGTGGAAGACTAGTTGAAGAATCCTAAGTTCCTTTTTATGAAAATTTATTATAAATGGATAAGAAAGAGAGTTTAATTCAAAGGATAATGATTCATGATGAAAATAAGTAAAATAATTACATTATCATATGTGAAAGGATATTCGCAAAAATCACCTTTAAATTTTGATAACGAAGCAGATGTTATTGCATTAATAAGGATGAATCGGATTGGAAATTAATTGAAAATTAGAAATTCTTTCGACTATGAAAAAATCGGCTTTAAAGGGGGGCTCGAAGTACATGCTCAATTGAGCTCAGAGAGAAAACTATTTTGTCATTGCAAACCGAATCTTATTTCACCCGAAGCTCATCCTGATTATCATTTTGAACGTCGTTTTCGCCCTGTTTTAGGTGAAATGGGAACATTTGACGCAGGTATGCTTGTTGAATTCGAAAAATCTTATCGAGTTATTTATGAAACTTACTCAGACAACATTTGTACATATGAGATGGATGAAACTCCTCCTTTTTATCCTGATTTTGAAACAATAAGAAAAGGTTATATTATAGGTAATTTTCTTAATTGTAGGTCAGCAGTAGATGAAATCATTTTCAACCGTAAACAATATCTTGATGGTTCGATCCCAACAGGATTCCAACGAACGGCAATAATTGCTCGGGATGGGTATATTATACTGAAAAATGGTAAAAAAGTGAGAATTAACAATATATTAATTGAGGAGGACGCTGCTAGAAGAGTAAATTTTCATGATAGAGCAAATCGGACTGTATATTTTAATCTGGATCGTTTAGGGATTCCTCTAACGGAAATTATTACAAACCATGAAGACTGTAATAATCCATTGGATTTAATGGAAGTTGGTTTTTTACTTGGGCTATCCTTACGGATCCTTGGAATAGGTAAACGTGGAGTAGGAACAATAAGGCAAGATGTTAATATTTCTGTAAAAGGGGGAGCTCGAGTTGAACTAAAAGGAATTCAAGATTTAAGGAATTTAGTTAAGTACTGTAATAGAGAGATCGCTAGGCAATTGACCCTAATCGAAATCAAGGATTTATTACTTTCTAGGGGAGTTAACGAAGATGATTTTCAACCTAACTTCATTGATATATCCTCATCTATCCTAGGAAATAAAAGTAAATATGCTTTTGCAGTAAGATTACCAAAATGTGCTGGTATTTTTGTAAAATATGTACAACCAAGTAAAACTTTCGCTAAGGAGGTATTCGATAGATGTGAATTAATTTCTGGAATTCCAATTCAAAATATGACTTCATCTGATGATGTGAGTCCATGGTTGGATAAAGATAGAGTTTTAGAGGTAATGAATCTCTCGGAAGGAGACGCTTTTGTAGCTATTTGCGGAGAGAAAAAATCGATTCTACATGCGCTTAGTCGATTTCTAGAAAGAATGAAACAAGCCTTAAAGGGTGTACCAGAGGAAACTAGAAGGGTAAATACTAAAACTTTCAATAATGAATTCTTACGTGTTATTCATGGTAAAGATAGAATGTATAGTGATACTGATACACCTCCAATTTCAGTTGATTTAAAAACTCGAAGAGCGAAGAAAGACGATATATTAAGAATTTGGGAAATTTTTGCAAAATACCCAATTAAAATAAATGAATTAAAATTCATAGTTACAAATGACTTTTATTCAGAATTTTCACATATAATTATCAAATATCCTGAAAAAACACGTTCACTTCTTGGTTTAATCCAAGGATGTTCATCATTGATAGAAAAAAATTCTTTTAACAAGAAATTATTAGATGAAAATGGACTAGAACAAGTACTTGAAGATATACTGAATGATAAGATATCTAATGATGATTTAGATGTGATCCTGAATCAATTGAATTCGAAACTTTCCTATTCAACCATTAAAAAGAAATATTTCGGTAAATTGGTAAAAGTTACAGAAAATGAAGTTAGAAGAATAAAAAATATACTTATAGAATCCAATGGAAAAATAAATATGCCTTTAGGGCAAATATTTGCAGTAATTAAAGCACATTTTCCAATGTTAAAGACTGAGCAAATATTAAGCGTGCTAAAAGAGGAAAATATAATCTAGAATGTGAGAATAAGAAATGCTAGATCAAGAAAATGATCCACTGCAAGGTTATAGCGGTACTACGCGTAAACTATTAAATAAAAACAACCTTGAAATCTGGTCTCTAGTATCAATTAGAAAACCAAATGGAGCAACTTTCACTGGAATATTGCTACCACGAGCTGCTTTTACGGCATCTAACTTTATTACTTTGCGGGTTCTTGATACAGGATATAATATTGGAATTGAAGTGTCTGAAGATGTAATAATTGAAAAACAAGGTTATTCACAAGGAAATTATAGACTTCCCTCCATAAATATCCAGAAAAAAACTACATTACCAGATGTTGTGTTATTAGGAACTGGAGGAACTGTAGCTAGTCGTTTAGATTATAGAACTGGTGCAGTATTACCTGCTTTCACTCCAGAAGAATTATTCGCGGCAGTTCCTGAAATCCAATCGAGAGTAAATCTTACTCCAAGAACAGTATTTGAAATTCTTTCTGAAAATTTCAAACCTGAATGGTGGGTTAAAACAGCCGAAGAAGTGGCAAAAGAAATTGAGAGAGGAGTAGATGGTATTATAATAGGGCATGGGACTGATACAATGGCATATACAGGATCAGCTTTATCCTTTTTTCTTCGAAACCTCCCAATCCCTGTTATAATTCTTGGTTCTCAACGGTCTTCAGATCGACCTTCCTCTGATGCTGCGATAAATCTATTAAATGCAGCTACTGTTGCAGGATACGCAGATATCGGTGAAGTTCTAATTTCTATGATGGGTTCAACAAGTCATATCTATGATTATCTTCATAGGCCAACACGTGTACGGAAAATGCACAGTAGCCGAAGAGATACATTTCGAAGTCTTTCGGTACCTCCTGTAGGAAAAATAGATTGGAAAACACAAGAAATCACATATTACGTTCCTGTAAAACCTCGCGGACAGAGAGAAGACTTCATATTAGATACAAAGATCGATAAGAGGGTAGCCATATTATATTTTTATCCAGGAATGGATCCTGATTTACTTGAATCTGTAATAGATCAGGATTATCATGGTATTCTAATTATTGGTACTGGGCTAGGACATGTAAGTTCAGAGTTTTACGGTGCACTAGAGAGGGCGCAAGAGGAAAAAATTCCAATAGTAATGGTAGTCCAACCACTATATGGATTTTGTCACCTGCGTGTATATGAAACTGGCAGAGAAATGCTCGCTAGAGGCGTAATAGAGGGAGGAAATATGTTACCAGAGGCTGCATATCCTAAATTAATTTGGGTTTTAGGCCATACAGGATTTCCGCCTGATCTAAGCGAAGTAAAAAGAATGATGCAAACCAATTATGTAGGAGAATTAACTAATCGAGAAACGAAATTTGGATTTAGTATACTTCAAGGAGTAGAACCAGGAATAGAAAGCTTATTTGAAACAATCTGAAATTAGATCTTATTTTTACTAATTTTAAATGGTTTTCAAAAATATTCTACTATCTTTATACTCTCTAGTATTATAAATTAAAATTAATAACAGTAAAATAAATGAGAGATCTATTAAAAATTTATATTCTCTGTTACACAAATTTAAATAATTAAGTTTTATGATGAATTCCTTAATAGTATGATAATGAGATTACAGGAGTGTGTTTCTAGAATTAAGATTAATTCTATAAAGATTCAAGATATTTTTATTAATCTTTTCTTGATTATATTAGGAATTTTTCTGCTGATACTTCAAATAGATTTTGAAGTTATATCAGCTTTTCTCCTAGGAGGCTTATTATTTTTATTTCTAGGAGTTTATGGATTAGTAGTAACCATATATAATTATTACACAGATAAAAGAACTAAAAAGCAATTAGCGGATGCTAAAGTAAGTAATATTAGACCTGTAATTCATAAAAAGGCTAAAGAACATGAAACGCCAATATTAAGGAAAATTTGTCCCAGCTGTGGAGAAAGATATCCAGAAGACACAATTCACACAAATTGTATCTTATGTGACACTCCACTGCAAATTAAAAAATAAATCATTGCTGATTTTTTTGATTAGCATAAAATTAACTTACAAAGAATACCGAATTGCTGAAAATTGAAAAATTACAGCTAGTTTGGTAATTTTAACCGACAAAAATCAACATTTAATCTAAACTATTTAGAATGGAGGAATCTTGAAGATTCTCGCCTTTATAAGTACAACCAGAAGATATTACTCTGGTAATACGTAGTATAAACATATTTAAGGACTTTCAAAGAAATATTACAGGCTTACGCTATCTGTGAGGAACTATCATTGGAGTCAACAAATCTGAATACTTTGGTGAAAGAATTCTTATCATTTCGTAAATTCGATTTTGAATCTAATGTCATCATAAGGGGAAAAAATGACAAAACTGTGGAATTTTCGTATTTGGTACATGGTACAACTGATAACCAGACGAATTTAAGTGGCAAAATTGGTGTAATCGTGAAAGATTGGGCTAGAAGCTGTGGTTATAATGTTATTCTAGAAGCTGAACGATTACAGGAATCATCTGGATTAAGCAAAGTAATGGTTGTTGCAAACCAATTTTCTGGAACTGCGAGAGAACTCGCAGAGAAATTAGGTATAATAACTCTTACAAATGGAGAACTGATCTCTATAAAAAGCATGTACGGAAAGCAATTTTCCTTTGATGCCTAGTATTTCTTTTATATTTCCTATTTGTAATTTTATCGCCTTTTTGCACTTCTTAAACAGTACAAATGTTCAAAAATCTGGAGATTCCCATTATGATGGCAAATTTAAAATCATAAGCATGAATTTCGAACTTATATTAAGAAACGTCAAATCTAAATTAAATATTTTAATATATAGGTTAAGAGATATTTGGTAGAATTCATTTTTGATTCATTAGAAAAAGATTTATTTAAATTTAAAAAGGTAGGAAGTGGACTTAAAATCTATATTTAACAAACAGGTGTCAATCAATTGGTATTAAATCGGGATTCAGATATAGTAAATCTCATAATCAATTATCTGATAGCAGAGGTTTTATTCTTCGTTGGTTCATTCATTATTATAATTTTCAAAGTAGTTTTTAATTTAAACATGGGAGAATTACTACAAGGTACATTCATTGGTTCTGCTGCGACTGGATTGTTTACAGAAGCTTTTAGTCCAGAGCAAGTACAATGGATTATTAATAATATACTATTATGGTGGATAAATGTTTTTCTAGCTTTATTTAGCTCTTTATTATTAATAGCTGGATTCTTTGCCCTAGGAATTCTATTACCTTTAGGTGTTGATGTATTCTCAGGAAGGAATGCTATTGCAGCCGAAGCTATGCCTGTTGGGATCCTTTTTCTATTATGTTGGGGTATTCTTCCTTTAATGTACGTAATAAGATCAACATGGATTGGTTGGTTTAACAAACTAAAAACAAAAATTTCACCTGCTCCTGCATAAATATTATAAATAGCCTGAGGGTGCAAATCTCTTTAGGAAGAAAAATTGTTTCTTATTCATTAATTATTAGACTTCTGCTATAATTAAAGTAGATCTTCTCTTTTTATTAACAACAACAATGAATGGTAATGATTGTTTTCCCATATAGCGAGCAAATACCTCCTCGATTTCAGCTAATGCTGTTCCAGGATGATTATTATTTTCAGAAATATGTGCTAATACAGCAATGCCAGGATTAGTTTCTATAACAAATCGACCAACATCCCAGTTAGATAAATGGCCTTTAGTTCCTAAAATGCGTTGTTTTAAAAATGTAGGATAATCACTCTGAAGAAGAAGATCAAAAGAATGATTTGATTCTATAATAAGAATTTTAACTTTACGAAATCCATCTATCAAATATGAATTTAAATCTCCGCAGTCCATTAGATATCCTATAATTGGAACACCATTTACGGATTTAATTAAATATGCTACAGGATCAATTGCGTCATGAGGAATTTCATATGGCATTATAAGTAAATTTTTCCCTAATTTGAACTCCTCACCGACTTCTATGAATTCTGCATCGAAATTACCAACTTTTTTCTTAATTTTTTTATAAGTTTCGAAAGATAACCAGAATTTGACCTGATATATTTGAGACAGACTTTTAATTCCACTAATATGATCAATATGTTCGTGAGTTATAATTACACCATCTAGATTGGAAATATCTTCGCCTATTTCAGATAGAGTCTTTTTTATTCTTTTAGTACTGATCCCAGCGTCTATTAAATATCTTTCATCACCGATACGTAAGAAAGTTGCATTCCCTTTGGAATTTGAGCCCAAAACACACACTCTCAGCTGTGTAATACCGTGCGCACTCCTTATCATTTCGTATTTTTCATTGAATCTGAAAAAGCTCTAAAGCATTTTCACTCAAGATCTTTCTCTTTTCATTATCTGTAATTATTGAAATATTCTCAATTATTTTTCTTGAATGACTCATTGATGTTCCTTGAACTACAGGGGTGTCAGAACCGAACAGGATTCTTTCGAAACCACAGGTTTCACGTATTTTTTTAACAATTGAAGGAACTTCTAATTGATAAGTCACAGCCGAGGTATCAAGGTAGATATCTTTATTTATTTCCGTCATTTCAATTACAGCGTTAAGCCATGACGAATCATTTGTTTTTCCATACCCTCCAAGATGTGCAAATATAATACTATTTCTAGAATGCTTTTTGATAACTTTTAACCAATTTTTTGGATGTGAATTCTGAACATATCGTAAAGTTGGTATCTCCCAAGGACCAGGATCCTGTCCGAGATGTATTAAAATAGGAAAATTATGACGTCTTGCAAAATTAAAAATATGATTTAAATTCTTGTTTTTTCTTGGATCAAAAAATTGTAGTGTTTGAATTAACTTAATTCCTCTCAAATCAAGATTTAATATTTCTTTCAGTTTTGCTTGAACGTATTTTTTGTCTTTAGATGGATTCACTGATCCAAAACCAATGAATTTATTGGGAAATTCACTTATTAAATCTGCTACTAATTTATTTGGAGTGTTACCGATCTCTAGTATTCTTGTCATGGTTTCGATTATACGAAAATGATCAATAAAGAAAGAATAGCCAAATAAATCTGAAATAATTTCATCTCTCAGTTTTAAATCTGTTTCAAGAATTTTCGGGTCTAAATCAAGAGCTAAAATTACCGCTTTTGATATATTTGCCTTATCCATCTCATTTATAAGAGTTTTACCAGAAGCTAAACCTCTTATTGGATGAACATGACTATCAATTACTTTTAATTGATGATTCAACATATTAAAATCTCAATCGGTGTTAATGAATTCATAAATAATACAATTATGGAATCAAATAGATTATTAGAATCTAATTTAAGGAGTCCATCCATAAATAGTTGATTTTTCAAAATTAAAGAAACTCTTATTATTCCTTTGTAAAAATTATATTAGGTAAGGTTTAATTCTACACTAAGAAGATACTTTTATTTAACTGAGTCGATTTAATATGTCAACACAAGATCAATCAAACCGTGAAAGTGTAAAATTAAGACGTTTATTTTTTAGTAAATCGGAAAAAGAAGAAGAAAAAGGAACACCAAAAGAAAAATACAAATTTTATGTATTAAAAATGACATGGGATCAGGGATTAGACGTAATAAAGGAATTAGAGAAAAAGATAGAAAATGATGATTTTCTAAAGAAAGTAGAAATTCGAAATCTTGATCCTGATAAAGATTCTCATAATTTTATTCGAACTTATAACAGAGCTTTTATTACCGCTCCAGATCCCTATCGATCTTTGTCAATATCAGATATAGAACATTTTGATCCAAAATCAACTTTCGTAGCTATATTATATGGAAAAATTGTAGGTTTTATATTTCTAACAATCGAACCCCTAATTAAACAAGGAATTACTCTTGGAAATCAAGGAGTAATTGCTGGTTTAGGAGTGGATCCTCGTTACAGGAGGAAAAGGATTGCTTTCTTACTAGCAGCGAAAGCGGCACAGTTTTTCGAAGATCACGACGTGTTAGAACTAGTATGTGAGGTGTACCACGAAAACAAAGTTAGCTACAACTTTATAAGAAATTTTGGAATGACTCTTACTGGTACAACATATCTCTAAAAATTAATAGCTGATATTAGTGAAGAGAAATTTCGTAAAACTTCAAAATCATGGAGTAATGATAAATCAGTTTGATATACGATAATTTAATTTCAATAATATCTAATTTTTTCTGTGATTCTTCTTTTAACTTCTTTCATAACAGTTTCATGAAATCCTACCCGGTTTATTACCGTTAATTCAAGAACTATTGTATCTTTCCTAAGTTTAATGTTTTTAATAAATGGAATATTATGATTCGATATTGTAGCGAGAATAAAAGGCTGTTCATTTAAAGCATACATAATTGCTTCTTTAAATTTAGTAGAAAATATTTCCATTTTTCCAATTTCATCACAAATTATTATATCTACCTTTTTATATAGTTCTGGAACTGCAATTGATTCAATATCTGTAGTATCGACCATATATTTTCCTAAACGGTAATAATACTCGCACGGAGGAGTTTTCGATCTAGCAAGAACACCCATCTTGCCTCCAATTGTGTGTATATCAAATCCAATGCGTTCACCTCCCTCACGGACTTCTTCTGTATAGAAGCCTGCAATAGAATATTTATGTTCTAGAATATTGATTAACTTTTTAATAAGTGTTGTTTTTCCGACCCTTGGTTTTCCTGTTATAAATACATGGTTATTCATTTCTGGAACCGTGATATTTCCCTAAGCCACTTCAATTTATTCTGAAGGGGTTTTGAAAGAGAATCAATGTCGGTAAATGATGATAGAAATCTTTTTAAGATTTGTAGGAATTCTGCAACAAAATTGGCTTGTTCTAATCCCGAAGCACTCAATTCGCGTAAGGCTTGGGCTAATATAGGGCAATTTTCCTCAGTTAAAAACACCATAGCTTGATTTAAGTTATCAGCAAGAGCTTTCGGACAATCAGGTAATATTTGACCCATATAATCAGTATCAACGTATAACAAACCATGAGTCTCGGAAATTAACCAATGATTTTGGTTATAATCGAGTAGGATTCTAGCTTTTGAGGCATACCATATAATTTCTAATAAACCTTTAATCTCAATAAGATCAGAAAACTGACAAACAGGAGAAAAAATAAATTGCTGGAGAATGATAAGAAGATATTTAGTGCCGAGAAAATATGTGGCTGGATAGTGTTCCCTCAATGCTTGAAAAAGCTGACGAATTCGTGTTTGATGGTAAGTTGCTTTATCAAATGGTACATCTAAAGTCCTAAATTCAGGTTTTGTAAATATTCTTATTGCATAGTATTCATTATTAAGATTCTGGAGGACTTTAACAGATCTATCAATCCCATATCCAGGTCTATTGACTTCATAAAACCGAAAAGGATTCTTAAACATATCTGGATATCCAAAAAATGCATTAAGAACCTGTAAAATTTCTTTTTGATCAAAACTTTCATCAAAAGGCCAATCGTTAATTGCATCATGTTCCTTAATTTCAACTTCATATCCAAACATATCCTGATGCAAAATCTTGACCTTCAAATGCTCAATAAATACTAATTATCAGTAATCCTTAAGAAGTTAATCTTAGATTTCAGGAATTATCAGGAGGTAATGAAGGTAATAAATATTATTAAACTAGATATTATGGTTCAATAAAATTATCTTATAATTCAAAATTTAATAAAAATACAAAAATATAAGAGTATATCGCGGTGAAACATATAAATCTTAAAATAGAACGTACAATATATCGTAAGGATCTTATTCAAGCGAGGAATTTGAAACAAGTATTTAAAACCATTAGAAATTATTTAGCCGGTAATATATCGGGGATAACAAGAGACGAAATCCTTGCTGAGCAATTGATTTTCTTATTGTTCTGTAAAATAAAAGACGAATTGACAGTTAAACCAGATGAACCAGTTAATTTTCAAATAAATCATCCAAATTCAGATACACTGATTAAAAGAATTTCAAGAATATTCATCGATTTAAAAAAAGAATATAACAAAATTTTTGAAGAAAATGACAGTATAATACTCGATGAAGAAACTCTCAAATCTATTGTGAAAGAACTTGAAAACCTTTGTATCACCGAAGCTAGTAGGGATGCAATCGGAGATGCTTTTGAGATTTTTTTAGGCCCTTCTTTAAGAGGAAATAAAGGGCAATTCTTCACACCTAAAAATGTTGTAAAGATAATGATAAAAATTTTGGATCCAAGAATCCATGAAAAAATCATTGACCCTGCATGTGGTAGTGGAGGATTTCTAATTGAAGCGGTTACCTACCTAAAAAGAGGATTGAATAATACTCAAAATGATGTAATATGGGAAAGAAATGTTAGAGGAATAGATAAAGATAGATTCTTAGCAAAAATTGCTAATATTTATCTCATGATTTTAGGATTGAAATACAATCCAGTTCATTGTGAGAACTCATTAGTACCTCCAACAGATTGGAGCTCAGACACTTTTAAAGAAATTGGCCTAGGTCAATTTGATATCGTCGTAACAAATCCTCCTTTTGGAGTAAAAATACCAATTAACTCTGAAAAAACGTTAAAACAATATCACATTGGATATAAATGGAGAAAAAAAGAAAAATTATCAAAAAGATGGGAAAAAACAGATACCATACAAGAAAAACAACCTCCACAACTTCTCTTCATTGAAAGATGTCTTGATTTACTGAAAGAAGGAGGACGAATGGGGATCGTTTTACCTGATGGTTTATTCGGAAATCCATCAAATCGATATGTTTTACAATTCCTGCAAGAAAAAACTAAAATAATTGCTATTATCAGTTGTTCTCATTTAACATTCCTCCCTCATACCCATACAAAGACTTCATTGCTATTCTTAGAAAAGAAAATTCCAAAAAAAGATTATACATTTTTTATGGCGATAGCAGAGAATGTAGGTCATGATAAAAACGGAAAATCGCTTTATATTATGGATAAAAAAGGTAATTATATATTAAATGCAAAAAATGAAAGAATCATTAACGATGATTTTCCAAAAATAATCAAAAATTATAAACGACATCAGAATGGCGAATTA
>JBHLKP010000008.1:0-49917 GCA_048886525.1 Candidatus Hodarchaeota archaeon | reverse complement strand
ATATAACGGAGGAATTCTTAATAAGATGAAATGGACAGATAAAGAGGCCCCGAGATCAGCAATGGCAACTCTAAATCTAGTATCAGGTATTACTCTCTGGGAAGAAATGGTTCGAGATCGAAGGGAGTTCTGTCTTAATAAATGTCAAAATAATAAAGTTGTTAACATGCTGCGTCCTAAATGCACTGATCGACGATATCTTGACGTTTTATTATTAAAAAGAGAATCTAAAAAGAATATACCGATGTTTTGTTATAGTCAGCGAGTGAAAGGTTTGATAAGATCTTTTCAGGAAGGTGAAATGCTTCTTCCAGATGTTTATGTCTTTATCGATGATTACTGGAAAATTGTTCATGAGAAACAGCGTTCAGCTTCAGAATTTTTAAAACGAACCCTTATCAAAGGAAGAGAAGTTTTACCAGTGGGAAGTCAAGACCAAGTCATTCAAACATATTTCTTAAGAGAACAGATATTTTTGCTTTGGCCAAAAATGGATTTATGCCTTGTTAATGCTCATGAAACAAGTATTCATAGTTTGAAAATGTTCACTTCAATTACTGAAACACTTACAGAAGCATATGGTTTAGAAATAAGCATGAATATTGAAGGTAACTTTATTGAATTAATATTTCAGAATTTATATCTAAATGATACCGTAAGAGTGGAAAATGAACTTCAAAGTTGTCCAGCTTTTACAGGGTTTTCTGAAACAGAGATTTGGGCTGAAATAGAATTACCCACTGGACTTAAAGGCGAGGAGGAAGAAGATTTCAAAGTAAGAGATCTCCATTTTATTTTTAAAACCGTAGCTAATGTAGTGGAGATTTTAGATATTAAAAAAGATGAGTTAGAAATCGAAGCGCCCCTAAATGATGTAGCAGATGTAGTTACAGAAAAAGAGCGTAGTTCAAGTCAAAAATAATTATCTAGATAATATTATTCCTCAAATGGGGCATTGAAATAATCCAGTACCTCTTGTATCGAAATTTGCTTTTGTTCACTCAAAACACTAGCCATAGCCATAGCAGTATCTTTCCATGGGTCATCTATCCCCTCTTGGAATTGTAATGATTTTACTTTCTCCCGTTCTGTCATAAGTTCCTGTTTCAGTTCATTAACTTCTAATTCCAGTTGCTTGACATATGCTTCGAGACCAGTTTGACTAGTAAATTTCTTTTCAGAAGCTAAAGACTGAATGGTAGACCAGTATATGGTCATTCTGCCAATTTTTTTTTGATTTAAGTTTCCTTTTTGTACCAATTGTTCTAATTCTTTTTTGCGAATAAAAAATCCTTTTTTCTCAAGTTCTGAAAAAACAAAGGGTTCCTTCAATGCTAAAACATCTTTTCTTGTCATAAGCTTTCCCAAATAACATTTTATCTTTATCCTATTGATAAATTATGATAAAAAGTCGAAAGAGGATTTATAATATTTCTTTTCTTTATTTTGTGTTGAAAGAATCAATTATTTGAGTTAAATTTTCAGCTGGATTAACTCGCTATAATTTCTTATTCAGCGCCAGTGTTGAAATATCTCAGGAGTTATTTATTGTAAATGTTTTCGATACGTAAAAAGGATGGTTTAGCCCGAATAGGTGAGATAATTACTCAAAGTGGTAAGATCTCCACACCTATTTTGTTACCAGTAATCAATCCAAATAAACAGATGATTCATCCAACGGAAATAATTAAGTGTGGAGCGGAAGCCTGTATTACAAACGCTTACCTATTATTTAGAGATTCTACGAATAAAGAAAAAGCATTAAAAGATGGTTTACACAAGTTCATTGAATTTCCTGGTCCTATTATGACCGATTCAGGAGCATTTCAATTAATGGAATATGGGGAAGTCTCTGTTACTAATCAACAGATAACACAGTTTCAAGAGGAAATTGAAAGCGATATTGGTGTTTTTCTTGACTGTCCTACTAAGACAGGGACTTATAATGATTATAATTTAGCTTTAGAAGAAACTTTAAGAAGAGCAGATGAACATATCCAAGTTCGAGATCCAAAAAATCGGATTCTATGGGCTGGACCGATTCAGGGAGGTGAATATCTCGACCTTGTAAAAAGATCCTGCATGGAAATGAGTAAGAAAGAATTTAATATTCATCCAATAGGTTCAGTTGTACCATTAATGGAAAAATATGATTTTATGAATGTAGCAAAAATGATACTTACCACTAAACATCATATACCATTTAATCGGCCAATTCATTTATTTGGGGCTGGGCACCCAATTTTTTTTGCTATTGCTACATTTCTTGGAGTAGATATGTTTGATTCTGCTGCTTATATTCTATATGCTAGAAAAGATAGATATATTACGGTTTTAGGTACTGATTATTTGGATAATTTACAATATTTCCCTTGTTCATGCGAAATATGCCACACTTACTCTGTTAATGAATTAAAGAAATTAGATAAGGAAAGTCGTACGGAACTTATCGCAAAACATAACCTTATTGTAAGTTTAGAGGAAATACGAAGAATCAAACAAGCAATTATTGAAGGAAGACTCAATGAGTTGGTTTTATCACGAATTATGAATCACCCTTCTTTAACCGAATTAAAGAATATTCTTTTTAATGATTCTATTTCGAATTTCATTGAACCTTATGAACCAATATCGAAATTACGATCAATTTTAATACCAGATCCAATCTTAGCGAGGCAGCCTCTTATCATAAGGTATAAACAGCGGATACTGAGTAGATTCTATTGCTGGAATCCGAGGTTATTAATCGGACATGAGTTTCAAAGCCTTTCCTCGACTAAATCTTATCAAGTTGTGAAATTATCACCACTTTTTGGTGTGATACCTGACGAATTAAGAGGAATTTACCCTTTAGTCCAACATGAAAGGATTCCAATGTCTTTCTCTCCTGAAATTAAAGAATATATCACAAATTTTCTTGAAATTCAAGTACAAAAGTTTAAGCAAGTTGAGTTTCATCCCTCTATTGGTCTCGAACTAGAAATTTTCGAAAGATTTCATACATTTGAAGGGCCTAGAGGAAATAAAAAGCCAGAAGGACACCATATTCTCTATGCAATGATTGATCATCAGTTTGGAGAAGGTTCACATAAAATTTTCAAAGATAAACAAATTATCTTAGAACGTTCACGAAAAACAGGCATCCCTCGTCGTTTTGTTGACGAGATGGGGCTTTTAGGGACTTTTCGCGCTTCAGATTTTACTATTATTCCCACTTCAAGATTAGCTCATCTTCTTCATCGTTATTTTTCGTCTCCAAAATTAAGAGTCATTGCAAAAGAGGAAAGTATTCCTTTTGTTTCTAAGAATAAAGATCTGCTAGCAAAATTTGTGGAAAATGTAGATCCTGAAATTCGTTGTGGAGATGAGGTGTTAATTACGGATGAAAATGATAGATTAATTAATTTTGGAAAAGCAGTTCTCTCAGCTCCAGAAATGATGGTTTTTAACCGTGGTGTGGCAGTTCATATAAGACATTGAAGTAATGAAACGCTCAATCTATGCTTCTTAACTTTTATAAATACACGATAGGAATGTCTAGATGAAAGAAAAGGGAAGTATATACATCTTGCCAAAAAAAAGATTTCGTAAAACATTATTAGAAATTTCTAATCAACCAGAATTATGGATATTTAGTAATCTACTTATAGAAGAGTGGGTGACAAATAATGATTTAAAAGAACCTTTTTTCAAAAAAAATGTTACCATCCCAATTTCTTTACCACAAGGGACTGCAATATTCAAACTTGAAACAGACGGTACTCAAGGGAAAGTAATATCAGTATCTATTGTGCATAATTCAGAGATACAATTATTTCAATTAATAAATCCAGATGGTTTTACTGAATTTCGCTTAAACGTATTGAAATATATAAAAGAAATCTATCCTAACAATTTCGATTACTACAGTTACTTAAAATCATTTTATGCTCCAAAAATGAGGGAGTTTGGCATAAATGACATTTTAGGAATCGAAATTGAAGTTAAAGATTTAGCAAATCATGGAGTGAAATCCCGTGTACTTCAGCGATTTCCTGATCCAATTCAAGGATATGAAGTTCCTGAACATTGGCAAGTGAATAAAAACTTAGCTGTAATTTCAAACAAAAAAACAGAACAACAAACTACAGTCGCAAAACTTCGGACAAAAATATGTGACCGTCTCGCTAAACATGCTGTAATTGAAGGTTTGAGATGTGCTATCATAGCATTAAAGCATTATGCTTCCCTCCTTGATGATTTAACCTCAGATACACGGATAGCTTCATTTGAAGAACATCAAAGTATCGCTGATGGGCTTTATCAGCTAGGTGAATATCAAAATGCTGCAATTTTCTACTCAAAATGTCTATCTAGCCCTTTTTTTGATGATAAAGAGAAGCTCAATCGTATCTTATCTGTTTTAAGAGCCTCCATCCAACAAATGGAACCTCAACAATTTTTAGAGTATGCTCTTTTTGCAGCGAAAGTAGCAAGGAGCCATAGAGACGATTAGGAACTTCAAGAATATATTTACGAGTTTATTTCGAACATGGGTGAATTTTATTGTATAGCGTTGAATGGTTAATCCCTAACGAAAAGAAAAAGGACTTATCATTATTTATAGGAGAATTTTCTGCCATAAAAGTAGAAAAAGACCTACATTGCTTAAAAAAAATAGAAAATGATATTTTTGAGAAAATAAAGTCAAAATTCACAGTTGATAGTTTAAAAGATGACCCTAAAGTTCGATCTTATCGAGATTTCTTTTGGAGATGGAAAATTGCTGATCCCACGAGAGTTCGTCCTGCTTCAGAGGCGTTAATACGTAGAATCTTGATAAACAATAACATCTGGAAAATTAATACCTTCGTTAATACATATAACTTAGCTTCTGCAATAAGTGGTGTTTCCCTTGGCGCATACGATAAGGATACAATACTTGCTCCGCTATATGTAAGATTTGCTGAGACGGATGAACCATTTTTAGGAATTGGTTCTTCTAAAGCTAGAAATCTATCTGGAAAAGAGTTGGTTCTAGCTGACCGAAAAGGAATCATATCATTATATCCACATCGAGATGCTGATAGGACTAAAATTTCATTGGAAACCAAAAAAGCTCTTTTAGTTGCATTTGGAGTACCAGGAATTTCACAAGAGGAGTTAAGGTTCTCAATTGAAAAAACCGCAGAAATATTAAACCAAATCGATGGTGGGAAATTGGAGAACCTTTATTCTTCATGAAGAACCGTTCGTAGAACTCTCAAATAGAAGATGATGGAATAAATCATATTTCAAGATTTTTGTTCCAAAGAATATTTCCCCATATTTACAATAAGCTAATGATCCAAAATAGCGTCCCATCCCTTCAATCCAATCTATAATTGGTGGATTATAACTCGGATGAGCTTTGAATTGTGATTTATACGCTAATAAGGCTTCTTTTTTTCTATCAAATTTCTCGCTAATATCAACAATAAATTGTAGAGGTTTTGTTATTTGTGTTAACTCACGAGCAGTATAATAATAAAAAGTATGCTCAATTCTCCAAGGCGAAAGACCATTAAACTGATGTTCCCACTTTGATAATCTACTATAAAATACTGCTGCGTCAAGAATAAGTTGACTTTGGTAATGATCTGGGGATCCGCTTGGAGTCATACCCTGCATTCCGATAACAATTTTAGGTTTTGTTTTACGAAAGGCTTTTGCTAAGACTATTCTAGCTTCTATACTATCTACTAATTTCCGATTTGGTAAATCCAGTAATATTCTTTCAATTCCTAAGATATTCGCTGCTTCTAAAGACTCTTTGATGCGAATTTCAGGATCATCATTAAATGGTGTCGGTTCTCCATCTGTTAAATCAATAATTCCAACACGATATCCAATATCCGCAAGTTTAGCTAAAGTACCCCCACATCCAATTTCTGCGTCATCTGGATGAGGGGAGACTGCAATTACGTCAAAGTTATCCGTCATCTTAGTTTCCAGCTTTAAACTTAATTTATCAACTCTATTAGATATTAAAATGAATTCCGCATATCTGAAAATATTTGGAGGATTGGATATTTATTATTTATTTAAGAAAAATAAACAGGCAAATTTAAAGTTTTTATTAATAAATGTCATTACCTCAAGTATTCGCAATATTAATTCAAAATATGTTAAAAAAAAAAGAAAAATCCAGTAAAATATTTCAATACCCTTTTTAATTACTTAGATAAAATTAAAGTAGACGTATTTATAAGCATGCAATTATAGAATTTTTAAAGTCTCGGGTATGTACAAAGGAAAAACGGTCCGAGAAAGCATCTTATTAGAGGAAGCTGCATTGAGCCAAGAAGAAGAGCTTGTTTTTGAGGAGTCTCAGCAAGGGATAAAAATTGTTTTTTGGGGGGCAACAATGGCAGGAAAAACCACTGCATTAAGTTTATTTCATGCTATAAAGAAGAAAGAGAATCCTGAAAGCGTTTACAATTTTCTAAAACTTGAGGACAAAGCTACTGAACGTACTATTGGTTTTGATCAAGCTACATTTGGATTGGGTTCGAGTTCTGGAAAAGGATTTAAATATCATCTTTTTACAACACCTGGGCAAGATCGTTTTAAATCCATGAGAAAAATCGTTGTTAATGGACTTCATGGATTAATAGTTGTTTTAGATTCCGAAAAAGCTCGTTGGAAAGAGAATAAAGATAGTCTTACGGAGCTTTTTAATATTCTAGGAGAAAAAATTTACAACAGAGAAGTTAAACTGGCAATAATGCTTAATAAAATGGATCTTCCTGTGGAGACCAGAATTTCAGCTGCAGATGTTGGGAGGTTAATGCTAGAAGCAGGTGTATCCGATAAATTACGTGATACCTTTGCTAGCACATTCGAGGTTAGCTGTTTAAATGCTCTTTCTGAATTAAAAGAGGCGTGGAGTAAAGGTGAATGGAACCCCAAAAGAAGGCCTCAGGCTGTCCAACGGATAATTCAACCTATACAAATGGTAATTCGGGATATACTTGTATCTGAGTTACGGAAAACATGAACATTTTGTGAATTCTTATTAACAATTCGAATTTGACTGTTTTCAATTCAAATGAAGTAATTATATTCATATATTCATATGTAACTCGACTATAACTGTTTTAGGTCATTTAGGGAAATTCGAATAAAGAAGTCATTATTTTTATAAAAGAATATTAACTATTTTAACAAGAATATATTGTTATAAATTCCAAAATCCTCTCATGAAAAGAGTTTCTAGGTTAAAAAAGATGAAAAAATCACGATTACAAGAAATACAAGAGGGTAAGTTTAAAATAAAAGAAAACCAATTACTAAGGTTAGATCTTAAACCGAAAGAAGTACCACCCCTCCCTACAGGGGAGGAAGCACTTTCAACCACAACAGTAGCAGGATGGCAAACAGAAGGGATTATCCGTGCAATTTTATCGAATCTTCATAATGGCAAAGATTGGGAAACGCTTTTTATTTACGGTGGTAGTGGAAAAGCATTGCGTAATTGGAAGGCGTTTTATGATACGATTGACCTATTAAAATCATTAAAACCTAATGAGACTCTTTTTATGCAATCCGGCATTCCCTATGGAAAAACAATTACTCACCCATTGGCACCTAGATGTGTGATCACAAATTCAGTTATTGTACCTAATTGGACTCAATCTTTTCAAGAAATGGTTGACGCTGGTCTCACCGTTTACGGTCAAATGACCGCAGGAAGTTGGATCTTTATTGGACTTCAAGGAATTATTCAAGGAACATATGAAACAATTGTAAAAGCTATCAAAACAGCTAAAACAAAAGAAAGTTACAATTTACTCTCAAATTTCGAACAAAAGCTTATTGTAACCGCAGGCTTGGGATTAATGGGTGGAGCTCAACCTTTAGCTATTAAAATGGCAGGTAAAGTCGCTTTAGTTGCAGAAATAAATCCAGAAAATCTCAATAGGATGTACAATGAGGGAAGAGATAAAGGAACACCTTACTTGGATATTAAAACTTATTCCATCGAGGAAGGAATTCAATTAGCTAAAAATCATTCAGAGAAAAATGAACCGATCTCTATTGGTATCCTTTGTAATGCTGTTGACTTACTAGATTATTTGATAGACAAAGAAATAACGCCACATATTCTAACAGATCAAACATCTGCTCATGATATGTTGAATGGCTATGTTCCAGCTAATTTATCTTACTTAGAAGCATTGAATCTTCGCAAGATAAATCCTGAGGGTTATAAACAACGAGCTTATGCAACAGTTAAACGACATGTAAAAGCTATGCTTATCTTACAAGATCGTGGATCTGAAACCTTCGATTACGGAAATAATATTAGAGCTCAAGCAGAAAAAGCTGGTTTAATAGAAGCGTTTGATTTTGCTGGTTTTGTACCAAAATACATTCGACCGCTTTTTATTGAAGGGAAAGGTCCATTTCGATGGGCTGCTCTTTCTAATGATCCTGAAGATATTCGGAAAACTGATCTTTATGCTAAAAAGCTTTTTTATGACGATCCTATGCTGGTTAATTGGATTGATTTAGCCTCAAAGTATATACCATTTGAAGGAGGCTTACCTGCAAGAGTATTTTGGGCTGGCTTTAAGGGAAGAGCTGCTTTTGGTATGCTTCTAAACAAATTATATGCAAACGGGATAATCAAAGCGCCTGTAATCATTGGAAGAGATCATTTGGATGGGGGGTCAGTTGCGAGCCCATATCGGGAAACCGAGGGTATGAAGGACGGTTCTGACGCTATTGGGGATTTTCCTGTCTTGAATTTGCTAGGAAACGCGTTAGGAGGAGCAACTTGGGTTAGTTATCATGGAGGCGGTGGTGTCGGGGTAGGATATTCGTTACATGCTGGACAAGTTTGTGTTGCTGATGGAACTCATTTATCTCAAGAAAAGATTTTTAGGGTTTTAACTTGGGATCCCATGTCTGCTATTTTAAGGCATGCAACTGCAGGTTATAAAGAAGCGATAGACATTGCGATTGCTAATAAGATAATTATTCCTGGAAGAACTACCAATGAGGAAATGAATTATCGAAACTTATACTCTGAAATAATAAAATGGGTAAAAGAGCGAACTGGAGTAGAGCTTTATCCCCCCTTAGATAATATTAATTTGACTTTGTTATAAAAACTAGAGATAATTGCATCTTTAGGCAATTACTTTACAATGAATTAAAAATCGTATTAATTGGTGGTAGTTCAATTTGCAAAGAATGGTTAATGAATCATATGATCAAAAAGTGCAAAAATGGATCCTAAATCATAAAGGAGTGACATTTACTGCATTTTTCGGATTATTATTTTTATTTTTTGGCATTCTAGATGAATTGGATACAGGTGATCCCAGTGGTCCTGTAATAATGATGATGCAGACGGTTTTGATAATAATTCTATTCTTGGGGATGATGATTTTTGTTTACAATTTTGGATATATTGCTATTATTCTAGCGATAGATGAAGGGTTGAATGAAGAGGAAAGGTTTTTGTTAAAGTGGATGGTTAAACGCGCCGCCATAATCTCTGTAGTGTGGTTTTTTGGGGTATTGATTCTTTTAATGATTTTTCAGGTTTATCCATATTTATTAGCTTCATCGAATTGTTTTCTGTTAACTATTATTTTCTATTTTATACGACAAGGTGAAAATCCACTAACTGAGGGTACCTCAATCTAAAAATATGGATTTAACGTAGGAAAAAAGTTTATGATTAAAACAGAAAAAAATACACAACGATCATCAATAGAATTTAATCGATTAAGGGGAAACGACTCTCTAAAATTACTCCTATCGTTACTTACTATTGATCCATCATTGGGGGGATTAATCATTTTTGGACATACAGGAACAGGTAAATCTGAATTTCTTCGTTCATTTCAAAATATTAAATTACCTATACAAACCATATTTAATTGTCCTTATCACTGTTCTCCCAGTCAAGGTAATTTGTGTTCATCATGTAAACAAAGTATTCAAAATAAAAGTGAATTAAATCTACAATATATTAATACTCCAATCAAGAAGTTATCGCCAACTGCTCCGATAGAAGCAATTGTAGGAAGCTTGAATTTTAATCTAGAGTTTCGTTCTGGTATCTTGGGTCGCGTGAATAATGGTTATTTATTAATTGATGACTTCGACCTCCTTTCTAGAAATTCCCTGAATGTTCTCATTAACGCGTGGGAAAATCAATTTAATGTGGTTCAAAGATCGTCTATATCAGTTTCTCATCCAAGTAAATTTTGTCTTATAGCTTCTGCTAAAGCTAATCATCACCAAATCTCCCCTGCAATACTAGATAAATTTGCTTTTTCCTATTTCATTCACTATGATAATACAATCCAAGATAGAATGGACATCATTAATATTAATCTTGATGATCACAGTGGCGAAATAATAGATAAATTTATTACCAAAAATTATTTTTCAGAAAATTTCTTAAAAGCTATCAAGAATGCGAAAGAGCGTTTGTCCTCAATCCTTATTTCTAAAGACATTTTATCCTATATTGCCCATTTATGCACGAAAACTGAGGTACTGGGGCAGAGAGCTGATATTGCATTAGCCCAAGGGGCTCGCGCTCTGGCAAGTTTCTTAAATAAAACAGATGTAACGAAGGCAGATATAGATCTACTGGCACCATTTGTTTTGGGTCACCGAATAGCTGAAGAAAAAAAAGAAATTCTAATAGATTCGTTATTTAATGAACATGATTCACAATCAGATGAAAAAAAAGATAAATCAAAGATCAAAAAGGAATCTAATAAAATTCCATTAAGAGAAAATAATATAAAGAAAGTAAGGGAGCGAATAAGTAAGATAGGGAGTTCTCTTGCACTATTTATGTGCTTAATTCTGTGTTTATTAGTTATAATAAATCTTATCGCTAATCCTGATGTTCTTCAAGTATTAATTAGTACGATTTTAGTAATAGGAATATGGATTTTCATACTTTATCGTGCACTTAAGAAACGTCAAAAAATAATGGAACAGTACGGAATTAAACAAGAGTATGACGACATTAAACCTAATCTTGAGTCATTTTCTAAAGTAAAGGAATTTCGTGTCAGTGCAAAAACAAAAGAAGAGAAGAAAAAACTAAAAAAGGACGTTGTTCTTGATTTTGAAGAAGATTACTCACGTTTAGGGAAAATAAAACGATTTATTGGTTTACAACGGAGGAGAGGCATGATTTCCCTGACTGATCGTCAGAAATATTGGTTAAATCTACTTGGGATATCAATTTTAGTCATTTATCTAATTTTTTTCTATTTTCTTATTCTATATCTACCAGTTGAATTCTTTGCTTCAATTATACTATTTATTTCGTGCCTCGCTATGATAGGATATGTGATACAGGCATTACGTAAACAATACAGAATTAAAAGGGTTGCTGATATTGGAGCTTCTCCAAATGAGACAAGTAGAAACCTCGGTATTAAGGGAGTAGGATCACATATTTCATTTCAGACTCAATCTAAGTATGAAGAAGGGAGCGCTTTTGAAGAATATGAGGAAAATTTGGCGAATAGACTTTCTGATCTAGATTTAATTCCAAATAAAACAGAAATATATGCAGGAAAACACTTGTTCAATCTAAATTCATCAAAAGAACTTGAAAAAACATCTTTTAAGGTTAAAACGGATTTCTTACCAACAATTGACACAAAAATGGATTTTAAGCAACGCATGAATGTAGGAAAACGTGCTTTAAGTATATCATCAATCTCTTCTGGTCGTGTAATTGGATCACAACTGTATAAAGACTTTCCCAAGAATATTCATATAATGGCAACAATTCATAATTCTCTACTCAGGCAATTTCGGAGAGGAAAGAGGAAATGCGAGCTTCCTCTCTCGATAAAGCTTGATGACATCAGAGAAAAAGTATTTCAGGCAAGAGTATCAGCAACAATTATTTTTGTGCTAGATTTATCGGAGTCAATATCAAGTGCCATTAATGCAGTTTCAGCCTCTGTTACTTGGCTTAGTAGGCAAGCTTACTTATATCGAGATCGTGTTGGAGTTGTGGTAATGAAAGGAACTCAAGGAATTGTTATTCAAACTCCTACTTCAAATCTTAATCTTATAAAAAGAAAAATTCAAAAACTTCGGGTTTCGGGTTCAACCCCTCTTGCAGGTGGTTTACAAAAAGCTATTGATCTGATAAAACTTGATCGGATACAAAATAAAAACGAAACTATACCTATGATTATACTTATCACGGATGGTGCGGCCAATATTCCTCTTATAACAGATCCAAAGACAGGAATTGCACGAAAAACGCCACTAAAAAAACTCGGTATTAATCGTGCTGTTAAAATGGCAATAAAAGACTGTCTTTATATGGCAAAACTTATAAAAAGAGAAAAAATATCATTAACTATTTTTACTACGAATTTAGAAGCAAAAGAATCATCTAAAGCGGGAATACAGACTGCACGATTTTCATCGTCTAAAAAGCTTGAAATATTACTATGTGAAAACAATCTAGTTAAAACACGTCGTTTCATATCATCGTGGTCGAGTATGCTTTTACGGACAATACAGGAAATTACTCAAGGCCATTTATTTTATATCTCCCGATATAGACCACAATTAAACCTTGAGACCCTTCGTGTTGCGCGGGCCGAAATTCTCTCTATATTGAATGATTAATTACTAGAGGAATTTAAAATGATAGAAATACCAAAAAAAGTTTTCACTCAAGGCGAAACCATCCACGTAAAGATTAATTTATTAAATACAAACTTAGATATAATAAAAGGTACTCTTTCTCTAACAGGAAACGAAAAAGCTGAGTTTACTATACAATCATTATTAGGTAAGAAGGGTTTTCATCCTGTCTGGAGTTTTTTTCTACCAAGTAGACATATTAAAGAATCTCAAGATTTTCTAACTCAAACACATTCTCTGTCACATATTCCAGAAGGAGCTCGAGAGGAAACTATCATACTTGAAGTGCCTGAAAATGCCATTCCTTCTTATTATGGCGACAATGGAAAGGTAATCTACCTAATAGAGCTGGATCTTGAACTTGAGAATGGTGATCGTAAAAAAGAAGTTGAACAAATACTTATAGATCCCAATTACGAACGCTCTTCTAGATCCGAGACAATTGAAGTTAATGGGGGACATGTTATAATTGAGTATATCAATCCATTGTTGATAGACTCAGATAATACAGTAGAAGTTAGTACTGATAATTTACTAGATATTGATACTTTACGTTTTGTATTAATAGGCCGAGAAATAGTTAGTGCTTCTGGTATCACAATTGAAAATAAGATTTGTGATCTTCCATTAGGACAGATTCACTTTGATACTAATTTAAAAAAAATACCAGTCGAATTTCGGATACCTTCCAAACTTCAGCATGATTACGAAGGATTAATCTCTCGATTAGAATACTCAATTGAAATCAATAATGTACTCGTTCGAAAACGTATTGGAATATCCCGTAAATATTTAAAGAAAATAAACGAGATTAAGGTAAATCTTGAATATCCTAAAACTATATAGCTTTTAAAAAGGTGTAACTACAATGATAAGATTTTTGAAACCGATTGCAGAGGATGTTGCACGATGGAGTCTGGTCTCAGTCATAATTAGCATTGTTCTTTCTATAATTAGTATAATATTGACCGTTGATCTTGGACAGAGTTCAAATCTGCAATTAAGAATATACATCATATCAATGAGTAATTTTCTCTTTTATATAGGCAGTGTTATGATAACTATCGGACTCCTCATGGCGTTTTTCAAACGTCCATCATCTAGTAAGACCCAATCTTCGATTGAGTCAAAATTTACCCCTAAATATCGAAAAAGAAAAACAGAAATTTCAATAAAAAATCAAAATACAATAAAAAAGTCGGCTTCTCCTCTCCTTTCAACAAGAGAGACAAAGTTAATACTTTCTGGTGGAATCGATATTGGAATAGCCATTTTAATTTGGATTGCATATGTGGTAATGAATTCTTTGTTTCTTCTTGAGAGTTGAGTAAAGAATTTACGAATTTAATGAAAATATAATCATTGTAACTAGTGCCGGTGGAACCAAAAAGGCAAGAATTGATGTGTAGACTGATTGAATAGCTTCATATCGACGAATGAAGAAATAAGATGTTAAAAATATCTTTTCTAGGGCTAAAATAAATAAGAAATTAAAGAGAATCAATTCAAAAAAAGATATTTCATTAATGTACACTTGGTGGGTATTGTACTTAATATACCACGGAGAAAATGCATTCAGTTTATCATCAAATAACATAAGAATTCCAGTTTCCTCCAAATGGACTTCAATCCAGGAATGCCATTTCCCATAAACAATGTAGGCATCAAAACCTCTTCTTGTTAGAAGTGAACATCCTACAAAGACTATTCCATCACAATCGTCTCCTCGCTTTAATACATCAGAAATCTTCGGATAATGATCCCATGCTAAGTAATTAATGAAATCTGTCACGTAAGGTATTCGTGCACGAATATAAGTTTCAATGCTCTTCGCTTCATATTCTTCTGTAGGATCGGTAATAGAAGAATTTCTTAATAGTTCCGTTGTGAAATATTTTTCAAAATCGAGGTCTAGTTGCTGAATTTGGGGATTATTAGGTTCGATGTTTTCTGTTAACGCAATTCTAGTTTTAACTTGGTCTGGCCATGCTAATGGGTTTGGAGTAAAACCAGTAAAAAGATAGAATATTGTAAGTAAAACTGCAAATAATAACTCTTTGTTATTGAATATCCTGCCATCCATTTTTACGAATCTCTAGGTTCTGATATCAGTTTCTCTGTAAATTCTATCGAACTAACATATATCATTATCATTTATATTTATTATCTTCCATGCAATCGTAAAAGGCTCATTCCTCTGATTATAAGAGAAACAGAAATTAAACAATGAATCAACGACAGAGTTCCTCTGATTAACTTTGATAGACTATTCATTTTTTTTGCCTCTAAGTTTTTCAGAGATTTTTTCTGATGAGGCTTTCTTTGATTCGATAATTCGTTCTCGAGATACCTTATCAAGTCTATCAACCATTGCAGAAGTTAGAAATTGACCTTTATCATCTCTTATTTTAAGAGTTAGATATTTACTACGATAATATATTAGTAATACAAAGAAAGAAAGCATAATAACGTAAAATATAGGAGTCATATCTGTATAACTTCGTATATCAATTATATCCACAAGTTCTGGATCAAAATCTCTTATTGAGTTGTATAAAGAAAAAACAAGTGAATAAGCTTCAGAATAATTCATTTCATTATATTTTTCCAATATCATGAAATAACTATTATTCACATTATATAAGAAATTCTGAAAAGTTTTATCATAAATTTTGTCCCTAGCATTCTCAGCAGCTTGGTTTATTATTAATGTACTTTTCTTAAGCAGTATATCAATTTGGCCTCGTTGCATGTTATCTCTAGAAAAAATACTAAACTGCGATGAATGTGAATAATAAGACATTACATCATTTATAAATCCCCCAACAACACCATATTGGAATGGATGCATCAGACCTAATTGATGCCCAGTCTCATGAATTATCACTTGTGATAGCCCATGAGTGGGGATTGGGTTTGATCGGTTATTTCCGTAAATATAATTGAAGTCTTCGCCGATTATGGTTAAGGGAGAGCTAGTAGAATCCCGTAATGCAATCCCTAATATTCCAGGTTCTAATTGGGCTTTGTTAGGGATCCCAAATAGTGCGTCATCAAAGAGGAAAGCGAATGTTTTGAAATGCGTTGTATAAAAGGAACGATATTTTGGCTTCATATAATTCTGATTATTTTGATATAACTCCTCATATAAAGGAAGGAGGTCGATCCCAAATTTTGAATTTGTCTGACCAACATAATCGCCCCAAGGCACAAGAGACTGATGGATTAGCGAATTAAGTATCGAATAGTTCTCATTTTGGAGATTCACCAATTTTATACTCATTTCCATCTTTATCCATGGGAGACTAGATCGTAGTTCTTCAAGAATGTAAGTTTTATTGACAATCCAATTAAGATCCTGAGTTTCATAGTCTGTAATGTTACAAAACACAAGGACCTCATGATAAATTTGTAGCCCAGAACTAAGGTCGCCTAGAGGAGTTTTCGGTAGATAAGTGAAATTTTGCACCCATAAATTTCTTTCAATTTGGTAGATCCATTCTGATAGATATTCTGCTAGCCTTTTTATTCCGTATTGAGTTGTAAAATCATAGAGAATACTCATTTCTTGAATTGTACTATTTTCCTTCGCATCTTGAAGATAATACGAATCAGAAGATAGATCTAGAAAAAAAAGACGTTCATTACTCCCGTATCCAGTCATATAGCTTCTTGGTAAAGTAGCTTTTGAATCAGGGTCGAAATACGTTTTATTATACCAATGATGTGGATAATTTACATCATCTAATTTTGTCATATTGAGAATCATAAGAGAGTAACCAGGTATAGGAGGAGGACCAAAATAATCTTCATAGTTATCCCAAAGCCAGTTAAAAGTACTCTCTGCTGGAATAAAACGACCAGTGTAGTTAAATTCACGAGGATTAATTCTCCTATATCTGTTACTAGTTCCATCATTGTCAGTTCGTGTATCAGGAATTGATGAAGAGTTCAGGAAAGCGAGTAAAGTTGTATCAAAGTTTAGTGAGGTAATTTCATATGAATGATCTATAAAAAATGCCTTTTCAGTGTGTTCCTGATCAAAATAATAATAAACTTTCTGTTGAAGAAGAGATATTCCAGTTAAATCTGATGGGGTTAGAAGATCGCTCATTATGCCATGATCAAAACCCGAAAATATAATACGAGATTGAATAAACCCTGGAGAATAAGGTAATTCAGGGGTATCATAATAAGAAGAGTTAACTGAAGAAGAATTCTGAATAAAAACTAGAAAGATGAATATATAGCAGATTAAAGCAGTTTTTGTTCTAATAGACCTCATGAAAATCATTCCTTTTAAATTACTTTTGAGAAAAATAAATGAAATAAACTTTGATAAATTTCAATATTGATGCATTTTAAATAAATCGATAAATTAATCCTTTGATAATCCTAAGAAAATTAACGGAATTATCAGTCACCTAAAAAACTGAATTTCAATTATTAGAATAATAAAAAAATAGAGGTAGTATATTGAAAATACTGGGGTATCAGTAAGCATATTCTGATTCTTCTAAGGGGAAGTGACATGCAACAAAGTGACCTGGTGAAATTTCTTCCAGTGGAGGTTCTTGTTTAGAGCATTTAGATCTAGCATAGATGCAGCGGGGTGAGAATCGGCAACCTGGTGGAGGAAAGATTGGACTGGGTACATCTCCACGAAGAATTAGACGATTCATTTTCTTTTGTAAGTCTAGGCTTGGAACAGCTGAAATTAAAGCTTCAGTATAAGGATGCGATGGATTATGGAATAATTCCTCTGTTGGCGCTTTTTCGACCAGTTTTCCTACATACATTACAGCTGTAGACAAAGCGAGATGTCTTATTACCCCAAGATCGTGTGCGACTATTAAATATGTTAAATGTAGTTCGCTTTGTAAATCTTGTAATAAATTAAGGATCTGGGCTTGTATTGAAACATCTAATGCTGAAACTGGTTCATCTGCTACAACAAATTTTGGATTTAAAGCAAGTGCTCTAGCAACACCTATTCGCTGTCGTTGTCCTCCTGAAAATTCATGAGGAAAGCGATAATAATGGTCTGGGGCCAGTCCAACTGTTCTTAGAAGGTTGAATACAATTTCTGATCTTTCTGAGGCGTTTGCCACACCATGAACAAGAAGGGGTTCCCCAACTATATCACCAACCTTCATTCGAGGATCTAAGGAAGAATATGGATCTTGAAAAATAATTTGCATGTCCTTACGAAGGCGACGCATCTTTCTTGCACTAATATTGGTTATATCCTTACCTTCAAAAATTACCTTTCCATCTGTTGGTTGATATAATTTTAGAATACAACGAGCTACGGTTGTTTTACCGCATCCAGATTCTCCAACTAACCCTAGTGTTTCTCCCCGTTTAATTGAAAAGCTAACGTCATCTACTGCGCGAAGAGTTAGTGTTTCTGAAGAAAATAGTCCCTTTGCAACTGCAAAATACATTCTGAGGTTTTGTATATCTACTAAAACATGTTTTTCTGCCATTCATCTCAACTCCTAAGAAAAAAGGTGACAAGTAGTTACATGATCCTTATCTAATTGAGTTGTCTCAGGGAACACTTCTCTACAGATAGGTTTAGCTTTTGAACATCTGGGATGAAATGGACACCCTGATGGAGGATTGATAAGATCTGGAACATCGCCAGGAATTGGTATCAATCGATTTCTCTTTTGGGATATTCTTGGAATCGAATCGTGTAATCCTAGGGTATAAGGATGCTTTGGGTCTTCAAAGATCTGTTCAATAGTTCCAAATTCCACAATTCTCCCAGCATACATTACTGCAACTTTCTGACTAAGTTCTACAACAAGACCTAGATTATGTGTAATCAGTATGAGAGATGTTTGAATTTCATTCATGAGATTTTGCAGAATCTCTAGAATTTGAGCCTGAATAGTGACATCTAAAGCCGTAGTTGGTTCATCTGCAATCAAAAGACTTGGATTACAAGATAAAGCCATTGCGATCCCAACTCTTTGTCGCATACCCCCACTTAGCTGATGAGGATAGTTTTCAACTCGATCTTCTGGATTAGGTAATCCAACCAGACTGAAATACTCTACAACTTTTTCTATGACCTCAGATTTACTAAGATTTTGATGCAATGAAATAGTTTCAGCT
This sequence comes from Candidatus Hodarchaeota archaeon, assembly GCA_048886525.1. Classification (GTDB taxonomy): domain Archaea; phylum Asgardarchaeota; class Heimdallarchaeia; order Hodarchaeales; family Hodarchaeaceae; genus Hodarchaeum. The sequence goes on along the minus strand of JBHLKP010000008.1, from coordinate 31,113 downwards.
ACTTGATCTCCTACTGTTAGTACAGGATTCAATGATGTCATTGGATCTTGAAAAATCATTGAAATTCGATTTCCACGTATCATACGCATTTCTTTATCAGGAATTCTACGTAGATCGACTCCATCGAATAGAATCTCTCCGCTTTCAATTTTGCCTGGAGGACTTGGAATTAACCTCATTAGAGATAGAGCTGAGACAGATTTTCCGCATCCACTTTCGCCTACTAGTCCTAAGCTTTCCCCACGATTGATTTTGTATTCTACTCCATCAACAGCTTTAACAACACCTTTTTTAGTATAAAAATATGTTCGAAGATCTCGAACATCAAGTAATATTTTTGATGATACTGTCATTGTTATACATCTCTAGTCCTTGGATCTAAGACATCTCTAAGCCAATCTCCTAAGAGATTGAATCCCAATACTACAATAAATATTGCTAATCCTGGAAAGAAGGTTGTCCACCAGAAATCAAAGAATCGTGAACGGTTCATATTCAAATCACCACCCCAATCAGGTTCATTGGGGCGTGCACCAAGTCCAATAAAGCTAAGACCAGCAGTACTTAAAATAGCACCTCCCACACCCATTGTGGCATATATTAATACAATAGGAATGACATTGGGAAGAATATGCTTAGCTATAATGCGCGTCTCGCTTGCGCCTGTTGCACGAGCAGCATCAACAAAATCCATTTCACGTACAGCTAATACTGAACCACGGAGAACCCTAGCGTATCCTGGTATTGACATGAATCCAATGAAAAACATCGCAATTAATAGGGTATACTTTCCAGCAGGATTCCATGGTTGATCTGATAATGATGCGACAATAATTAAGAGCATAAAGAAGCTCGGAATAGACATCCAAGCATCAATGATCCGCATGAGAATGTTATCCACAGTTCCACCGAGATAACCTGAAACAGCTCCAATTAGAAGTCCACCCATAAGTCCCACACCAATAGATATGAATCCAGCAAGTACGGCACTTCTAGAACCGTAGATTAACCGTGAGAAAATGTCTTGGCCAGCCCAATCTGTTCCCAGAAGATGAGGAAGTGTGATTCCTAATAATTTCCAAATGGTCGCTGGTTGGGAAGATTCACCTGCTACTGGTGTAAACGGTTCTTGGTATGAATGAAATCCCTCAGTATAATCGTCATTCGTGGGGTGATAAGGAGATAGTACATCAGCGAATAAAGCGATTGAATAAAAAGAAATTATGATAATTAAACCTAGGAGAGCAGTCCAATTAGATCCTAATGATTTCATATACAGCCATATTCTATTACGAAAGCGTCGCTCCCGTTTAACTTGTTCAATCAGTTCTTTTTGAGACATTGTACTCATAGTCATGGGTATCACTTCTTCCGTTTAGCCATAGCGAATTCTTGGATCTAAATAGGCATAAGTAATATCAACAACGAGATTCATTAATATTAGAAGTGTTGAGCTAAAAAGCACCACTCCCATAATCACGGGATAATTTCGTAATATTAGAGCACGGTAACCATAGCGCCCCATGCCTGGCCAAGCAAAAATCGTTTCCATAATTAGAGCACCTCCGAATAGTCCCGCTACATCTAATCCTATCACTGTTACTACGGGGATTAATGCATTCTTTAATGCATGCTTGTAAATAACAACTTTCTCAGCAAGGCCTTTAGACCGTGCAGTCATGATATAATCTTGCCTAATTACTTCTAACATACTAGAACGGGTAATTCTGGCATAAAAACCTGCGGAAGCAATCCCCATTGAAATAGCTGGAATGACTAATCGGCCAATAGGTGAGGCATCAGGTCGATAGATCGGAGTTATGAAACCACCATGAAGGGGAGCTAAATCAATTGCAATTAATTGGATTAGAATGAAAGCCAGCCAATAAGTTGGAGTGGAGTAGAGAGTTAGAGTAAGAAACACAAGAACTCGATCTGTTTTCTGATTGTGTTTAACAGCGGACAGAATTCCAACAATTATTCCAGTCATCGTCGCAAAAAGCAGTGCAGTGGTTGTTAATTGCAACGTATAGGGGAATAATTCGAGCATTTCCTCAACAATTGGATCATTAGACTCCCAGTTCGTACCAAAATCACCAGTTGCTAGATGCGCGAGCCAAATGAGATATTGAATCCATATTGGTTGATTTAAACCTAGGTCTTCTCTTAATTGCTCGTACGCTTCTCTCATTCGCGCCAATTGTTCTTCGGACATATCCATTCGGGCTGATGCTCTCTCGGGATCAACTCCTCCACCAAATACTAAGACAGCAGGGTCTCCAACTGCTAATGCTGCAGAGGAGTATGTTATTATAGTAATAACAATCAATAATAGGGGAGCGATTAACATTCGCTTCATTACATATCCTCTAAGTCCTGACATTTTTTACACCATGAACATAAATTGTTTTATATTTTTCTTGTCTAGCAATAAGATTCCTTCTAGATTGAGAAGATTTTATTTGCAAAATAAAATCAATTGATTAGATTGAATTTACAATCTTAAACAAATAGATATTCCTCTTTCTTTGCCATCAACGAAAACCTTATTAACCTATAAAAGGTTCAAAAAATCCCTTGTTAAAGGAATCTTTTAAAATATGCTTATCAAAAAAGTGATAAGAAATCGCATTGATATATTTACCTTATAGGAAAAATAAAGAATTGAAAAAGCTAGAAGTCAGATTTATTTAACAAATCTCATTTCTTAGGAAATTTTAAAGAAGGGTAAAGGGCACATTTGTTACATTCGTAGAAGCTATTACTAACATATTTGTAAGGGAGGAAACATCATCTGATTTTTAGAAAAAAAAAGAAAAAAGGGGGGGAAATGAGAGAATTGAGCTTATTCCCAATAGGCATAAGCACAGTGGAAATCGCCAGCACGGCTAGAGAGGAAGTTCTTTAGATGAATGTCAAAAGCGTATGTATCTCGGTACCAAACTAATGGTATTGTGGATAACATATGCGACATTAGCCTTCCTGCTTCTTCACATGCTTCAACGTACTGAGTATCTGTTGCAGACCATTCGGGGTATGGATATTCATCTGTACTTCCACCTGGAAAACGAGATTGATAACCATTGCCGCCTGCGATCTTAGCGTATTGTTCTTCGTAACTTGCATTATAAACGGAAGGCGTACCACCATATTGCCAGAACCAGTAATACGATCCCATGTAGATGGCAAATTGCTGAGGTGTTTCATAGTAGTATCCATAACCACCAAGGGTGAAGTCCCAATGGGGTCCACTCCATTCTGGATCTTTTTGATCTAAATCCACGTAGGATTGATTATAGTATCTTCCTGGCATAGCTTCGTTGAGAGCGTCAATGTAACTACCCCATTCTAGAAGTTCAACATCGACATATATACCGATATCTCTTAGATCTTTTTGAACCGCTAGTGCACGATTAACAGTCCAAGCAGAAGTAGACATTGTTGTTATTATGAAGTGATGACCTTTTGTTTGCTCAATGCTATCGATAGCTGTATCTCTCATATCTGGACCATAACCAAAGCGGTTACCAGGTTCGCTTGAGAATCCAAGTGCCGTATAACCTTCATCATCAAGTATTTGCTGCGCTTTAGCAATATCTATTCCAAAGTCGTAATAATCAGAAGTGTCAATGCCTGGGAATTTTGTTAAAAGCCAATCAGGATAAACGACTTCACGGACTCCTGCAATACCACCATAAACATTCTCAACAATGTTTGTACGATTAATTGCATGAGACACTGCTTTTCTAAACCAATCTTCACTTACAGGGAAGTTACCTGGACCACCCATAGTCACAGGGTAACTACCTTCTGTGTTTGGTTCTAGGCTAGCACCTCCAAGAACATCTATAGTGTATGCGTCGTAGTCTTCAGTAGCCCAGATATTTTCTAAGGCTGCTTGGGAATCGAAACGGCTTGTTGTGACATCAACTCCTCCAGTTCGTAATTCTACGAGGGCCATAGCTGGTTCTTCAATAGGTCGGAATCTTAGGTTTTTGAAAGCATTGTCTTTTGCAGGATAGGTGAATGCATTACCTCCGTTATCCGTGTAGGTTTGACCCCAACCCCACCAGTCGTCAAAGCGTTCAAAAAGGACATATTCCTGTGCTTGATGTTCAACAAATTTGTATGGTCCACAAGAAATTGGATTGTCATTGAAAGCTTCAATAGCAGCTTCGAGTTCTTCTTCGGTATCAGACTCATCACCGCTAGAGCCTTCGGGTATGAGCATAAACAAGTTCCAGTGACCAGCTGCATCGAATAGGTAGGATTGATCAGGCCACCAGCCTCCATTCATGGTAAATTCTAGTCCATTACCGTTGGGATCACTTGCAGGGTAAGTAACATTGAAATAGTATTCTTCTAAATCTTGTGAGTCTGTAAAGTTATAGTCAGGGAAAAAGTAGGCCATAAGGTTCGCAGTTAAACTGTATTTGACATCTCTTGCTCTAATTGGGCTTCCATCATGGAATGTTGCGCCTTCTCTGAGAGTATAACTAAATTCGGTACCATCTTCGTTCATTGTCCAACTAGTAGCTGCTCCTTCGTGATAGTAAATTGTTTCGCCAGGAGACAGCATGGTTAGGTATCCTTGCCATTGTCTGCCAACCATTTTGTCGTAGGCTGACGATTCACTCCAGTGGCGATTATCAATATCAAGAACATCTTCTTCGATTTGGATAACCAGTGTATCGTGAGCTGCTGCACCACCGACACAACCACTGAAAAGTGGGATTATGAAAATCCCTATTAATGCTAGTGCAATACGATATTGTTTATTCATTTTAGTTTCTCCATAACACAATTCCCCCTAATATACCCAAGGTATTAAAGAGGAGTATGTGGAAAAGATTGTCAGGAGATATGCCTAAATTGTCATTCAACGATATTTTCTGCTATTGTCTCTCCATAATACGTCTGAGAGTCGGGTAATAGTTAGGGATATGTGCGTTCATCATTACCTGAAGTCAGATTTTTATACTTATCGACGTATGAAATAAATCACGAAATATATTTATCTCGATTTTATTTTAAAGAAGGACATGGAGCTTCGATTAATATCTTGAATATAACTTGAGTCCATTCTGAATCATAAAAAAGAATAAAATTTTGTCATAATTAACAAAACACTGATTAAAATTTGCTAATATTTATTATTCAGCTCTATTATTCAAGATAGAAAATGAAATAATTAATTTATGTCTATAATTGAATACAAAATATGTCTCCAAAGTTTTTTTACTGTTTATTTCGATCTTGTTTAACAATAATTAAGTGTCTTATTATTGTCGGATTATTATCCTTCAATCTCATTTAAATTAACCAGAATCAGTATTTTCAGCCAAATATCGAAACAAAATTATAGAGCAAAGTAGTTGCAAATATCACAACGCATTTATGTATTATACTAATTTTCGAAAAATTCGAGTTAAGAATGCTTAAAACTGGAATCAAAAGATATTTATTAGATATTATTCTCTTTGGTATTTTGTATGCCTTAATTTTTGCAGGTTTAATGTATTTCGTCTATCCCATCGAATCCCGAGATGTAACTACTTTATCTGAGCTAATAGCTACAACTTTGGGATCTGCGTTTTTTTATGGAGCATTTAGTGGATTATTCACAGGAACTGCTGCGAGCTTTTGGGTTAATCGAAGGGATTATTCCTCTTCGATCACTATCGGATTATATACTGGAATCTTTTCCGCAATTATCGGATCAATTTTTTTTCCACTGTTTGGTGCTCTTATCCGAGTAATATATTTTGGTATAAATCCAGCGGATTGGGTTTTAGAAATAGCATTCTTGGTTAATTTATCAATTATTGGCGCTTTTCCTGGCATTTTTGTAAGTATGATTGCCGGTATTGTGGGTGGAATAATCGCTGCTGATTTTGGTAAAACATTAGAAGTCTGATATCAAGTTAAATATTCATACAATGGTTTTTAGACTGGAAAAAATAAAAAAACGCTCTATTAACTCACCAGGCTTATTTTAAAAAGCCTTTGTAGTAATTGATAAAAAGGATAAATAATGAGTAGTATTCCTATTTCATGAGTGATTTAAGAATTTGATTCAAAGCTTGAGTAATTTCCAAGTGAGAAGGTGGTTCTCTCATACCTCCTTCTCTCGTTCGGTGCAATAATACTAAATTGGCACATTGGCGAACATCTTCAAAAGAAACGGAATTTCTTCCCTCAAAAGCTGCTTTTGCTCTACTAATTCGTGTTAACACTATATCACTCCGAAATCCATCAACTTGCAAGGTCATACATAGGGTTGCAATAAGTTGTTTAATTTCTGGTTGAATTTGAATGGTAGGTAGTCGTTTTCTTGCGTTCTGGATCTGTTTCTTGATATTCAGATCGTTTTCAATATACTCACCGTATATTTCAGAACCATATTTTCGATTTAAATTCAACTCAATAATTTTAATGCGCTCACTAATATCTTCTACGTTTCCTGCCTGAGCAAAAAGACTTAATCTATCCAATAGTTGGGGTCTTAGATCTCCTTCTTCTGGATTCATACTACCAACCAAAATAAATTGACTTGGATGAGATATAGATATGTTTTCACGTTCAACGATATTCCAACCTGATGCTGAGCAATCTAAGATGGTATCTACTAGATGATCAGGGAGTAAGTTAATTTCATCTACATAAAGAATTTCTTGATTAGCATAAGCTAAAATTCCAGGGGATAATGCCTCTATTCCTGATCCAATAATCTTTTCAATATCGAGTGATCCAATAACGCGATCTTCAGTTGCTCCTAGAGGTAAAGTAATTACTTGCATTTGTTTTGTTTCAGTTTCAAGAGAGTTAGGGTTAGTTTGGTAAGTATCTTGACATTTTTCACACATATTTTTCAGATCATGTGGAATACAGTGAAAAGGACAGGTTTTAATAAATTCAATATCGGGTAGGATAGAATATAAGGATCGGACTAGTGTACTCTTTCCTGTACCTTTGGGCCCTGAAATCAGTACACCTCCTATCTTGGGATCAATTATCGCGAGTATTAAGGCCAATTTGGCGTCGGATAATCCTACTAGAGCTGAAAAAGGAATCGAAGTACTTGAGGGAATCATTTCATGTCTAAACAAAATACAAATGATAATATAATATAATTTATGTTTGTTGCAAACTGATCTAAGATTATGAAAAAACAGATTTGGTGCAAATATCAGGATTAAGTAAGCGTAAATAAGTACGATAGTATCAAATCTTAAAATAATTGTATAATTAGTCGATTTTCTTGAAGTGATTGGCCATGAATCAGGTAACAGTTGAATTAGACGGCTATAATCTATCTATTGAAGATTTTATTACGGTTGTACGTGAAAAAAAGAGAGTAAAACTAACTAAAGATGCTAATGAAAAAATTATTAAATCAGCAGAGATCGTGAAAGATATCCTTTCAGAGGAAAGAAAGGTATATGGAGTGACTACTGGATTTGGGTATTTACAAGAAGTATCCATTTCTTCAAAAGATGCTGAAAAACTCCAGCAAAATCTTATTACAAGCCATGTTGCTGGTGTAGGTTCTGAATTCCCTCATGAGATCGTGAGAGGAATGATGGTACTACAATTAAATAAATTCGCAAGAGGACATTCAGGTATCCAACCTCAGACTGTAAAATTATTGATGAACCTGTTAAATAGTAATATCATTCCTGTTGTTCCATCAAAAGGAAGCTTGGGAGCTAGTGGAGACTTAGCTCCATTAGCGCATCTATCTTCGGTATTAATTGGAAGAGGGATAGCTGAATTTAATAATGAGCGACTATCTGGAATAGATGCTTTGAAAAAAGCAGGTTTAAAACCTGTAATTCTTAAAGCGAAGGAAGGATTAGCTTTATTAAACGGCACTCAAGCAATGACTTCAATAGCGACATTAGCCGTATACGATGCAGAATACTTAGTTCATGTTGCTAATCTGGCAACAGCTTTGAGTATGGAAATCCATCGGTCTAATATTGATTCACTTCATCCCAAGATTCATCAAGCTCGTCCTCATATTGGACAAAACCAAGTTGCGAAATCTTTACGAGCTTTCTTATCTGGAAGTAAACGAGTTCGTCAGAATATCGCAATTCAAGATAGTTATTCTCTTCGATGCGCCCCAATAGTTCATGGAGCCTCATTAGACACAATTTCTTATGCTAAAAAAGTTGTAGAAATCGAAATTAATTCTTCAACAGATAATCCACTTATTTTTTCTCCTACCGAAGTTTTTAGTGGAGGTAACTTCCATGGACAGCCTATTGCGCTAAGCATGGATTATTTAGGAATTGCAATTGCCGAACTCGGAAGTATTTCAGAACGTAGGATAGAAAGATTAGTTAACCCCTCTTTAAGTGGGCTACCTGCATTTCTAACACCTAATAGCGGATTAAACTCTGGACTTATGATCGCTCAATATACAGCTGCTTCTCTAGTATCAGAAAACAAAGGGTTGGCCTTCCCTGCATCTGTCGATTCAATTCCTGTTTCAGCGAATCAAGAAGATCATGTTAGTATGGGTACCCTCGCTGCTAGACAAGCTCGAAGCATCATTACAAATGTTGAAAATATTATAGCAATAGAACTGTTATGTGCATGTCAAGCAGTTGACCTAGCCAAAATTCAAGATCAGTTAAGTCCAGTGTGTATAAAAATTTACTCACAAATTAGAAATAAAATTCCTACTTTAGAACGAGATCGTGAGTTAACAGACGATATTCAATGGTGTGTTGATTTAATTAAAAAGAAAGCACTATAATCTAGCTGCTCCCTGAACATTTCCTAATTGAAGATAAAGATAATTTTAAATAAACTGAAAAACTGACTGATATTCTTTTAAGGAAGCTGCAATCTGCTTGCACGGCAAACGGTTTTTTATTTAAAACACAAATGCATCTGATGGAAAAATGATAAATGAATACTACAAATGCTATTAAGATTATTCAAGAAGAAAAGGTAAAAGAGATTGCGTTACAATTTACTGATTTATCTGGAATTCTTCATACCCTTTGGATACCTTCTGGAATGTTTCAGAAGGTAATAAAAGAAGGAATACATACAGATGGATCATCTTTGGAAGTAGTTGATGTAAGTAAAAGTGATGTAAAACTATTACCTGATATAAACAGTTTTATTGTATTACCACCCTCCCTTTTTCCCCAAAGGGTTGCCCGAGTGGTATGTGATGTTTACGAACCTGATTCAGAGATACCGTTTCAACTAGATCCTAGATTTATTCTTAAAAGAGTTACAAAGAACATTCAAGATTCCTTAGGACAATCAATAATTAGCTGTGCTTCTAGTGAGATTGAATTTTTCCTTTTCACAAAAAATAAAGATAATGAAATCAAATTAATTGATGAAGCAGGTTATCTTGCTACACCTCCAGCAGATAGGGGAGCTGAATTGAGGCTCGAAATGACTGAAGAATTCAGAAAAATGGGTATCATTATTGAAAAACATCATCATGAGGTACCTCATGGAAAAAGTGAATTCAATCTCCCATATTCAGAAGCCGTAAAAATGGCAGATACCATATATTTAATCAAATTTATAATAAAACTAATGGCAGCTCAAAAAAATATCATTGCGTCATTCATGCCAAAACCATTCCATGGAGAGTATGGAGCAGGTCTACATACTCATATAAATCTACGGGATGAAGAGAAAAACGTTAATCTCTTTTCCAATCCAGAAGAAAATAAATTATTAAGCTCAATAGCTTTAAAATTCATGGCTGGAATTTTAACTCATGCAAAAGCGCTAGCTTGTTTAACTAATCCATCTGTTAATTCTTATAAACGACTAGTACCAGGTTGGGAGGCGCCAGTATATATTTCATGGGCTAATTATAATCGTTCAACACTTATTAGGATTCCACCGGGTGATAAGAAATCAGCCCGGTTAGAATACCGACCAACAGACGGTTCATGTAATTTTTATCTAGCTTACGCTGGACTCCTTGCTACTGGACTTGATGGTGTTCAAAGAAATCTCGAACCACCCGACCCCATCGAGGAAGACATCTATACTATGAATACAGAGGAGCGGGTTCGGAGAGGTATAGAGGTACTTCCAAGTAATTTAGGTGATGCGATACGAGAGTTTTCAAATGATATTTACTTTAAACATGCTTTAGGTGATAAGTTTTACGAAAAATTTCTGGAAATCAAAAAGAAGGAATGGAAAAACTTCAGTACTTTTGTGCACGATTGGGAAAGAAAAGCATATCTCGATGTATGATTTATGAGAACACACACTTTGAAAGGTGACAAAATAGTGGAAACAGAAGCTGATTTTATAATAATAAATGCAAATGAACTTGTGACATTAAAAGGATCATCTAGAAAACCTAAAATCAAGAATGAAATGAAAGATCTTGGTATTATAAAAAATGGAGCTATTGCGGTAAAAAATGAAAAAATAGTTGCAGTAGGAGAAACTGAAGAAGTCCTAAGAAAAATGAAAAAGGGTTTTGATGTTATTGATGCTTCTGAAAAGCTTGTAACTCCAGGATTGATAGATCCTCATGTACACTTAATATTCTCTGGTTTTAGGGAAAATGAACTTGAAAAAATGGCTGTAGAAGGAGTTACATATCTTGAAATTAAATCAAAAGGCGGAGGAATGCCATTAACACTAAAAAAAACAGCTGAAACCAGTACAAATGATCAACTTCAAATTACTTCTCAAATTCTTGATAAAATGCTTATTCACGGTACTACTACAATTGAAGCAAAAAGCGGCTACGAAATGACCTTTATGGGGGAAATAAGACAACTAGAAATTATTAGGACTCTTAACAAAATTCATCCTATCGATTTAATTCCCACATTCTGTGCTCAAGGTATCCCACCAGAATATGAAACAAGAGTAGATGAATTAACCGATGAAATTGTTGAAAAATGGATTCCTGAGATTGCAAAAAGAAATCTTGCCGAATACGTGGATGTTTTTTGTGAAAAGGGATATTTTAATGTCAACCAAACTAGGAGAATATTAGAAACTGGAAGAAAATATGGAATGAGGTTGAGAAATCATTGTGATTGGCTTGTTCATAGTGGAGGAGCTAGATTGGTTGCAGAATTGGGAGATGTTGTTTCAGCTGATCATCTTATATTTACTCCAATGGAAGAAGTAGAAGCTTTAAAAGAGCATGGTACAGTAATTGTGTTTCTACCAACATCTCCGTTTTGCTATGTAGGTACTTATGCCAATGCCCGTGAAATCATTGACAGAGGATTACCTGTAGCTTTAGCAACAGATGTAAGTGCTGCGAATCTTTGTGAGTCAATGCAGATGATGATGACACTGGCTGTTCTTCGTATGAAGATGACAACAGCTGAAGCTCTTTCGGCTGCAACAATTAATGCAGCACACTCAATAGACAGGGCTCACGAAATAGGATCTTTAGAAGTAGGAAAAAAAGCTGATATTATTATTTTTGATGCGCCAAATCATAAATTCTTTCCTTACAACTACGGGATCAACCTTGCTGAAAAAGTGTTTAAGAATGGTAAACTTGTTGCAGAACATGATAGATTAATCAATTAACTTCCAGTTGCATTCTAGTAAATGATTTAGAATTTTAATATAGTTTTAGATTAGAAAAATAGATATAATACCTGATTTTCAAGAATGAGGATTTACATTTTTATTCTAATCTCGTTTTTTCTTTTTTACTTTTCGCGCTAACAAAAATCCAAGAATACCTATACCAAAAAGACTATGTGCCTCATATCCTGCTTTTCCAGACGTTGCTGTAGTTGAATCTGGGGATCCCCCAACAGTAAACACTAGCTTAATTGAGGCGGAATTTCCTGCGATGTCATAGACTTTTAACATTAAAACATAAGTTCCTTCATCAAATTCTTCTGGATATAACGTCATCATGATATAGAAGCCTGAACCAGTTTTATTTTCCTTAGGTGTATTAAATCCGATTCGTTCTCCATTCATTGTCATCTCGGCCTTAAATCTATTTATTCCTGAACCTGAATCGTCAAACCAAAAGGAAATTTCAGTTAATCTAATTAAATAGGAATTGTTTGTAATACCAGACAGACCAATAATTGGAGGAGTAGAATCAGAGATTAATTCAAACACAATAAAATCTGAATTCCAAGTAAAATTAAGCAAGGCAATACTATCTGGTTCAATAGGATATGTAAAATTATACCACCCATTGGTCCCGCTTGTAGGGATTTCATCACTTATATCGATAAACGTGCCGGTAATTGGGTTCCTATATGAGCCTAAAATACCACCTGTATTATTTTGAATATGGTTTGTAGAAGCGTGAAGGGAGATAGAAACAGCATTCTCAGTTATTTTATATGAACCAAAGAGCTGATGTTCATAATCTAGCCAATCGATAATATCATTCACAATCAAAAGATTTATATTAAACTCAAACAAATCATTAGCAATGAAATCACTACCTGAAACCACAATAACTCGTCCACCATATGGATCATCGTAAGAAGCCATAACTACATTCTCACGTGAGTTGAAATAAGCTAAAGGTGTTGCAGGTATCTCTGTAGAAAAGATTGGACCTGAAAAATCAATCTTATTAGCAGTTGATCCAATAGGTCTAAAATGAGTAATAATTCCATCACCTCCCGTTCCGGTAGGATCGACTTCTTTTGTAGTAATTCCCCAGCTGTTCATAACGTTCTCAATGCCTACTGGGTTAGTATAAGGAGTCACGATAAGCCCTCCACCGTTTTTAACAAACTGTTTGATTGTTGTTTGCATGGTTTTATTAATTATTCTTTCTTTTTCCACCTGTGTTATTATATCAGCTTGAGGTTCATATAAAAATCCAGTATAGCTTTGATTGCATGAAGCTATCCATAATAGGTCATAACCCATTAGAATGTCGGCTGAAATATAACCTGTATATTCATTTAAAACAATACCTTGCTTACTTAAGTTAAACTGTAAATTAACGAATTGTCCAAAGATCGTATTATGTGTAAAGTCAGAAGAAGCACCTGTATAGAATAAAATTTTCTTATTTGATTTTTCAACGTTGAATGAATAGGGAATCTCTTTAATTATGGTATTATTAACTTTAAAAAGAAGACTTCCATTATAATACCCTGGTTGTGCTCCTTCAGGAATTTGAATTTCAAGAATCAAGTTATGAGAATATTGATCTGAAAGTTTTCCATTCTCGAGATATACATCATTATATTTTAATCCAGACGAAAAATTCTCTAAACGCACCTCTTTAAGGTTCACAAGTGATGATACATTCCCCGTGACTGACATTGAAACATTATTTGATTCTGAGGATACAAAAGTAAAATGAACCAAATTTTCTGAGCCTATAAGGGCATTTTGAAAAGGATAATTACCTAAGATCCAAGAAGTAATATTTTTTGGGTTTGTCGCTGTCACAATAGCATGATTACCAATTCTTGGGGCGTTCATTAAATAATCATATGCTGCTGATGCATTGACTTGTCCAGTACCATAAATAAATGGTTGTTCCCACGGATTGTAAGTCGTTGCCATCAGTGCCGCCTTAATTGACCCTGGATTGACATCAATTTTATTTTCTCGCATTGCTCCAAGTAACACTGCAACTACCCCCGCAACATGTGGAGCTGAATAAGAAGTTCCTGATGATGAAGTATATCCACCAGACACCCTAGTTGTCTGAATATTCGTTCCTGGTGCTACTAGATCAGGCCCAATAGCATTTGTTCCCCAAATTGGACCAGTACTACTAAAACTGGCTCTATAGTCATAATATTCATTGGTTGCTCCAACTGTAATCTCATCGATTAGACTCATACAATCCATGTTATATCCACTTATTCCTGTCCCTCCTGAATTGCCAGCTGAATGTGTAAAGGTCACTCCTTTTTTTATTGCCTGTTGAACTGTAGCAGCCATTACTTGTTCCCAAGGATCAAGTCTTTTAACCCAAAATTCTTCTTCTGGATCATCAGGCCCATAGCTTCTATTAATAATATCTACCCCAGATTCAATAGCCCAATTGATAGCAGCAATCTCTGCTAATATAGTCATGTCTAAATCTGAGCTCGTATGACTTTCGTCAATATCTGCATCTAGAAGCCAAGCTTCTGGTGCTATACCTATATAATTTGGATTCTGAATACCTCCTCCAGCTGCACATCCTGCTACTTCTGTTCCATGATATCCTGCTGTTGGTTCTCGATCTGCAGAATTTCCATAAGTTGTATTAACAAATCCTTCAACGTATTTTACTCGAGATGTTCCGTTTTCAAAACTAAAATCTGGGTGAGACTGATTAATTCCCATATCAAAGATACCAATGATTGTTCCTTGCCCTTTATACCCGAGATCCCATAATTTATCAATTCCAATTGCTTGGGCTGATGATAAAGATTGTATTACTTGAGTGTCTAATGGTGTTGAAATTGTGTCTGTATGACTTATCAACCGTCGTGGAGTATCTGATATTCGGTAAACATTATTTTCTGCAATATTAGAGGATTCTTTCATTAATTTAGAGACCATTGAAGGCGTGGTTTGAATTATAACTCCTTCTAATCCCCTAAATACCATTTTTACTGAATAATTACCTAAAAAGTCATTAAACTTAGAAGTTCCATCAAAAAAAATCAGATATTGATTTTCTTTTTCAAAATTCTGAGAGATTCGAAATTCATTCATTAAACTCTGCCCATTTTCAGTAATAGGTGTTTTGTATTGAAACTCGCCTGTTAAGTAAGGAATATATGTTCCAGTTGAGAATTTAGCTGAAATCATCAACAGAAATGTAATCGTTATGAGGCCTGTCCGATTAAGGTAACTCTTACGCATAGTTTGTCTTTCCTCGGATATTGATTATTAATATGAGAAAATTATAATTTAGAATATCAAAATTGTGCTCATAATCCATTTGTTTTTTTTTTCACTTTTTTAGATTTCATATCCATTCGATAAAACTTATCTAAAAGAAATAATATTTTATAATGTTAAAATTGATTTCCTCTATTAAAAATTGTACAAAGTTTATTTCAAAGATTTTCCTTTTCGTGATTCTCAAAAGTCATCAAATAATCAATATAAAAACGGAAATCAACTTTTTTTGTTTAATTCCTTTAAATTACTAAAGTATAAGATAATTCTGAGACTCGGGGTTCGGAATAATCTATTTTCAACAAAAACCTATCATAAATATTATATCCTTGAACATAATATTTAGAAAATAGTATCGAAAAAAAATTAGAAAAATGGCTAATAATTTGTTAAGGTATTTAATTTTATTAGAATGTTAAATAATAAATATCATTTACAGAGTGTCTATATTAAATTGAATGGTTGGTACAAATAATTGTCTCTTATAACAAAACGATTAGGAAAATGGCTGAAAAAACCTGCTGAGCCATCTGAAAAAGAACTGATTATTGGTTTTATTGAAGATCTTGAGAGTGTCTTAGAATCAATGGAGGATATGGCTGAAGACATACACAATGGGTATTCCAAACAAGTTGTACAACAAAGATCTATAATATCCAAAGTTTCAGCTGTTCTTCCCAAATTTATGCAACCTGACCGCGTCCGTCAACAGAATGAAAAAATGACTGAAATACAAGAAACAAGACATAAAATGCAGTTATTAAAGAGAACTTTGGGAAATATTAGCGAATCGATAGAATCGATGGATTTACGTGCTGCACCTCCTGAAAATGACGAAATGGGAAGTCGGATTTATGAATTAGCTTATCCAGGGGAGTCAATAACATCTAAAAACGTAGGAACTTTAGAAGAACGGCTTAAAATTCTAGAAAACTCTTTTCTGGCTTCAATGGATCAATTGAATGCTCAGATCAGCCAAATATCATTAAATTTGACAACTTTAACCAAAAGACTTGATGAACAAGGGGTAAAAATTGACCGAATTGATGAAAAAATAACTGAAGTTGATTCAAAACTACAAAGGGTTCAATCGACACTAGGGAAAATTTCAAGGAAGTTAACCCAAAACCGTACTCTTTTAGCTCTCTTAGCAGGATCAGTGATTGCGCTAGTTGTGGTGATTATAATACTCTAGTAATGTTTATTTAAATATAAATAAAGGCATTATTAAATTGAGTATGTTCTTTGAAAATTTAGAAAGAATAAATAAATTTGAATCTTTATTGATGTTTTTTTGGAAAGAATATAAGAAAAAAAATATAAAGTAATACCTTTAAAATGTGGATGATAGTTGAAGAGTGAATAGAAAGTCATGCGGAACAAGGTGAAAACTGAATGCAACAAAGAGACGAAATACATCGTGTACTCACTCGATTGTTGAAAAGCGATATGTCAATAAAAGTTACTTTGTTGGGCGATAGAACTGGTTTAACAATAGCAAGGGCGTCCAGATTGTTAGTATCTGAAACAATGGGGGCTTTTGATCTTGAAAGTATCGGAGCAATAGCATCTGCTGTATTTTGTGGGGCAGCGGAACAGGGTAGTGCTCTTACTCTCGGAGAATTAGGAGTAATGCTCGCTGAGTTCACTGATGGAAAAATCCTAACAGGAGCTGTTGGTGAGCGAGGTGTTTTAGTTGTTGTGGCGGAATCGGATGCTCAACTAGGATTAATTCGTGTTAAAATGAAAGAATCCTCTGAAAAATTATCTTCTCACATGGATAAGATAACTGAACCTTCAGCAGTAAAAATTAAAAAACCAGAATCACAATCGATCATGGCCGCATTGAAAGAATTAGAAAACTTTTAACCTTCACCTATTCTTCTTATGGGAATATGTCTAATAGTAGCTTTATAGCTATTCATTTAATTTGGTGTTGTCGATGTCTCTTCATCAACTTAATGATATTATACTTAAATTGACTGATGAAACTACAGTCAAAGTTTTAAATGTCCTTCTCAATGAGAAAGAAATAATAGATGAGGAAATAGTGAACTATCTTAATGAAGAGATAGAAAAATCAGGCGAATTCAAAGGAGAGGGTGAAGATCAAGAATTCCCTCGTATTGCTTTAAAAATGGTAAGAAAATCACTATATAGACTAAATGAACGATCATTAGCAAGGTACCGAAGAGTAAGAGATAAAGAAACAGGTTACTTTGTCTATTATTGGAGTCCAATTTGGGAAAGAATTCGTGATTTAATTATCAGTCGTCGGAAACTCTCTTTAAAGAAATTGCGCCAACGATTGGATTATGAACAAAGAAATTTATTATATGTATGTGATGAAGCTCACACTCCAGTAACATTTTCTGACGCATTTGAGCTTGGATTTATTTGTACTACCTGTGGTAAAGAATTATCGCAAAAAGACAATACAAAAACCATAGAATTCTTAAAAGAAAAGGTAATTGAACTCGAAGAAGAGCTGAGAACTGGACTGGATGAGATCGAAAAGCTAACAGAGACTATGGAAATGAATCTTAAAGATAAATAAGAAAACAGTTGATTATTACTAAAATTCTAAATTAATAAGCTCTTTTTATGATAAATTCGGCAACTTTGTCCAATATTATGCGAAATTCCTCATTTTCAAATTCAATAGTGTTTAAAACCATTTGTGCTTTTTTAACCCATTTATTTGCCTCTTTCATTACCTCTTGTTGAGCGTTGGACTTTTCAATCAAGGGTAAACATTTCTTGACTCTATCCTCATCTGAAAGTTGAGTGTCAACAAGATATTCCTTGAGTAAGTCTGCTTCTTTTTGATTAAGTGATTTCAAAGCTTGAATAACTACAAAGTTTCCTAATTTTTGTTCAATAATGTCTTTGTAAACTGATTTACCAAATTGATCAGATTTGGCAAAAACATCCAAATAATCATCAGCTAATTGAAAAGCTACTCCAGTGGACCATCCATATTTTTCTGCACATGCCTGTTGTTCTACTGAAGCTCCAGCTACAAGTGCTCCTAATTTACAGGCAGCTGCGATGAGTGATGCCGTTTTTCCAACAATCATTTTTCGATAATCGTTTAGCGAAACGTCTGTATATCTGTGCGACTGAAAATATTCATGTGTTCTCTCCTGTTTTTGTTCAAAAAGAACATCTAGTCGTTCTCCCTCGGTTAGTCGCCTTATCGTTTCTGAATAAATAGCTATTGAAGGAATAATATACGTACCTGTGGCTTTTGCTGCTTCATAAACCGCTTCTCGGTGAATGATTGCAGAGAGAATTGCAAATTCATCCCCGTATTTCGCTCGTGTCGTAGGTTTTCCTCGTCGAAGGTCTCCACGATCAATGATATCATCAAGTATTAAGGAATATGTGTGTATTAATTCAATACCGCTAGCCGCAGCCAAAACTTTAGTATCATTTTTTTGGGCTCCAAAAGCCTGAGCAAATATTATTGTTAGAGCTGGACGTACTCTTTTCCCTCCAGTATCAGTTTGCCATGAAATTAAGTCTTTAAATTCAGAATTTACGTCCTTCAAAAGAAATTTTAACATCATTGGCTCTATCGATTTACCAAGTTCACTTAATTGGGAAAATACGGCATTTAATGAAGATTCTATCATGATAATCACTCTTTAAATCATTAAATTAGAGATTAGCTTTTTTTAGAATATGAAAAGTCGGCCTTAGTTACATTAGGGAATTTATAGGACTACAATAAGAATTCTTTGGCAGTTTTTGTAGATATTTGAATTTTTACAAAAGGTTAATTCTTTAACAAGAAAGAATCGAGAATCCAGTTTGATGCCTCTCCAAGGGATTCAAAGATAATATTTGGTTGGCATAATTGATTAAGGGTTTGACTATTGAAAAGTCCTGTGGTTACTCCAATAGTAATTGCTCCAGCTCTATTTCCAGCTATAATGTCCGAAGGCATATCGCCAATATAAATACCATAATGAGGAATTACAGAACATCCGTTAAAAGCAAGTAGCACTCCTTCTGGATCTGGTTTAGTCTTTTTGACGTCATTTCTGGAAATTATTGAGTTTGGGTTAAAAAAATGAGCAATATTATGCTTGGTTAAAATCATGTTCAGTTGTCTTCTTGAGGCCAAAGTGTAAATTCCAAGTGAATATCCTGCTGATTTTAATCTAAAAAGTGAATCCTTAACATCAGAAAACAAAGGAGCGTTATTATAAATATCTCGAGCCTTTGTGACACAATCGATTGTGAAGAATAAAGCTTGATATCTTGTTAACCCAGCATTTCTCCCAATTTTCCAAAAAATTTTAGGGATTAACGTTATACTTGGACCTGATGGTATAGATTGAGAATCATCAGATAACGCATCCTCAAGCTTCTTAGTTAATACTTTTATGTTTTTAATTCCCCTTTGTTTTAGTTTCTTAATAACCATGGCCGAGAAACTAGACATTGTGTCAATCAAAGTTCCATCAAGATCAAATATTACAGCCTTTTCATTGTTTATCATTAATATCTCTCATAAGAGGTGATAAAAAGAAGCTTGAACATTTTTCTTTGAATATAAAGTGGTTCAAAGGAAATTTAAATTGTTTTTTTTTTCCTTATTACACAGTTTATCGGGTTTTTTTAATAGCAGGTTAATATGTGTACCGATTAATGTCAGTTTAATTCTTAATGGTGTAACATACATGGCTAAAGCCTTTGAATCTCAAGACCTTAGAGCTCTTAAAGATGAAATACTTCAACTGCGTAATCGTAAGTCCCAATTATTAGCTCAACTTCGTAAACTGGAACGAGAAAGGAATCAATGCCGCGATGAAAGAGATGAACTCAACAAAGTAGCTTCAGAAAATTTCGCTCAAGTCAGAGAACTAAAGACTCTAAGGGATAAAAATAACCGTTCGATTCAGGAATTAAAACTTGTGCGCCGTGGAGTACTTGAAGAAATGAAAGGTTTGATTGAAAAGGCCCAATCGTTAAATGAAGAAATAAAATCGCTAGATATAGACGAAAAAGAAGTTAGACATTCAAAAAGCATTCGACGACGAATAGAAAACCTTGATTGGAAGATTCAGACAACACCATCCATGGGGATTACGGAAGAAAGGCAATTAACCGACCAGGTAAATAGTTTAATGGAACAATTAAGTGAAATATCCGTCTCTGCTGAAAAACTGAAAGAAAGAAAGGATTTAAACCGCGAAATTAACAATCTTAGAGGATTTCTAGATCATAGTTGGAAAGATTTTTCTGAGCTGGTTGAGAATTCCCAAAAATCTCATCAACAATTGACAGATCTATACGAGGCTGGGAAACGAGCAAAAGATGAAGCTGATAATAGACATAAAGAATTCTTAGAAAAAGCAGAAGAAATAAAAGGATTAAGGGAAGAATTTCGTGAATTAAACAGAAATTTAAGGGAGAAATCAGGTGTATTCAAAGAACAAAGTCGTATGAGAAAAGAAAGAGTTCAAATCGAACGAGATCGAGCAACTGCTGAAATGCTCGAGGAACAGAGTGCAATTATAAAAGAAAAATTGAGTTTAAAAAAGAAGAAAACTCTTTCCATAGAAGAAATGCGTATTATGATGACTCAAAATCCAGATTTCCTTGAGATGGGTACAGACGAAGATGTCGAAGAATAATCATAAGTATCTTTAAGCTGAAATATCTTTTTCTGATGTATTTTTTATCTAATAAACATAAATATTCATATCAGCTCTAGAGCTGATAAGCTTTAAAACTGTTTTTTTCTGTTGTTTAAATGAGCTTTCATTATCTAATGATGGGAGAAAAAGTATTTGATGAGTGAAAAAGAATTTTTCGAGCTAATAAGTAATGAAACAAGACGAGATATATTGAGATCTATTGCTCAAGAACCTAAATATCTTTTTCAATTATCACAAGAACTAAATAAGTCCCAACAATCGTTACAAAGACATCTACAATGCCTAATGGAGAAAGGTTGGTTAGCTCAAGAGATGGTAGAAGGACCAAAAGGTCCTACAAGAAAAATGTATCATATTGCAAAAAATATTTCCGTAAGGATCACTTTAAGCCAGCATTCGCTTAACTTCGATGTTTTTGAGATTTCGATAGGCAATTCAGATAATGAGCATTCAGTTCAGCATGATCATGTAGAATTCCTAAGTAAAGATCTACCAAATAGTATATCAAAAGCATTGGAAGATACAAATTCAAATTTTGATGAAAAAATCCGAAATTTGGATAAAATGTTAGATCAAATTGGTAGAATTGAATCATTACTTTTGAGTAGAAAGCTTTCCATAACAGGGGAATTAAATGAGACAATTTCAATGAAACTCGAAGGAGACGCCCATAGAAAGGATAGAGAATTAGCTTATACGATCTATTCAAGCTCATCCCCTATTTCGCTTGATTTAGTTCAGAAGGAAATTAAAACTAAACGATCGGAGCTATTAGAATCCCTAAAAAGACTGAAAGACAAAGACCTACTTCCTGAACATGGTGTAAATTTATTGAAAAAACTAGAATCTACTATAAAATAAATCCAAAGTGAGATTGTTACAATGAGTCAAAAAAACACCAATTCCGATAATAAAAACGAATCAGAATTCATTGATATCGATTACCAAATAGAAGAAGCTGAAATCGATAGAACCTCTTCAACTAGTAAGGAGAAAGAAAAGAATTCTACCTCTTTGCAAGAAATCACCGATAATAACGTGATTGAAGAACTTAAGAGTCTGTATAAACAGATTGAGGAAAAAGACGCTCAGTACAATAAAATTTATTCTCGTTATTTGCGTGCGTTAGCTGACTACGAAAACTTAGAAAAAAGGACAAAATCTGAAAAACAGCGGATAATCAAACAAGCAAATGAGAATCTATTACTAAAGCTAATTGATCTTGCTGATACATTTGAAAAAGCTGAAAAAAATTTATCATCGAATGAAATGACGACTTTAAACTCGGTTGTTGATGGATTTAAAGCTATTCATAAACAATTTAGGACAATTCTAAAGAATGAAGGAATTAAAAGAATCAAAGCTCAAGGAAAGAAGTTTGATCCAAACTTCCACGAAGTAGTATTTGTAAAATTTGATTCTAATATTGAAGAAGAAACAATCTTAGAAGAAATCCAATCTGGATTTTTGTTGAATTCAGAATTATTACGACCTACGAAGGTTGTTGTTGCAAAAAAACCTACAGAAGAAGTGAAAAATAATGACTAGACCAATAGGTATTGACTTAGGAACAACTTTTTCCGCTATTGCTACCATGGAAGGCGGAAAACCAATAATTATACCAAATGCTGAAGGACAAAGAATAACACCATCAGTAGTTACTGTAACAAAGGAAGGGGAACGTATTGTTGGTACTATTGCTAAAAGACAGGCCATTTCTAACCCTGAACGTACTATTAGATCAATAAAAAGAGAGATGGGTACACCTTATAAAGTGACAATTGATGGAAAAGAGTACAAACCTCCAGAAATAAGCGCAATGATTCTTCAAAAGCTTAAGCGTGATGCTGAAGCTTATCTAGGAGAAGAAATTAAACAAGCTGTTATTACAGTGCCTGCGTACTTCTCTGATGCGCAAAGACAGGCAACCAAAGACGCGGGTAAAATCGCGGGATTGGATGTACTTCGAATCATTAATGAACCCACTAGTGCCTCCTTGGCATATGGATTAGACAAAGAAGAAGAAAATACAATTCTAGTTTTTGATTTAGGAGGAGGTACATTCGATGTATCGATACTTGAATTAAGTGAAGGGGTATTTGAAGTTAAGGCTACCTCAGGCAATAATCGTTTAGGTGGAGATGATTATGATCAGAGAATCATGGATTGGATGGTAGATGAATTTAAAAAAGAGACAGGTTTAGATCTTTCCCAAGATCCTATGGCTATGCAGAGGTTAAAGGATGCAGCAGAGCAGGCAAAGATTGAATTATCTCAGAAAACATCTTCAGAAATAAGTTTACCTTATATCTATGCTGATCAAACAGGTCCTAAACACTTAAATCTTACC
The DNA here is from genome assembly GCA_048886525.1 of Candidatus Hodarchaeota archaeon. Classification (GTDB taxonomy): domain Archaea; phylum Asgardarchaeota; class Heimdallarchaeia; order Hodarchaeales; family Hodarchaeaceae; genus Hodarchaeum. The sequence goes on along the minus strand of JBHLKP010000008.1, from coordinate 8,220 downwards.
CTATCCAGATCTAAATTTGAAATAATGGTAGCAGACTTAATTGAAGCATCTATGGGCCCTACACGACAAGCCATGTCTGATGCCAAGTTACAACCTTCTGATATTGATAAGATTTTACTTGTTGGTGGATCTACGCGTATTCCTGCTGTTCAATCTGCATTAAGAAGTTATTTCAAAAAGGAACCAACGAAAGAAATTAATCCTGATGAATGTGTTGCACTTGGTGCAGCAGTGCAAGCAGCTATTCTGCTGGGAGACGTAAAAGATGTTCTGTTACTTGACGTGACTCCATTATCGCTAGGAATAGAAACATTAGGACATGTATTTACTAGGTTAATTGAAAGGAATACAACTATTCCCACGAAAAAAAGTCAAATTTTCTCAACAGCAGCAGATAATCAGCCATCGGTTGAAATACACGTTTTACAGGGAGAAAGAAAAATGGCTGCTGGTAATATTACATTAGGACGATTTCAACTCGTAGGAATACCTCCTGCTCCAAGGGGAGTACCTCAAATTGAAGTTACTTTTGATATCGACGCAAATGGAATAGTAAATGTTTCTGCTAAAGATCTTGGAACAGGAAATGAACAAAAGATTACTATAAAAAGTGATAGTGGACTTTCGGAAAAAGATTTCCAACGAATGGTTGATGAAGCAGCAAAATACGAAGAAGAAGATAGTAGACGCTTAGCAGAAGCAGAAGCACGTAACAAAGCTGATTCATTGATATATCAGACTGAAAAACTTCTTAAAGACATGGGAGACAAGGTTGATGTGAATCTTCGTTCTAATGCAGAATCTTTGATTAAAAATCTAAAAACATCTCTAACAGCTGGGGATATTGAAGATATCAATAAGAAAAGTGACGAGCTTGAAAAAATAACTCATGAACTAGCACAGAAACTCTATGCTCAACAAGCTGCACAACAGGGAGCTCCTGGCGCTGGTTTCCAAGGTGCCCCTGGCGCTGGTTTCCAAGGTACTTCTTCTGGAGCTGATGATTCAGAAGTAGTTGATGTAGATTATGAAATAGTAGACGACGAATAATTGATGTTCTACTATATTTACCCTGAATGATGGTGACTATTCTGAGTAAGACAAAAAGAGATTATTATGATGTACTGGGAGTTTCTAGAGATGCAGATATTAAATCTATAAAAAAAGCTTTTCGTAATCTTGCTCGGAAATATCACCCCGATATGAAACCTGATGATCCTAATGCCGAGGATAAATTTAAAGAAGCAGCAGAAGCATTTGAAGTTCTTTCGGACAATGAGAAGCGAGCAAGATATGATCGTTTTGGACATGAAGGTCTAGCAGGAACTCAATTTAGTGATTTTTCAGGAATAAATCTTGAGGATCTCTTTGGTGGATTATTTGGGGGTGGAATATTTGATAGTTTCTTTGGTGGATTTGGAGGAGCTTCTCATAGGCAGTCTACGCGTCAAAGAGCTCGTCGTGGTCAAGATGTAAGACTAAATCTAGAAATGTCTTTCGAAGAAGCAATGAAAGGATTAAAAAAGAAGATCAAAGTCCCTAATTGGGCTCAATGTCCCAGTTGTCATGGTAACAAAGTAAGAGAAGGAAAATCACTGAAAGAATGCAAAATTTGCAATGGAACGGGTGAAATACGTCAAGTTCAAAGATCTGCATTCGGTCAAATTGTAAATATCTCAACTTGCCCAAAATGTCGTGGAGAAGGCAAATCTATACCAAGAGGTGCTCAATGTGAAACTTGTAGTGGAATGGGAAAAGTAAAACAATTCAGAAAAGTAGATATTGAGATTCCTGCAGGTATCGACGATGGAATGAGAGTTGTAGTTCGTGGTGAGGGTAGACCAGGCGAGTTAGGAGGGCCTTCTGGAGATTTATATATTGTTGTTTTAGTAGACCCCCACCCATTTTTTCATAGGAATGGTTCTGAAGTAATGATTGAATATCCAATAAGTTTTATTGATGCTATTCTCGGTAAAAAAGTAGAAATCCCTACAATTAATGGAAAAGAAACAATTACTATTGAACCTGGAACAGAATCTGGAGAAATTATTACACTTCGGAACAAAGGTGCTCCAGATCCAAATAGTTCTCGCAGAGGAAATATGCATATCAGACTTGTAGTTAAACTTCCCAAGAAATTAAATAAAGGATCAAAACAACTTTTAAACGAGCTAAAATCATCAATGGACGATAAATTCGTACTAGAAGGCAATGAAGAGCTTGCTAAATTCCTTTCCCGTTCAGAATGAAATTTCACTCATTTTTACTCATTTAAAGGCGATAATTTTCTTAATTTTGAAAGATTTCGAATTCTAAATGCCTCAATTGGTGATTCTACTAATAATTTCCATCTAGAGAAACATGAGCAAATTTTTGAAAGATTTTTCGGAACAGGCTCATTTTTTATAGTTTTTTGAATGATTCTTAGTACAAGATCATCACACTTACCACAATTGTGAACTCCTCTATGTTTCCCTGCAGCAGTTGGTTCACAAATAACCTCTAGATGAGGAAAGAGGTTCTTAATCGATTTTATGATAAAGAAAACGGACCATAACCATGGGGGTTGATAACTATCATCCCTGAAAAGGTGAGCTACAAGTGTACCATTTTGAACATTGCAAGGATTAAGAGAAATTATATCTGTTCCAATCCCAACTGCGTCCTGAACGGTTTTTATCGTGTCGTTAATTGCTTCTAATTCAGTTAAAAATGGAGGTTTTACAAGAATGTAAGTTTTGATCTTAACACCTAGTGAACGAATTTTTTGTGTGGTTTTCGCATAATCTTCAAGGGTGAATCCTTTGTTCCAGCAATCTCGTAGAATACAATTATTTGAACTTTCTAATCCAATACCGATCTCAAGCATAACTGGGCTTAATTGATTTTTTAAATGTTCAACTTCTTTAAAATTATTTAGCAGATATTGGGGGCGAGATTCGACAGATATTTTGCGTATTTTACTATAATTTTTGATTAGTTGTATTAATTTAAAACGCAATTTCCGAGGTACATCATCATCATCAAAAAAGCTGCCCGAATTAAAAATTTTAATTTGAATGGGTTTAATTAAACTATTTTTATCCATTATTTTTTTAACTCGATTTAAAATTAGATCTGAAGGTATATTATGATTTCTTGAAGAATCATTAATGTATCCACAAACAGAACATCCCCCTGATTCTGATAAAGCCCAGCTACAACCTCTAGTAGGAATAACAATCGTGATAATGACTTCTTTTTCTGTTTCCTCTATATTACTCCATAATTTAGGTTGTGAACTCAATTTTATTGATTCAAGATAGTCATTTCGTAAATTAAGAATTATAGTTGTCAAAAAAGGATTGGAATCACTAGGAATTTTATTTCACCTTTTGTCTGATTTTAACACCTTTACCCCTATTCATGCTTACTAGATAAGTACCTGAAATATACGTTGTACCAGTTGCTAATAATTCTCCTTCTGAGTTAATAACAAGTACTTCCTCATTAGGATATAGCTCTGGATTTGCATCAATGATTCCTTTTGTAAAAATAGTAGAACCAGAGATTTTTTCTCCGTTGAATATAACAATATTGTTTGTATGACCTAAAATTCTTTTTCCTGCTTCAAGAGAAAGAGTTAATAATCCGATTTCTGGTCGAAATGTAAGTAAATGAGTATTCTTATGCTTCACTCGAAGGCCTAATTCTTTATGCCCGCTAATTTTAACATCATCAGGTAAAAGGATAATTCCAGTTCCTTTACCAAATTGAAAATCAGCTACTGCTCTTAAAAAAGTTAATTGGGAGGGATTTGATACATTAGGGGAGATCTCTTTAAAAGTATCTTTTAATAATTCACCGAATTCTTTTAATGAGCTCTTCGATGTTAACGAAGGTAGTCCATCTGATATAAGATTAATCGTTCTGTTAATCTTTTTACATACTTCGTTTAAAATTTCTCGTTCTATTCCCTTAAGAAATCCAGCTAATGGGATTAATGGATCGATTTTCCAAATGAAATCTAAGAGATCTTCTCTAAGATGCGTTATTTCTATTTCACTCCATTTTCCTGTTACTGGAATATCATAATGAGCTGCAGGATAAGTAAATTCAAGATCTCTTGGTACAACGCTCAAAGGACTTGTTAAAATAACCTCTCCGATATAGTGACGCGTTTTCTTTAAGTTCCGTTTAATGACACTTCTAAAGAGCTGATGTGATTTTGAAGTTGAATATGGTTTTTTAGCTGAACAGGGGAGAAATATGATACCCTTATGATGAATGGGAGGTGTATAACGAGTACGGACTCTTTTCCTAAACCTTGCAACCTCTGGACGAGTGAAATCTGTTTCATCTGTGCAATAGAGTGATTTTGAACCAAAGAGAGGAGTATTTTCAGTGAGATTAACCTCTTTATCGCTTATACGTAATAATGTTTTCATTGGAGGATATGAATTAGCATAAATTCTAACAAGATCCCTTAATTTACCATTTTTTAAAGCATTTTTCGTTTGAAGAAGAATCTGATTGATAATATTAATATTTAAATTATTTTCAAGAATATTTTCTGACTGTTGAAGAGAATTTATCGAATTCATTCTTAAAAATGCTAAGTCAAATAAATCGATACCTAGATAGACTAATATAGGAATGTAACTAAAGGGTACTCCAGGAGCATATAACATGATATTTGGTGAAACCCATGAACGAACCTGAATCAAATATTTTAGTAATACTGCTGGGTGATTTATTAAAGATGAGATATCGCCTAAACAAGCAATCTTAAAGTTAGGAAATTCGAATTTGGGTATTTTTTGGGTTAAAATTTCTTGTGTACATGGAATATTCAAGGCAAAATTAACATTTAGCATAAATTCATCTTGATTAAGCGTGTTTAAAGCTTCTAAATAACTTCTTAACTTACCTAGAAATATTGATGGTAAATCCCATGGAATTAGATGAATTACATTTTCCCGTTTATGATTTATTCCTGAAATAGAAGGAAATAAATTTCTACTACTGGTAATATCATAAATAGACTTATCTTGCATTTGTAAAGAAGGATAGATAATGAGAGAACCTATAGAATGACTATTGTTTTTTTCTTTTTCTAAGGAAAAGGTACAAGTATCTTCATTGGTTGTGTATAAACTAGATTTAATCCCATTATGAAAAAAGGAGCTCTTAATTCCTTCAAAAAATACTTGAGATATTAAATCTGGAGTCTGAAAAATTAATTTTGCCGAAACACTGCCTAATCGTCCTAAACCTTCACTCTTTATAATTTCAAATTCCATGGAAAACAACCAAATTTTTTGAAAAACACCATATTAATTCTTTTTTCTTCATTTAAAGCTCATTCATTGTAATTTAATAACATTTTACTCTATCAAATGATTGTGATGAAAGATTCAGCTAATCTGGAAACGGAAGCATTTGCCTGCTGCTAGATAATCAGATCAAGATTCCGTTTTTACATGATTTTTGAAAGGTATTTTGAAATCATCCTTACTAGCCATTTCAATTTACACGAAAAGTTCAATTCATTTAGGGTGTAACCATACACCCATTAATCACTCAACACCAAAAGCATTGAGAACGAATCTACTTAGGATATCTTTTTTTCTGATCCATTTTACGTTTTATTCATCATATAATCAGCATAATATGGCCATTGAAGAGTCATGTTAAGTTCAAAATTTAATGTTATCTGTAAATTCCCCCTATTCGAAGATTTCAACAGGGATACCTAATCGGCTATTTGAAGAGATCTTAACCTTGAGTGTACTTTCTGGAAAAGACAGTTCAATTTTAGAGTGTTTTCGACCTCGTGGAAAAATTGTTTGTGTCGGAGAGAGTCTTTCCTCAGAATTACAAATAATTCAAGATTTCATCAATATCAGAGGAAAAGCGCGTCTTCCTCTTCTCTTATTGACTCCATCATCATTAAGCGACAATATATGTGATCAAGTAGTCAAACTTGATTCTGAATTGGTTATAAAGCAAGTTTATAGTCTATTAAATTCTTACTTCTTAATTTTTATATTCAATTCTTCAGAAGAAGGAATATTCCGTGTTCTAGGGACGATTATGGCCTCTATTGATTATTCAGGTACAATTCCTATTTTTATTGATACAAGTAGGGTATCCCAATCAGGTCAAAAATCAATCTTTGGTAAATGTTATTTTAATTTAGATATTTCTGATGAAAGAGGGAAGTTAAAGTTTAAAATTCTTTTGGACTGCTTAATTTCTAGTTTATCATCAACTACTGGTATTGGAGCTTCTTTTTCAGATCTAATACGAGTTTTTGGAAAGTCTAAAAGCCTTTTTTACGGAATTTCATCTTCAAATGAACTAGATATTGCATTAAAGGACTCTATAGATCAAGTCGGGGAAAAATTAATATTAGCATTACCTGAAGAAATTGAACATCTAGAAACCATTCTAGTTGTTATAAATTCAGAAAGCTCATTAAGTCTTCAAATAATGAATAATACTTCATTAGAAATGATAAATACATTTGGAAAAGATTTTGAAGTATATTTTTCAAGTTCAATAGATGCTAATATTAAAGGGTATAATATTGTTATTATTCTAACAGATTTGAATCCAATAGAAAATGTTTTTTCTTTTTCTTCATCAACAGATACTTTTACAACAAGAAATATAGCTAAACGGACTTCTTTAAATGATGCGAAGAAACTACCACAGAATAGTGATCCTTCTGAAATCTCTGATGAAGATGAACGCTTCGATATATTAAGTAAGATATTTTCAAACTCTGAAATTTATATTTTCGATGATGGAGGTCTACCATTGTTTGCCAGTCACCGTCCTGCTGGTCAGGAGGTATGTTTATATACTGGCCTCTTCTCTGCAATCCAATCAATGAGTTCAGATCTAATAGGACATACCCCAGATCACTTAACTGCAGGGAATAAAAGATGTGTTTTCATATCAAAACCAGGGCCAGGTAATTCTCAGTTGAGAGGAGTAGCTATCTGTTCAGAAGGTTTTGAACAACATGCTAGGAATGATTTAAAAATATCTATGAATCTAGTAAAAAATTTCATGGAACATGGAGAACCTGAATATGCTATAAATGATAAGATGCAGGGTTTTTTAGTTCAGGGGTTTAATAGCGGAACTTTAGGTAGTATATTTCAAAATTCAAGTTTCCATGCAAGTTAACAAAGTAAGGAAAGAGAATTGAAAGCACGTTTTAAACTATCTAGATTTAGGGATTGAATTGAAAGAGTCTTGAGACTGTAACATTCTTTCATATAATTTTTCAGCTTGTGTAAACTCTTCAAAAAGCTCATGAATTTCCCTAGGCTCGATATAAATTTCAGCTGTCCACAGAACAAGATAAGCAGTTATAGTTAAGGGTTGAATAGAATTAGCTTCCTGAATTTCAAATATAATTTGCTTACGTAATGACAGTTCTGTTTCGTAACGGTCAATTATTTCTTGAATGGTCCTCTCAGCTATCTCAATCATTTCAAGGTCATGGAAATTTGCCGTTTCTGTCTCTGTCACTGATTTTTTAGCTATTTCAGCGAAATCAAATCGAAATTGAGCTTCAATTTTTCGCATCTCGTCAACTACATCAGAAAATTGAGATAAATAAGCGTATAAATCCGCTATACTCTTATTGACCAAATCAGCAAGATGATATGCCAAACGTTCAGGAATATCATAAAATCTTTCAAGGAGAGCTGTTGAAAAAATGTTGGGTCTCTGAATTAAGTTTAATCTCGAAATAGTATTTAATATTGTATTCACAGTTCTTAATGATTGACCTTGAACCGTGTTCCATTTTTTTTGAGATATCTGAAGTCTTTTTTTAAAGACCCGAATACTTTGAACCACTTTTATAAACCCAATGACCCTTATTTAAATTACAATTAATTTGAAATAGGATAAAAATATGATGCTTTGAAATTTGAATGATTTTGCTCAGTAATAAAAGTATCTAAAAAGGTATTTTAAAAAGCAAAAATATTACAAACTTTCGGTAAGTTATAAGAATAATTATCTTCATTGAAGACATTAATGAATGAGAGCTAATTTAAGAGTATTATTCGGGATTTATATCCCCTATAACTTAATTATACGAAGTAGGATTGATGAAAATATTCTCTGGAAAGCACCAAATTGTAGTATTTATTGTTATATTCCTGAACTGCCTAATAATTAGTCTAGAGTCAAATTATCTGCCTTCAGCTTCAG
>JBHLKP010000007.1:0-52131 GCA_048886525.1 Candidatus Hodarchaeota archaeon | reverse complement strand
GGGGCAAAAAAAGATTCATATTTTTTTCGTAAGCCTTTTTTTGATGAGGGGTGTTCCAAAGCAATAGCACGCCCATAGATTTAGTAATCGAAGTAAGTGAAAGCATTTACATACGTATGATAAATGTTTTGAGAACATAACAGACAAGAGGTATCATCGAATTTTAACGCAGTGATATTAAATAATAATATTAATCAGCACTTTGGCTATTAAGAAGGATCGGAAAAATGTGGATATCCTTGAACGCCGATTAAAGCAAATAATTAGTGATCAAAACCAAACTAATTCCATAGGTTTACTATATAGTGGTGGTCTTGACTCTACAATTATTGCTCAAGTATTATTAAGTCAAATTCCACTTTCTTCTTTAAATATTGTTTGTGTGGGATTTCGGGGAAGTCATGACATGGAAAATGCTTCTTTTGGAGCAAAAAAGCTTGGATTCGAGCTCAATAGACATTTTTTAACATTAGATTTGATAAAAGATGCAATAATAGAGTTAAGAATGCTTAATATAATCGATAATCCTGTTCATCTTGCAATCGCTATACCTTTATTTCTTGGTATGCAATTCCTTAAAAGACGGTTTCAAACTAGAAATATATTTCTTGGTCAGGGAGCTGATGAGCTTTTCGGAGGATATAAGCGATATAGTTTGATGTATGACGCAAATAAAATTGAAGATATTAGCATAGCTATGGAAAATGATCTTAAATCTCTTCTGGATGGTCAAATAAGTATGGAAAAAGGTCTTGCGGACTATTTCGGAGTGAATTTAATCTACCCATATCTAGATCCAGAGATTATAGAGTATGCACGATCATATCCCATTAGATCTCATATTATCTCAACAAAACACGGAGAAATTACAAGAAAGGTGTTACTTCGTGGCTTAGCAAAGAAATTAGGGTTGCCTGACTCAATTGTAACACAGCAGAAAAAAGCAATACAATATGGATCAGGAACAGTGAAAGCACTTCGAAAAATTGCTAAGAATCAGGGGTATGCAAATTTTAGGGAATGGTTTGATTTTTGGTTTATAAAGGCAAAAACATTCTGAAGCTTATTTAGGTTATTAATATCTTGAATAAATGTATTTATTGAAGATCTCCTTTAATTCTGTTATAAAATGTACAGCTTTTTCGAGTTAAAAGCACAACAAGAACATCTAAAGGATTTATGATTTTATATAACTTATTTGATATAGAATTAATATGATCTGCAATTTCTTCATCTGTATGTCGGATCGAAAAATGGATTGGTATCAAAAATTTCAGAGTAGACAAGTTATCAGCTTCTTTTATCAAAGAAGCGAAGTCAGCATGTAAATCTAGATGGAATAGCTCTTCTGGGGTAAGATATGTGGTTTCATGAATCAGAATATGGGTTTCATTAAAAAATTTGAAAAGATTCGAATCTATTGATGTATCACCCGAGTATGAAAGAACGGTTACTTGATCAAGGAATAAATCTGAACGAGAAATATTAAGATTTCCTATTCTTACTGGAGTTTGGCTTTTTTCAATTCTCTTTAAAGTTTTATCAAACGGAACACCCATTTTAAGGGCTTTTTGCTTTTTTAATTTCGTAATTTTATGTTTTAAATTGAAAGATAAAGAACCTGAGGAGAGATGATTGTTCTGTTTTGCTGTCAATGAATACCCTGGGCCTAATGGAATTGAGTCTCCGTCAGATATCACTATGATCTGTAGAACGTTTTTTACTCCAGCACCTACTTCAATAGCGAGTATACGATAAAGAAATTCTTCATCTGGAAGAGGATATTCTGAAAACACACCGTTAAACATTTGGTTCATTCGTTGTTGAAATGGTAGAGTCGAATTTTTAGGTATAATGAGTTTTAAAGGTGATTTTTCTCTCTTTTCTTTTTCAAGTAGTAATATACGATGAATTATATGTGTTAATCCCCCCCAATGATCGAAATGTAGATGAGATAGAATAATATATCTTATTTTTCCTAAAGTAGGTCGGCCAAGTGATTTAAGTTCAATATCCGATGTTTTATCTGTTAATTTAACCCAGTTTTCCTGATATTTGTGAAAGGCTTGAACAATTTCAGAAGGACATTCAAATAAGTACCAATTATCGACCAAGAAAGATGTTGTAGCTGTTTTAGAAGTTGGTACAGTTCCTCTGGCGCCAATTAAACCTATAATCACCCTAAGTGTGCTCCAATTATTTTTGAAGGAAAAATTAGCATAAAATCAAAAACTCTTGACTGCAGAATACTTAAATAAATCATTTATCTTAAAATATAATTAAGTCATTTTTGAAAGCAAAAAATGGCAGCTAACCAGTTTTAAGTTTTATTTTATTAATTTCAGCCCTTTCTTCGTCGTTCTTTCCGCTTTCTTCGTCTTAATCGTTTTTTCTTCCATTTTTCTCTCATAATATATCGCTCAACTTTCTCTCATTTTTATTCACACTTGCTTTGGATTCAAGTTAGGCTATCCAATTTTTGAAGAACTTCATTAATCCAAGCTTTGAATTTTAATTTCGGTATTGCTCCAATTCTTTGAGTCAGTCTATTTCCCTTATAAAAAATCATAAATGTAGGGACTGAGCCAATTCGATATTTTCCAGAGGCTTGAGGATTGTGATCTGTGTTTATCTTTAAAAATAGAACTTTATTAACAAAATCCTGACTTAATTCCTCATATATCGGTGCCATGACCTTACATGGCTTACACCAAGCATCTGCAGAAAAATCTACAATGACTGGAAGGGGAGATGAGCGAATTATATCATCAATTGTATCATCATTGATCTCTGTGACACCTTTATGATTCACTCTTTCATAAAAACTGGCCACTGCTCGAAGAGAAGAAGCTTTTCTTCTAAGGATTGCTTGAAGTTCTGGATCAGGATCAGCCATTTATGTTTTCATCCTCCTAGAATGGTGGTAATTACTCATATTTGCTGGAGTATTTCAAGCGAACCGAGACAAGTAGTTTATAAAAAGTCTCCTCCTTCTAAAGTTTCAAATAAAAAAGTATCAGGATATAAGATTCGATTGCCTGAAATCAAAGAATTATAAAGGAGATTCTCATTCTTCTAATTTGAATATAATAAGTCTAGGAATTTTATTAACAAGCTAATAAGAAAAAAAGATATAATAATGGCATTAAACTTGATTAAAAAATATGAAACTAGAGAGTCGATCTACAAAGACGCTCAATTCTATATCTAATAGTATATTACGAGTCCGTCTTGCAATAAAAGTATTATAAAATAGATAATCTAGATACTTTACGATAAATTTCTCTGATGTATTAAAAAATAAATCAGTACCGTTACCAATTTAAATTGTATATCCTGAATGGAGGCTTTTTACTGAAAGTATTAGTTGGAATTCCATTATATAATGAGCAAGCTTATTTGTGTGAGTGTATTCGCTCTCTTTACACGTTTCTCAATCAAGAGTGTCAAGCTTATGAAATAGCAGTATTACTCATTGATGATGGTAGTACTGATCAATCACAAGCAATATATGAAGAGCTTGCCCAAGTTTATCCATTTAATTATCTTCGACATAGTGATGGTCCTTTAGGATATGGTAGAACCATATTAACCTTATTTTGCGAATCAAAACGTTCTTATGATATATTAATCACTTTTGACGCGGATCTCCAGCATGATCCTGCCAGTATCAAAGATATATTGGAAAATTTCGATAAGAATCCAACTTTAGACATTGTATCAACTAGTCGTTATCTATCTTACCGTTTTTGGAAAAAAAATACCAAAGTACCAATTGATCGCTACATTACAAATATGCTAATAACTAAAACTGTCAATCGTTGTTTTTCTCTTAATATCACAGATGCTTTTTGCGGATTAAAAGGTTATAAGACTTTAATACTCCCAACGGATCTTGATGATGCAGGATATGCATTTCCTCTCGTTTTTTGGCATTATGTATACCAGAATGGTCTTAATATGCTTGAAATTGAAACTCCAATCATATATAGATTGGATCGGCGCACTCGCGGAGAATGGAAACAACGAACTAAAGATTATTTTACAAAATTAGAATCCCTTGTTTCTTCAACTGAGCTGAAAAGAATAATAAAACAAGATTATAAGCAAGGGATTGAGATGATGACCGAGATAATTGATCACCATACAAATTTCCCTATATATACTTATCAAGATTTTTTGGTGAATGAAATAAATGCATTTAATCTGTTTTAAAAGAAAAAAACTGAAGTATGATTGGTAATAGCCGCTGGTGGGACTTTCATTTTAATACAATCGTACTTAAAATCTTGAACCCACGGCCAACAGATATCTTGGGCATTTTAGCAAACAGAAAATGGGCTTACGAGTCTGTCGCTCTACCAACTAAGCCACAGCGGCCTAAATTTTTTCTTGCTCATAAATATTTAACTTTAGCGCTTTTTTTAATATTTTTCTACCCAATTCTGCGTAACAGAGCTTCATTACTAACATATATATTGTTAGTTCAAAAGAGGCTGAAAGTGAGTTAAAGCAGAAATATGAGCATTTATCCGTTCATGTGCACAAAGTAAAGTTATTTTTGCTTAAATAGGGTTAAACCTAGACTTAAAGATGCATTAATTACCAACAGAAGGAATTATAAATGGCTGCGATAGAACCAGGAAGAGTTGTAGTCAAAACAGCTGGTCGAGAGGCTCTCATGAAAGCCGTTATTGTTGATTTAATAGATCAAAATTTTGTTCTAATTTCTGGAGCAGGAGCTTCTCCAGTTAAGAGACGTCGATGCAATCTCAAACATATTCGCCCTCTGGATCTTATTATTTCAATAAAACGCGGTGCTAAAGATGAAGATATTTTAAAAGCAATTGAAAAAGCGAAAATTTTGAATGAGGTAAAAACTCCGCTAAAAATATCCCTTTAGTGATTATTTCTAGGTTTCTCCGGGATTTCTGGTAAGGAAAAATTGAAATGGTGTCTACCATTCATGATAAAGCTATGAATTTTTTTACAGATTCTAAGTACGGAAAATCTCCATTAGATCGAAGTATCTCCGAACTTCTTGATTTGGGGATAATAAATTTAGATAAACCAGCAAATCCTACCTCACATGAGGTAACTGCATGGGTAAAGCAAATTGTTGGAATAAATAAAGCTGGACATGGAGGAACATTAGATCCTGCTGTCACTGGATGCTTACCAGTTGCCTTAGGAAGTGCAACACGAGCTTTGCGCGTTCTTCTTCCTGCTGGGAAAGAATATATCTGTATTATGAAGACACATGTGCCTGTTTCACGTGATAAACTACAAAACGTTCTTGAAAATTTTCGAGGGAAAATTTACCAAACACCACCAGTACGAAGTAATGTAAAACGTCGGTTGCGAGTCCGTAAAATTTATGAATTGGAACTAAAGGAACACGATGGTTCATTTCTCTCCCTACTTCGGATAAAATGTGAAGCTGGAACATATATTAGGAAACTATGCTATGACATTGGTCTATTGCTTGGTACAGGAGCTCATATGCAGGAATTACGGCGAATAAGAACAGGTCCTTTTTCTGAAGAGACCTGTGTGACCCTCCAAGAGTTACAAGATGCCTGGTACTATTATACGAAAGAAGGTAAAGAAACTCCACTTCGGGAAATAATTAGGCCAATTGAAGAGATTTGTGCTGATATTCCCAAAATATATATTCGTGACTCTGCTGTTGATGCCATATGTCATGGAGCAGCTTTAACAATCCCAGGGGTTTTAAGAGTATCAGATGGAATTGAAGTGAATACCAATATTGCTATTTATACTTTAAAAGAGGAATTAGTAGCCTTTGCTAAAAGCTCTATGAATACAAACAATATATTGAGATCAACTAATGGTATATGTGCAAATCCACATACAGTATTTATGCGTAAAAAAACATATCCTTCTTCTTGGAAAAGCAAATGACTCATAAAATTGCTTGAACTAAAAAGAGGAATTATTAATATGATACCCGAGAAAATCAATAATAATTTCTCTAGTTTAACCTTAGACGCGTCTACCTCGACGTCCACCACGTTGTCTTGTGCTGTCATGGGGGATCGGAGTAACTTCTTCAATTCTTGTTATTTGTAGACCTGATCTAGCAATGGCACGTATAGCAGCTTGAGCCCCTGGTCCAGGATTACGAGCACCAGAACCTCCAGGTGCACGAACTTTTACTACAATTTGTTGAATTCCCCGTTCCTTCGCAACACGTGCGATTACATGGCCAACCTTCATTGCAGCATAGGGAGAAGACTGATTTCTGTCGGCTCTTACAACTTGTCCTCCTGATGACTTTACAATTGTTTCTGCGCCTGTCATATCAGTAAGAGTGATAATTGTATTGTTATATGAGCTTAAAATATGTGCAACAGCCATACTAGGATTTTCGTTTTGTTTCGACATTTCTTTGACCCTCACATTATTTTCTATCTTCTGAATCCCGTTTATTACTTCTACCAGAACGCGATACTGGAACTGTTAAAGCAGGATGAGCTGAGTCATTGTAAGGAGAACTGGGAGAATATTTAATATATTCATCTTCTCCTCGTAAAACATGATAACTTGGCGATGTTATTTTTTTTCCACGAATTGCAATATGACCGTGGGCAACAAATTGTCGTGCTTGCCAAGGAGTAGCAGCAAATCCTAATTCGTGGACCAAGGATTGTAGTCGCCTTTTTAGGAATTGTTCTGTTGAAAGAGATAAGATATCATCAATTAGCCCCTCCTCTGTAGGCATTACTCCCATATGATAAAGCTTTTTTAGAAGGTTACGGCGTTCTTCTTCTCGTTGTTGCTCTGGGAGGGCTAAAGAAGCTCTTGCACGTGCACGATATTTTCTTAGTACAGTTTGAGCTTTCCAGATTTCTTTCTTATTTCTCAAACCAAATCTCCCCATATATGTCATTTCTTCATCAATTCGGGCTTTATTAAAAGGATGTCTAGGACCTTCAAGTTTTTTTCTTAATCTACGTGGATCACCCATTCAGCTAACCTCACTTCTGCTTTGCTTTCTTTTTCGATACACCAATTGTTGCTCCACCACGTCCCGATGTTTTTGTACGTTGTCCACGAACAGGTAAACCGAGATAGTGTCGAATTCCGCGGTAAGAACGGGTTTTTTTCTCACGTTCGATATCTAGTCGAAGAATATCAATTAAATCATTGCTGATAACGTGAGTATCTTCTCCAGTAATAAGATCTTTTTGACGGTTTAACATCCAAGATGGTATATCGAATGCAGAGCAGTTTGTAAGGATATCTTCTATTAGTTGAATTTCTTCATCTGTTAAAAAACCACATCGCATATCTGGATCAAGTTCAGCTTTTTCACAGATCTGAACAGCTAAACGATAACCAACACCACGAATCTGAGTTAAGGCATGTCCGATTAACCAATCACCGCGACAATCAGATCCTGCAATTCTTAATTGATGATTATACTCCATACTGGATTCCAACTGAATTTTATTGTACAAGAATGGCCTAAACTTCAAAATACATCTAAATTTTCAAATATTTCCATTCTACTCTTATATTAAAGGAGTTTAGAAAGGATATATTATCCTTTTTGCGAATATTCAACGAGAAGAAAAAAAGCCGTTTTCACATGAGAGATCAGTCTTTATACTTGGAGGGACAACCTAACAATAATGATCTTTCAAAAGAGAATGAATCAGATGATCTGAAAAGATTCATGATCACACAAGATCCTTAAATCAGGATAATGTATCTTTACAGGACAAGAGAGTAAGATAATTTTTTTTATAATTATACTACTTTTATTTACTAATTCCTTACGAATAGGATTTAAACAAGAAACCCTGAATGGATATTTGAATATATTTAAAAAAAAGTCCAATCCTCCTTTTTCTCTATTAAATCACTCCCTTTGATTAGTATTATTATCATTATTTGATAATAGAAAATTTAAAATTAGTATGATACGGTTTATGAACCTCATGGAAGTTATAAATACCAAATTCCCCCCGCCGAGGGAGAGATTTGAACTCTCGAGCTCAAAGAGCACATGCTTTCAATTTTAGAGAAGAAAACAAGCAATTAAAAATTCCAGGCATGCTTCCTACCGGACTAGAATACCTCGGCAATTTTGATTATAAGATTAGAGCATCTATTCCTGTTTTTGTTGGATTCTTGATGAATAATTAAATGTTTTGAGATCTTCTCTGATGTTTCGATACTTCTGAAATACTGAAATTTCATGGTTTAGAATTGTAAATAACCCGCAGAAGATAACTAAAGCTTTATAATCAAAGGACTAAATTAATTTTTTCGTTTAATTGATTGTAGAAAGATGTACATGCAAATAAATAAATCAATTAAGTGTTGGGGAAATTTAATAAATTATTATTGTTTAAAATGACCTTCAAATGTGATTCTTTAATATCATTTAGACTTATAAATAAAGGATAGTTTTCCTATTAATATCAATTAAAATGTGATTTTTCAAGGATTTCACTAGACTTTTAAGTTTACTTTTTATAATAAATAGATGATTGAAAAGCTTAACCGGAGATAGTATTATTGAGAATTCTGATTGTTAGATCATCAAGAATGCTTTTAACCCTCACAGGTATTGGTATACTAGGTATGATCATTTCATATTTGTATTTTTCTGGAATAGCCTCACCAGATAGGCTATTTTTTGGATTTAACCACGAGGTACTAAATGCATTTAGCTTTTTCTTACTCTTATTTGTTTTTCCAGTGTTATCCGCAGGGGATCCAAATACAAAAAAATCAATTAAAAAGATATATATTCATTTACTCCTTCTCTTCGGTCTTGGCGTTTTACTATTTATATATTCAGTTTTGGTTTATTGGGAAAGGCTTGCACTATTTAATCCTTCACATACTTGGTTCGATTATTCTATTGTTGCTGTAATTATAATAGTCTTTACCTTTTCTACATTACTATTCAGTGTTCAAAATCACGAAAGGCTGTGGAATTTCAAATTACTTTATGCTATTTTGATATTAATTGGTTTTATTTTATACATTGCCAGTATGATTGTTTATGGAGGATATATTGATCTTGAAGGGGTAATAACTTGGGATTTACTCCTTATTATTGCAGGACTTTTATTTTTCATGGGATTTATACCTCTATTAATGTATGCCTCTACTAATTTTCGTACCCTACTTCGCAAATTACGTTTTATTTGGTTAATCGCTGTTTTGATTGGTTTAATAACATTTGCGATTGCAGGTTTAGTTAATGCGGGAATTATAGAGAAATCGATGCTTTTAAATATTGACTGGTATGCTTTCTTCATATTTGGGAGTTTCTTCTTAGCTATTTCATTATTACTACTTGCAGGGGCTAAGGATTTTTATAAAACATTATATAAATTGCGATTTCTTTGGTTAATAACATTTTTTATTGGAATATTAACAGTTATTTTTTCTTTTGTCGCAGTCCTTCCTACTTCAGCTTTCGTATACGATGCTATCGGTTCTTTTGGCCTAGAAATGTACTTTGACATCTCTTTCATGTACGGGGTTGCAATCACGATTTTTTCTCTTATTTTCATCTGTTCGATTGTATATTTTGAAACTGAAGAGATTTCTGATAGTTTAGGTCTACCAAGTGCTAGTGATCTTATTTCTGAATCTGGAACAACTACTGGAGAAATGATCGCATATCTTGAAATTGTGCAAAAATCAAATGAAGATATTATTAATCAATTCAAAGAAGCTTTACGTGAGGATAAATTTGGTCCTCGTCTATATGAATCTTTGATAAAACGATACCAAGATAGTAATCATGCGGTTAAAACCAGATTAGAAAAATATAAAAGGAAGAGCCCGTTAGTATCCGAAGGGAAGGTTGTCAGTTCACTTTTTGATGAAGCAATTGGTACTAAACCTGAAATTACGACCCCAGCTCCTTCTACTCCACCTGTAGTTCCTCCAAAAACTCCTCCTAGTGGCCCACCAATGCCTCCAAAAACAACTCCTACTATTCCACCAGTACCTCCGAAAACAACTCCACCACCTACTGCTATGCCTTCAGCTCCTCCATCAATAGCTCCTATGCCTTCTGTTCTTCCTCCCACCCCAGGAATAACACCAGAGAAATCACCCCAATCCCCACTTGATTTAATAGCTGACGCAAGATCAACAAGTATAGCTGAACTGCGTGGAGAAATGTTAAAAGAATTACGTCGTCTAAGAGAGATTTTTAAAGAAGAATAATTATCTTTAATCCACCTATTTTGAATAATGAGCTGCATAAGCAGCTTTCAGACTTTTCTTCCAAAGATGCCTAATTCTATGCTTCTTTCCATAAGATTCGCTTATGACCACTCTCAAAAGCATCTAAAAATTTAAGTGCAGCCTCACTATCAATTGAAAACTTGATCTTCCCTGAACGTGATGTTGTTCCTATAAAGAATGGAGCTTCTCTCCTCATCATTTCATCTTCTAAATAAAACTCAACGGTTGAGTTTTTCAACTTCTTTGGAAAATTTATCATCATTATCCTCTTTCGAATAGAAACCATTTTTTCGCTTAGAATTGCGTAATTAGACGAAAAAGAATCTGCATTTGATCTGTTAATATCTAGTTTCACTCGAAATTGCTTTTCAAGAGTCTTGATATTTACTCCTCCTTTTCCCAGAATATAAGGGATATCTTTCTGGTTACATTGGATTTCATACCTCATTCCATATCTGTCTTTGGGAATCAGAACGACAGGTTGGGTTGTGAATTGTTCGATTGCGTCTGTAATCTCTTGAATTGTACGTGCATCAATCTTGAACTGGCTTAAATTCTCCTCTTCTATTGGAATAACAACTGTTTGTTCCCCAAAAGTATACATTTCATAAGCTACTTCGCCACTATCAAAATCTTTTACTTCTATTACAGGTCTAGCTAGATCACTTACAACTAAGCCAGCAGGAACTTTTACTGTCATTCTAACCTCCAATACCCTTGAAATTTGACCTGCTTCAATATAGATAATTGTATCAAGGACACTTGGTATAACTCCTAGCTCTAATCTGCCAATGAATCTTTGAATTGCGTCTATTGCCGTACTCGAGTGTATTACTCCTATTAAACCTATACCAGCCAATCGAAGATCTGTATATAGTTTAAAATCGTTTGTATCTCTGATTTCATCAAAGATAGTATAATCAGGCCTAGATAAAAGAAGGATATCATGGATTTCAGTATGATCTCCAAAGTTCTTTGAATATTGGGTTATTTCAGGTTTTAGATCTAAGTCACGAGGAGATTCAATTGTTTTTATTATTTTTGATTTCTGTTCATAAAAAAGAGCTAATGCCCTAGTAAAAGTGGTCTTTCCTGTTCCTGGACTTCCAGCAACGAGGATACCCTCGGCTTTTTCCTCAAAACGGCGATAAAGACTAGATGATAGATTATAATCCTCAATTGAAAGTTTCACTAGAGGTCTAACAGCTGTTATTTCAAATCCATCTGAAAATGGAGGTTTACATATTACTATTCTTATATCATCATATTGAACAATAGTTGAGAGAGGTCTATCAATTTCAATAAAAGTATCCTCAAAAATTTTAGCTTTCTCGATTATTTCTTCAGCTAATCCTTTGAGATATTCCTTAGATAATTTCGTATCTGAAAATTGTGTGAAACGAATATTACCAGGAGATCCCTTTTTAACATATGCTGGGGCTCCTTGCTTTAGGTGAATACTCATTGTTTCATCATCAAAATATTCCTCGATACGTAATGATTTATCGTGAAGAGTCCTTTGTGGTTGCACATAAAGCGTTTCAACCCCTAAGGATTGTGCACTAAGATTCTGGATTGCATCAGAAGTTACAAGAATACCATTTTCTTTCCATGCATAATCCCGAATTATAGCATCAATTACCCCACTTCTTGCTAATCTGATCTCATTTAGATGAGGTCTTCTTCCACCATAGGTTAAAACTATTCCTGTTTCATTACAAAGTTTTCTAAGTTCGATTAATTCACCTAATCCTATAATTCCTATTTTCTTTCCCATATTAGCTTGATTTTCTAGTTCTGATATTAGTGAAGCATGGATAATAATTTTTGAGTTATATTCAATTTCATTAGCCTTAATAAGATTTTTTAAACCTCCATTGATAATAACAGAAGTATCTGGAATGTATAGATTCTCTTCTGAGGCTAAGGAATACCGTTCATCCATTATTTTTCACCATTTACCTGCTCTTTGGCACTGATTAATTCGTCTCGATATTCATATTCGAGTTCATTCGATTGAAGTTCTAATTGTGATGCCTGGTAATAAGTAACATCCCCAAGACGATCAATAACAGACAATAACAACTTTTTTCGATCAATTTTCGATTGATTTACAATTTGATTCAAGAAGTCAAGTTCAAGATCTACCCCCTCTGGCATTGGAAAAATAACGGTTTTACAAATAGATTCACCTGGTTTACCACCACGTGGATAAATCCTAAAAGGTGCCGTTATTTGTGTTCCCATTTGAACAACATAACCTCTATTTCTTAGGTCTTTATAAACTAAATAACGACTCCAAAAATCCTTGTTCATCTTAGTGAAATGATTTACCAACTCTGATGGTGGAATTTTCTCTTTTTTTTCCATATCATGAATTTCAATACGTCCTCGGTCTAATAAAAGAAGGAGTTCTTCTGGTTCTAATCTCAGAGAATTTTCATTAGTCCATTGTCCAAAATAACCATTATTAAATATCTCTTGAGCTATGGGGTTAATAATAGCTATAGTTGGATATTTCATATCCAAATGAATTATAGGAATATCATTTTCTTCTTCGACTGTGTCTTGATTAGATGACATGATAAGTAATTTCCATAAAAATAATTAGTAACTGCACGAAAAATAGACGATTCTTTTTATTTTAGTAAATTTTATAATTGTAAATACTACATCTAGCTAAAGCAACTTTCACTCTTAAAGACTAATATTTTCGACGGAAGTAATAAGATTGAGAATTAATAGAATCAGATAATTTAAGACTTATTTGACTAATAAGAATATTCCATTAAATTTATTATCATTATAAGGAAAAGAATTTTTGGGTCGTTTTTTAGGGAAACAAACTAGTCAATGGTGGAAAAGATATTCAGTAATATGATGTATAGAGATAAATTCACACAATCAATCATCAAGTCAGAGATTTATTAAAGTGGATTTATTTAATAACAATATTCTCTTTGAATCCTATTTAAATGATGAGACTGAATCATTAAGGTTTCAATTAATTAAGTACGTAGGATTTAAATCGGGTGTTGAAAAACGTGACAACTGTCGTGTACAGATTAGTATGCACCTGTGTTAATAAGAATTGTTTATAATACAGAATAATTTTTGATTCACTATAAACAGGAGAGCTTTTAAAATGGGTCACCGAAAAAAACACGCCCCTCACCGTGGATCCTTAGGTTATAGAAGAAAAAGAGCAAAACGACATACTGCGAGATTGAGAACATGGCCTGACTCACCCGAACCTAGGCTACTAGGTTATGCTGGGTATAAGGCTGGGATGACTCATATTAGTATGGTAAATACTGATAAAAGATCTCCATTTTATAAACAAGAACAGTTCATTCCTGTTACAATTCTAGAAACTCCTCCTTTAGTCATTTTTGCGGTTCGTGTATATAAAACTGATCCTATATCTAAAACACTACAAGTTTTTACTCAGATTTGGGGAGATAATATCACAAAAGATCTTAGTCGTCGAATAAAAGTTCCCAAAGAGAAACTAGATAAGGACAAGAAAATAGCAACAGTACGTAAAATCATAGACGAAGTGCAAGAAATAAGAGTTCTAGTTCATACTTTGCCAAAAGAAGCTGGTTTATCACAAAAGACACCTGATATCTTAGAAATCAAGGTAGGAGGGCCAATTCCAGAAGCATTCAATTATTCTTTAGAGCAATTGAGTAAAAAAATAAACTTAGAGGATGTTTATAAACCATCTGATTTTGTAGACGTTAATACTACTACTAAAGGAAAAGGTTTTACTGGTCCTGTCAAAAGACACGGTATTAAAATTCTCCCAAGAAAAACTCGCAAAGGAAAAAGAGTTGTCGGATGTATAGGACCTTGGCATCCAGCAAGAGTCATGTGGACTGTTCCGCGTGCTGGTCAGCTTGGTTATTTTGCTAGAACTGAATATAATAAAATGATTTTGAAAATCGGTGAGGATGGTGAGGAAGTTACCCCTACTAGCGGATTTAAACGCTATGGAAAAGTTGGTAAGCACTGCGTAATTCATGGAAGTGTTCCAGGTTCTGTTAAACGTCTTATTCGCTTAAGAGATCCAATTAGACTAAAACCTACAGATATTGAGGACATACAAATTACGTATATCAGTACCTCTGCAAAAAATTAGTGAATATTTGGCGAGAAAAATGAGTTCTTCAAAAATTCCTGTATATAATTTAGAAGGAAAGGAAATAGAGAATGTAGAAGTTGGATCGATTTTCTCAGCTCATTTCCGTCCTGATATAATAAAGCGAGTTGTATTAGCTAGTAGAAGAAATCGTCAAATCCCTTACGGAGTGGATCCTCGTGCTGGAAAAAGAACATCAGCCGAAAGTTGGGGTGCTGGTCGTGGAGCCGCACGAATTCCAAGAGTTAAAGGTTCACGAACACATTCTGCTAGTCGTGGCGCCTTCATTCCCTTTGCTGTAGGAGGTCGTAGAACACATCCTCCACACGGGCAACAAAAATTCCATGAGAAGGTAAATAAAAAAGAAAAAGCTTTAGCAAAGAAATCTGCAATTGCTGCGACTGGAAATTCAATTCTAGTGGAATCACGTGGCCATATCATTGAAGAGGTACAATATCTACCGTTAATAGTAAGTGATAATCTCGAATCTTTAAAGAAAACCCAAGAAGTAGAATCTGTTTTCAATAATCTAGGCCTATCATACGACTTGGCAAAGGCAAAAAGACGGAAATCCCAAATTAGATCAGGAAAAGGCAAAAAACGTGGGAGAAAATATAAAACGGGAAAATCAGTATTAATAGTTGTTGGCCAAGACGACGGAATAAGAAATGCAGCAAGAAATCTGCCTGGGGTTGATGTAGTATTGGTGAAAGAGCTGAATACGGAACACCTCGCACCTGGAACTCATGCGGGGCGATTAACATTATGGACTAAGTCCGCAATTGAGTATATGCGTGAATAATGTTTAAATAGTAAATTTTAGTAAAGAGGTGAAATTAAACTGAAATTTAGGCAACCTCAGGATATAGTTAAATACCCACTGATAACAGAAGCGGCTTTCAATAAAATGGATAACGTATATGAAAATGCATTGGTCTTTATTGTCGATCGTCGGGCTACAAAACATGAGATAAAACAAGCATTTGAAACGCTCTATAAAGTAAAAGTAGTCAAAGTCAACACTTTAATTACTCCTCAAGGCAAAAAGAAAGCATTCATTAAGCTTTCTAAAGAACAAAGTGCTTTAGATTTAGCAACTGAAGTTGGAATTATTTAGTTAGGTGATCATTATGGGAAAAAGAATACTAGTACAGCGTCGTGGTCGTGGTTCACCAGTATTTCGTTCATTATCACATCGAAGAAAAGGAAAAGCACGTTATTTAGCCCTTACTGAAAAGGAACAGATTGATAAGATTGAGTTTACAATCATCGATTTTGTACATGAAAGAGGACGCGGCCTTCCTTTAATGCTAGTAAAGTATGAGAATGGGGATGAATGTTTTTTACCTGCGCCCGAAGGAGTCTATGTAGGTCAAAAGCTCGAACAAGGTGACAAAGCTACTTTAGAAGTTGGAAATATTCTACCTATTCGAAATATCCCAGAAGGAATTTGGATTTGTAACGTTGAAATGCGCCCTGGTGATGGAGGAACACTTTGTCGAGCCTCTGGTACCCATGGACAAATTAGGAGTCAAACAAAAGAAGGTACTGTAATTCAATTGCCATCTCGACATGTTAGAACCATCCATAGTGATGCTCGAGCAATGATCGGAATGATTGCAGCTGGTGGGCGCTCAGATCGCCCATTTTTAAAGGCTGGATTAAAAAGAGCATTCATGCGAGCAAAGGGGCATAAAGCATTTCCAGTTGTCAGAGGAGTTGCAATGAATATAGTAAGTCATCCTCATGGTGGTGGAGCTCATCAAGGTCCAGGTGGACCTACAACGGTGTCGAGGAATGCCCCACCAGGGAGAAAAGTTGGTTTAATAGCAGCTCGTAGGACTGGACCCCGAAAAGGGCGAATTCGAAAATAAGGTAAAATAATTGAAAACTAAAATACAAGGACATTAAAGGAAAAAACGGTCGATAATCAGTAAATATAAGTCATAGAAAAATAATTTGAAATATTTTAAATATGCGGGGGGAGGGATTTTCATTCAAATAACTTACTTAAGCGAAATTTGAACCCTCGAACGTCTACACGAATAGATATCCCGATCTAATATGATTTCGTATCCTATTCTAAAATGATCATATTAGACCTTGAGTCTATCCCCGTTGACCTGGCTAGGGAACCCCCGCTGTCATTTCACGGAGACTTATTGTGATTCTCCTATTTATTTAAAGAAATTATATTTATTGCTATCTTGAAATGATTTTCATAAATTTACTTTTTTGTGTTTGAATTAATCAATATGGATAGTGTTTTGTGATTAAAGAGCTTTTAGATCATAATCTGAAATAATATTGGTAAATATTCTTATTTTACATCCTTCAGCAGTTTTTAAAGTTATATTGTGAAATTTAGGATAATTCTTAAATTAGTTATTCGAAGACATATAATAACAATCAAAAACCCAGTATTTGAGTTGTGATTATGTTTTTAAGTTTATATTCAACCTTCAGCTTTGCATTTTATGGGTCGACAGTTCCAACAACAATAACCAACATCCCAGAGTTACCATTTCTTATAATTTTCTTTTTAGCTATCGGAGTCTTAGCCCTACTTTTTAGATATTTCTACAAACAACGTTCCTAATTAATAGAAAAAAAATCTTATTTAAGAATCATTTCCAGCTTAGTAAAGGTAATCATCATTGCTTCTTCTAATCTTAGAGCTCTTGTACCATAATTTTCTAGCACACTAACGCAGTTATCAAAGATATCACTGGTTTTTTTCCCTTCTGATTTAACCATTTGTGGAATCCCATTATATGGGCCACCAAAAGCAATTAGGATATTTTTAACCTTTATTTTATCAATAGATATTGACGAAATTGGCTGACAAGATCTAGATGTTGCTATTTTATACTCTGATCGGTTTAATAGATATTTACTAAGCCCTTTCGCCGTTGAATGGACTGAAAATCCCCAATACCTGTCAGGAGGTGGTTTTGAGAGGATTTCAGCTTTGAATTTTTGTCCTATCTTATGAATCTTTACTGAAAAACGGAGAGTACGATCCTTCAGTGAAAGGTTTGGAGGAGAAATCAGTTCCAAAAGCTGTGTACTTCCTACATCTGCCAAAGCCCTTCCTTGATTAAGAAAAATGGCTGCCTCCCGTATTTCATCTACTTTTAAATCCTTAGATTTCATATGGTGTGGTGTTGCCAAAGGTGATAGTATACCAACTGCTGCTGTATCACGAGAAAGGGGAAAAAATCTTTTTCTGAGATATTGGGGACATTCAATATATTCTAGTATTCTAGATATCAGCCTTTTCTCCCGCTGTGCGTGTGAGGGATCCAAGAAGGGATCATGATAAATTATTATGTCTTGAACCTTGAAAATAGCTGCGATCCTTGCAATTTGAAAGATCTTCTCTGTTTTTGAACGGATATCGGAGCAATCAATAACTGAAGAATCAGGGATTGCAATTACATACATTTGGGGTATTCTCTTCCTGAATTAAATAAATTATACCAAGATATGGGAAACTATAAGTGCTTAACTTGCTCAAAATTTCATTCAGGAACGCTAGATTCAAAATAGAAGTCAACATATGCTCTTATTACATCTTTTTGGTTTATTATTCCTAATAAAGCACCACTAGCGTTTACAACAGGGAGTTGATCAATTTCTTTCAGACTCATTTTCTTTGAGACCTCATTAATTGTACTACCCTCATAACAAACTTCGATATTTTTCTCCATTATTTCGTTAACTTTTAGATCAGATGGTAATGTCAGTGTTTTTGATCCAATGATTAAAACTGATTCACTATCCCAAGAAGAGCTGTCATTTTCGGTACCATGTCCTGTTCGACTTTTACTCTGTGAATCTAAGATTTCTGCAACCTTTAAAAAATCATGTTGGGTGATTATTCCAACCATTTCACTTTCATTAATAACTGGTACCCCTTTTTGATGACATAACCTAAGAATCTTCGCTGCTACTGGGACAGGAGTTCCTTCCCATATTGTTGTAACATTCTTGTTGTAGTAGGCTTCAACATCTGTGAGAACTTTAGCTGGGACAATTACTTTCTTGACTAAATCATTTCGGGAAATGACACCCAAGAGATGTCTTTTCTCTTCCTCGTCGACTATAGGTATTCTTTGAAATACTTCACGAGTAAAAATGCGTGCTGCGGTAATAACTTTGTCATTTGGAGTTAGTGTAATAACATTTCGGTTCATCAATAAAGATATTTGAGTTTCATCAGGATTTCTGAAAAGGTCTGATCGTGAAACGATACCTACTAGCTCATCGGTATCTTTTTTTGAGACAGGATAAACACTTAATCCAGTCTCTCTAATTGTTTCCAGAAGAATATCTCTATTTCCTGGGATACTCATTGTAATAAGCTTATCCTTTTTTGTCATAACCCTGGAAATAGGAATGTCCTTTACCATTTATACCCACCAATTCTGTTGATATTCTTTATTTAACATAAAAATTAAATTTATTACTTTTTTTCTCAATAAGAAAAGTAGAAATTCTAGAGTTGGAGAATATTAATAACTAATATTATCCCAACGAAGGCAATAGCTATTCCAACTGTCCAGTAAGGACCTAATTTAATACCTGGTGAATCAGATTCTGAGTAAAACCTTATTAAGCCTGCTCCTGTTGCTGGCATTGGGGAATCTTCACGTTTCTTGCTTCTTCTCACACTCATTTTTGAAACACCATATAGCGAAATAAGCTTATTTTAATCAACTTCATTTTTATTTTATTAAGTTTTACTTCCGCACATTAGATAGTTATCTTCAACTGTCGAGTTTCATTATAATCTGAAATTACACAACTTGCTTAATGAGTTTGATTTATTGGAAATATTGAATATAAATAAGCTTCTGAGGTTCTAGTCAACCTTCTGTAACTGGAATTTATTAGGATTTTTAAGCATATACCAGCCATAGGTAACTTTACAAATATCTTTTTCTACTAAGTCCCTTAACACCTGCTTGATTTGGTCTTTAGGCATTTTTACATCAGAAGTAAGGAGATTCGACTGCGCTTTAAATTGAGGCCGTGTGAGAAGAGCTTGAATTACTCGCTCTTCTGCTGATGTAAGGTCTAGTTCTTTTGGAATTTGGTATTTTTTGGGTTCTTGTGTTTGATCTTGACTGGATCCCCTTTTTTGTTCTAAGATGTGTTTATCTTTTAGGATATACCAACCATAAGAAACACGGAGTATTCCTTTATCGACAAGGTTGCGTAATACTTCCTTTAAAACACTTTGTTTTAATCCTGTGGGACGGGTTAGAAGATTCGATTGAGCTTTAAGATTTGGCCGTGATTTAATTGCTTTAATAGTAGAAATTTCTTCAGGTGTCAATCCTTCTCCGACACGAGAGATTCGTGGGGATTTTTTCTTTTTCTTTTTCTTCTCTCCTTCAGCAAAAGTTCGTTTAAAAAACGGAAGATGACTCTTCTTTATTATGTACCAACCTACTTGTGTTCTAAGTAATCCTTTGGATATAAGGCTCCGTAAATGATTTTCTGCTTCATCCAGATGCATTTGCATGTCTTTAGCTAATATCTCAGGTTTTGTGCGATGTTTAATACGCATATAAGTTCGCTCTAGAATCTCCATTTCTAATTCTGTTGGTAAATCCTCTTCCCAATTATCACGCCTGAATAGTGATGATGTTTGTTTAAGGTAAGGTGCGACATCATTGGAGTATAATCTAGAGGGTGGTTTTGGATGAAAAAGATCAGACTCCGACTCTTCAATAACTGGCTTTTTTTCATCAAATTTTTGTCCAAAAAATTCCTCTTCTCGTTTGGCAAAATCAATTTCCTCTTGCTTAGATTCAATTGTTTCCGCTATTTCTATGTCTGTCTTTGATATCAAATCTTCTTTTGCTTTTGAAGTAATATTTGAAACAGACTTTATTTTTTCAATTGCTTTTTCATAGTTATAACCAGTTCTTTCTTTAATTAATTGTGGTTTTCGTTGGGTAGTTATTGTTGGTTTTTTCGTGAGTTTTACCTGACTCGTACTAGGTGAAGAAATGGTAGGTTGCGTTTTTTTCATAGGAAATTCTGGAGAGATAGTTTCTTTTTTTATTTGAGGCCTTGTGATCTGGAGGGGACGTTTTGGGGGTTTAATTGATTCTTTATCTATCTTAGAAAATATTAACGTTTTCTGGGTTCCAGTTATAGAATAGTTTCTAGCAGCAAGAAGTGTATTGATGTTCTCTATTAATTCATCAAAAGGATTCCCGATTCCTTCAGTTTCAACCACAAGAACTTCTTCTTGTAAAGTCTCTAGAGTGTATTTAACCTTTATCCTAATTAATTCTAATTGGTTAAGATTAAAAAAATCTTGAATTTCTCGATTCATTACTGGCGATTCGTCACCATGGATTTCAAGTGTATAATGTTGCTCTGAACGGGTTTCTTCTATATAAAATACAAGGTTTGGCATATCGGGAATCCTTGGAGTAGCGTGAACAGAATTCTCAATGAACTCTATCTCTCTAAAACGACCCCGAGCTTTAAGGAAATTTACAAAATCATTTAGAATTGTGTTTTGACGAAACAACTTAGACCATTTCCATTTGTATGGAGAACAAAAACATAATGTGATGAAACGGAGGTTACAATCCGATTAGGAGCTTTTTTGAATAGCTTTGAAAAATTTTTCGTCTTTTTTAATTAAATTTATGCTGATATGGACGCTTTTAGGTATAACTGCAAGAAAGTATATTAATTCCATTATTGTGCTGGTCTACGCTAGAATTGAACTAGAACAAATCTCCTGAATTCCCCCCTAAAATTTTATCACGAATTTCATTTACATCACAATCAAGTATTTTTTCACGAATATATTTTGGTAATGAAATATAAATTCCATTAAGTTCCTTGAAATTTACTTTATTTGGATTCTTATCAAGTTCCTCCCAAATGGAAACATATACAGGTAGAGAAATTCCCAAAGTTCCAACATTTATTCCTAGTTCATCTTTTAAATTCATTTCAAGATGATTTTCTTGAAATAATTCGGAAATTTCTTTATTTATCAGTTTTATTAGTTTAAACCGATGTAATTCAACTAATATAGCTATTATATTATGTGAATCAATACTTGGTTGTGATTCTATTATTTGAGGAATTGATAGAGGTTTTTCAGAAAGTAATTTCAGGATTTGCACAGCATTGGGGTTATCTAGAAGTTTAGCAATAAGATTTACTTTTTGCACCTTCCATAAAGTAAATTTATATCAGACTTGACGCGTAATATAATTGTTTATAAGGACTTTTCGTTAAAGACCAAATCAACTTATTAGGAGATTATTTACCATTTCAATAGATCTAACATAGTAAAATAAGGTTTGACGTCAATAACTTAGGAATCTTGAGGAATAAATATGGAAACTAAGGAACCTAATGGAACTGGTGTTGTTGTGGAGTGTATTAACCTTCGTAAGTCATATATTCTTGGAGAAGTGAAGGTAGAAGCACTTAGGGGAATCAATATGCAAATAAAGCGAGGAGAAATGGTATCAATTATGGGGCCATCTGGTTGTGGGAAAACAACTCTTTTAAATATCATTGGATCACTAGATTATCCTACATCTGGGAAAATAATTCTTGAAGGGAAGGATATCTCTGATGCAACTGAGCGAGAACTCACTAGAATTCGCAGGAAAAGCGTAGGTTTTGTATTTCAATTTTATAATTTATTACCTGTGTTATCAGCGTTAGAAAACGTAGAGCTACCAATGCTTATAGCAGGGGTTCCTAAGGAAGAGAGAAATAAAAGAGCGTTGGAATTACTAGAGAAAGTGGATTTATCAAGACGAAAAAATCATAAACCAGACGAACTAAGCGGTGGAGAGCGTCAAAGAGTAGCAATTGCACGATCTTTAGCAAATAATCCAGCTATTCTGTTAGCTGATGAACCAACGGGTGATTTAGACACAGAAACTGGAAGTTCCGTTCTGAAATTATTAAAAGAAGTGAATAGAACAGAAAATCAAACCTTAGTTTTAGTTACTCACGATGAAAGCATAGCTAAACAAGCAGGTCGCATTTTTCATATAAGAGACGGGATGATATCATCCATAGAAGAAATTTAGTATTCTTTTTATATCAACAGAGTTCTTAATGAATCATTCCCAGTTCTTTTGGATTCTGCATCAAGTATTTTTACAAGTTCTTTAAATCGGTTTCTTATAGTTACAGGTGTTATTTTTGCTACAGTCGCGATTTCTTGTTGAGTTCGTCTTTCACCTGTTTGGATAGTAGAGATGTAAAGGGCAGCAGCAGCAAGACTCATAGGATTCTTTCCGACTGTAGCTCCTTTAGAGCGTGCAATATTAAGAATTTTCACGGCTTGTCTCCGTGCTTTCATTGTAACCCGTAGGTTAATACCAAGACGATGAACTAATGCTGCATAATCGCTTGGACTGACTTTTAAATCAAGTTTTTGGAGAATTATTCGTATACACCGACCAAGTTCCTTTGATGAGATGTTGGATACTGAAGCAATATCTTTCAGCGTTTGAGGTAACTTTTTCTTCCTGCAGGCTAAATATAAACTAGCTGCAATCATACCATCAATGGAACGACCACGAATAAGGTTCTTTTTCAGAGCTTTACGATATATCATTGCTCCCATTTCAGCAACATCTTCAGGAAGCTCTAGCTGGCTTTTAATCCTCTTAAGTTCTTTTAAAGCAAATCTCAGATTTCGAATTTCTGATTTTCTAGTCCTATTATCGATACGTGAAAGACGTCTGTATTTTGTTTGAGAAGTAAAGGGGAGAGTTCGACCAGAAATATCCTTTCTAATATTTCCGATTTGCGTCCTTAATCCCATTTCAGCTTTTAAAGGAGTAATTGGACTGCCTGTACGAGAACGCTCTTGAAGTTCATTTGAGTTGTAGGCACGCCATTCTGGCCCAAGATCCATTTGCATATCAAGAACGAGTCCACAAGATGCACAAACAGATGTACCCTTTGTAAAATCTGATACAATATCAGTACTACCACATTCAGGGCATTTTATTTCTTGTCCTGGTAAATGGGGGCCCTCCTAAAGTTTATTATTCGAAAGTGTAAAGCTTTTTATATAAGTATCGGAGGCACTTAGGAGTCGAAGGAAAAAAATGAGCCTTCAGGGGGAAACTTGTATTAAATATATTCTAAAGACGAGTTTAGTGTTTACAGAGTTATTATATACGTAATTAAAGTCTGTTTTTATCCTTATCATCAAAATCTTCGTATTTTT
This sequence comes from Candidatus Hodarchaeota archaeon, assembly GCA_048886525.1. Taxonomy (GTDB): domain Archaea; phylum Asgardarchaeota; class Heimdallarchaeia; order Hodarchaeales; family Hodarchaeaceae; genus Hodarchaeum. The sequence goes on along the minus strand of JBHLKP010000007.1, from coordinate 28,495 downwards.
CTCTACTATAATGATAGGAAGAGTTTCTTTTTCAATACTAATGAACCCAGATTGATTTTGTGATTTGATCAAGATAGATCATATTTTATTTTCACTTTTACTTATAAAGCTTATAAAGCCTTATAAATCGAGGATATATACTGGCTGAAATAGTAGAAATAGGATTCGACTTAAAATTTGGTGTATTATTTTTTACCTAATTCAATTTGAGGGTTCTCACTTTAACTTATTATTGTAAATGTGGTGATTTAATTGTCGGGTGAATCTGAAAAAGAAGATTTATTTGCTGAGGTTCAAAATGTAGTTGCTTCAGTGGATTTAAGATGTAAAATAAAACTAGAAAGAGCAGCTAGCCGTTTACCTGGAGATGTACAAGTTTCTTATATTCCTGAGCAATTTCCAGGAGTTGTTGTGAAGATAAAAAAACCTAAGGTATCAATATTAGTATTCTCTTCTGGAAAACTTGTAGTTACTGGAGCAAAATCTGTTCCTATGATTGAAGAGGCTGTAGAAGTTATATCGGAATTACTACGTCAAGCAGGTCATAATGTAAAACATGAAGCAACTATAACCGTCCAAAATATCGTTGCTTCGGGAACATTGGGAAAAAGAATCAACCTAGAATTAGCTGCACTCCTACTAGAGCATTCAATGTACGAACCAGAACAGTTTCCTGGATTAATATATAGAATGCAGGAGCCTAAGGTCGTTCTTTTATTATTTCAATCAGGAAAGCTAGTCTGTACTGGAGCAAAAAAAGAAGAATACGTATATCAGTCGATTGAAAAGATATATTCAATACTTGAAGAAATTGATGCATTTGAAGTTAGTGGAATGCAATTCTAAATTCTTTAAATTATTAAAGTTGATAATAATGGTTAAGTCTTATGCATACTGATCTATGTATATTTTTTTAAGTTCTTGTCAAGGAATTAGTCATCTCTAATAAAATCTATACTATCTTCAACAGCATTTGGAACTTTTTTCAGAAGATTTAGAAGACTAAATTCTTTTTCAGCAAGCTCACCAGCCCTACCATTGATGTAGGTTCCGATACAAGCAGCATAGAATAGTTTTTCCGTTTGTGGTAGAAATCCTGCTATTAATCCTGCCAAAATATCGCCTGTACCTCCACGTGTCATTTTAGGAATTCCTGAAGTATTTATTTTGATACGAGATTTATTAGCAACGATATCCCAATGCCCCTTCACAACCCAGGTGCATGAATATTGCTTTGAAATCTTTTCAACATTCTTCACACGTTCTTGGAAGGTTTTTGCAGAAATTGGAAGAGAAATATTAGTAATTTTTTCAAACTCCCCTGGATGAGGTGTTAAAATGGTTTTTTGTGTAACGTCATTTAAATTTAGCATTTTTAAAGCATCAGCATCAATCACAATAGTTTTATCAAGTTTTTTCACAATATTCATGATTTTAAAAATAGCTTGTTCTGTTTCCGGATTTTGCCCTAGGCCTGGTCCTAGTACGATCGTATCATTTTTCTTGATTAATTCGATGGAAACTGAATCGGGAATAAGATGAGAGCTAGGATAATCAACAACAATAAGTTCAGGGGAATAAGAACGAATTGCTGAACTAATTCTTTCGGGTACCAATATAGTTACTAAATCAACACCTGCTTGAATAGCAGCCAATGCTGAAAGGGCTGGAGCACCAGAGTAAATCTCGCTTCCTCCTATAACTAAAATCTTACCATTATCCCCTTTTTTTGACCAAGACTTTCGTTTTTTTAGCGCTATTAAATCACCTGGGCCAATAATAGTCTCCGCTTCAGGAGGAACTCCTATTGGAATAATTCGGATTTTACCTGAGTTTTTTGGATTCAAACCCTTTTTTTGTTTATGAAAGATACCAGTAAAATCTGGTACTAAAAATACATTCGACTTATGGCCTGTATCGGGGTCAATTCCTGTTGGAGTGTCCGCACTAACGACAATTGCACCCTGTTTTTGCCAAACTTCTATAGAATGTAATAATGTTGCAAGAGGTTCACGAATAGTCCCTTTAATTCCAGTTCCAAGAAGACAATCAACAATGACTGATGATGGGTTGAATTCTATGTTATCAACATCATTAATTTGCTTAATTTGATGATAGTGAACTGTATCTCTCATATTATTCAGTATATTGAAATTTATCTGCGTCGAAATTTTTGAAATATCCTTTGGAGAACCTAATAAATACAGGGAGACTGGGACATTTCGTGCAAGATGTCTTGCGGCAACCATTCCATCTCCTCCATTACCTCCATGACCACATAGCACTATAACGTTAGATCTTTTATTTTTACGATAAATTTCCCAAACTAGATCAGCCAATCCCCTTCCAGCATTTTCCATTAAAATTTGCCTCTTAACTCCTAAAAATTCTGAATTAACATCAATAATAGCCATATCGAGAGTAGAGATTTTTTCAGAGTTCATCTCTTTTCACCTGTGATAAGAAGAAATATATCTATCAAGACAATTTAGTAATGAAATGGTTCCTATTGAAAAATCTTCGGAGTTGCTACATTTCTTTATATTTAGAATTCTGACTCACTCATAAATAGTCATCCTTCATATTTGATAATAAGCCAAATGAGGATAGTTAAACATTGCAATTTCTTTTAGATCCAATATTCTTTTTTTTATTAGCAATAAATATGATATCAGCAATTTTAATTATTCCTTATCCAATTAATATGCTTTATTTGGCATTATCATCCTTGAAATGGAAAGATCCTGTAATGACAAACTATTATTCCGAATCTGAACTACCTTTCATTACAATTCAACTACCTGTTTTCAATGAATCTTATATTATTAAAACAACTCTTTCTAGAATAGCCAAAATAATATATCCTCGTAACCGAATTCGAATTCAGATTTTAGATGATTCGACTGACCAAACAAAACATATTATTGAATCTGAAGCTGCATTCTTAAAAGATCAAGGATTTAAAATTGATATTATTCGGAGAAACAATCGATTGGGTTATAAGGCGGGAGCACTTCAAAACGGTTTAAATTATGATGTATCAGAGTTTGTTGCAATTTTTGATGCTGATTTTCAAGTTAATCCTCACTTCTTAGAAAAAACGATACATTATTTTAAAGACAATAAAGATCTTGGAGCAATAAATACTAGATGGGTTCATTCAAATCTAAATTATTCAATATTTACTCGTGCAATGTCAATAGCTCTAGATCACCATTTTCTTGTAGAAAAACCTGGTAGGAAATCAAGAAATGCTTTCATGAACTTCAATGGAACAGGGGGGATTTGGCGAGTTGAAGCAATTGAAAAAAGCGGAGGTTGGTCTTCATCAACGCTAGCTGAAGATTTAGATCTTGCATATCGAGCTCAATCAAAGGGATATGAAATATTATATCTACGAAATACCACTAATGCTCAGGAAATCCCTCCTACAATAAGATGCTGGATTATTCAACAAAGTAGATGGTCAAAAGGATTTTCTCAAAATTTACGAAAAAATTATATTGACTTTATAAAAAATAATAATGGAAAATCACGTATTCAAGGTACATTTCATCTTACACAGTATTTTGTACCTCTGATGATTCTGTTAAATACAGCTACAAGTTCAATCCTACTCTATTTTCCTCAATTCGATATTAATAAAATATCTATTTTTGGAATATTATTTCTCATCGTAACAATCTTTGCATTAATCACTTACATGATCACAGTGATTCATGCCAAAAGATCCGTGGTTTTTATGTTCTTTATTCCATTATTTCTGTTTTGGGGAGCTGGTTTGATAGTTAGAATGGGATTAGGGACAGTTAGTGGCTTATTTAGAAGCGGAGGGGAATTTGTGAGAACTCCGAAATTTAATCTATCTAACACTAAAAAAAATATTTCAATTAATATTAGAGAAAAAATCCCGTTAGATAGAGTATTTCTAGCAGAGTTGGCATATATGATCATATTATTGTTCGGTTTGATTAAAGGGTTGGAAATAGGGGTTTCTTACCTTACGCAAATTCTTTATTATGTTTTTTTACTATTTAGTTTGCTAAATTTAATTCTTTCTGAACTCATGCATGCTTTTTTCTCTTATTAACGATTCCTTAATCCTAAGCAGTCATGTTTTTCTGGTAATCTATGATCTGGACAAAAATAACCATTGCAATAACTGCATGTAAAACCCATTAATGCGGATTTATTACAAAAATGACATTTTCCTTCCATAATCGTTTTCTTCACACGACCAGAAGGACGAATTACATTGGGTCGAAAATCTGAGTAATCAGACCTAGAAAATCGCGATCTTCTTCTATAAATTTTTTGTCCAGTTTTAACAGGTTGGATAACAAAAACATAAATTAACAAAGCAGAAATCACACTTACACTTCCTCCTAGGAAGAACCACTTCAGATTATTGCTCGGAGAAATGAATATCACTTGAAATAGGATGATGATCATAGAAAAAATACCGATATACAGAGCTAATTGTTCTTGATGAGTTAGAGATTCCATTAGAATCAGCTCCCAAAAAATCCTATAGGATGAAATAAATAGAAAATAATAGTCAAACCAAGAAGTAAAATATAGAAGCTTTGGTTCCAATGAAAAATCGTGGCACCATCTAGCACAGAAAAGGGTAATAAATTAAACAACGCTAAATAAAATGATAAATAACTTACATAAGCCAAAAGAGATGACCAATAATAGCTTGAGATAGCTGCAAGTGATAAAAAAATTCCTCCAATTAAAATATTTATTAAAGGACCTGCCATTGCCGTCCTAGCTGATATATCAGAGCGATATCCTCCTCTAATATGAACCACACCTGGAGCTATTATTTTAACCGGCAAAAATGCCGAGATTATAGATAGTAGGGCGAAATTTGGATATAAGCGGAATTCCGAGTATAGTCCATAATATTGCGCTGAAAATTTATGTGCCAACTCATGAAACAGCCAAAGAGGGATCATAAAACATGCTAATATTACTAGAAACGGAATTAAATCAATATCAATATTTAAAATAAATTCTAAAGGGTTTATAACCAATGATAAACCTACAAGTACAAAAATCGTCGTTCCAATAATTAATTCCTGCTTTTCTTTTGATGTAAAAGAAAACATCTTTATTTGCTCCTTTTTATAGGTTATCCTCTTTCTACTCTTGAGAAATTTGGTTAACAAGTTTTTCCCAGGTTCCTAACTCATTTTTTAACATTAATTCAATAGCTGTCCGTAGGAAGTGCGAGCGTGACTCGTATCGTTCTAATCGAACAAAATTATCAATTAAAATAAGTATCTGATCTGGGATTTTTATACTAATAGGTTTTTGTCTTGTCATTGTTGCTTTCACGCATCTAGCCTAATTAATATTGGAAGGTTTACTCTCTAATTCTTACTATTATTAAAATCTTCAATTTATTAATGATTTCAATGAGATAATAACTTTTTTTTATCCTCAAATAATTTGGTCACGATAATAAATTTTCGGTAAACTAGTGGTTCCTGTATAAAAGAAAAATAATATTATATATTGATTTACTTGCTTTATTCTTGTAGAATGGTGTTCAAAATTGAAATACATTCTGGTTACAGCTGTAGGTATTCTTATTGGAGAAAAAAACGAAGAGGGTTTACCTCAAATATCAAATTCGATTTTTTTTGACCAAGGGGATGCTTTAACTGATCTTAGTTTGAGGAACTTCATGAAAACCAGGGAAAATCTTATTTTAAAACAAATAGGAGAAATAAACGAAGAAATCATCTCTGATCATGCAATTTTGGTTGAATTTTTACGCCAAATGGGATATAATAAAGTTAGATTTGCTAATGCAGGTGAGATTTTTCCTTTTAGAAAAATCGCTTGGGAATATATTCAATATAAGGTTAATATTCAATCTTCTGAGACTCTAATGAGCATAATTCGCGAAAATGCAATGGAAAAAACTCGTACGCTCCTACGAAAAAAAATAGAGGCAAGAGATGTCTATATTGCCCAAGCAATTAATGCAATTGATGATATTAATTCTATTCTAAATTTGATCTATGCTCGATTATCAGAATGGTATGGAATTCATTTTCCAGAGCTACAAGAGTTAGTTCGAGATAACAATCAGTATATAAACCTAATATCGAAAACTGGGGGTGCAATGAGGTCAAATTTAGATGCAAATCTATTAACATATCTATCTGACGGAAGGCGCGAATTAATTTTCGAAGCTGCCAAAAAATCGCTTGGAACAGAGATATCAAGTTTTGATATGAATCCAATCTCTCAATTTGCTAACTTTGGAGTCGAGATTCTTAAAATTAAAGAAAATCTTGAATCATATATTGATGATAGTATGAAAGAAATTGCTCCAAACATCCAATGCATCGTAGGGAGCTTACTTGGAGCCCGATTAATCTCCCTTGCTGGCAATCTTATGAATCTAGCAAAACACTCTTCTGGTACTATTCAAGTTCTTGGTGCAGAAAAAGCCCTTTTCCGACATTTACGATCTGGAGAGGATCCACCAAAACATGGAGTCATTTTTCAATCTCCCTATATTCATTCTGCAAAAAAACATCAAAGAGGTAAGATTGCACGAGCTTTAGCCGCAAAACTGACGATTGCAGCAAGAGTAGATTTCTTTAGTGGAGAATTTATTGGACAAAGTCTGCTGCAAGATCTAGAAAAAAGAATAGAAGAGATAAAATCGGCGTTTCCAGAGCCATCAGAGCGTCAATTGACGCAAAAGCGTCAAAAAAGGAAAATAAAACGAAAACCTACCTTTAAAGGCAAATACTCAAAAAAAAGGAAACAGAAAAAGGCTCCCAGAATGAAGAAAAATAACAAACAGCAGTGATTCGAATGAGGATTGGAGAATATAATAATGAAAATTAATAAAACTCGTATAGATGGATTATTTCAGCTAAAAACTGATGATAAATCTCGTTTATTGACTCGAAATAAGATTCCTGGCAGCTCTGTTTATGGTGAACAATTAATTTCCATAAATGGAGACGAATATCGTGTTTGGGATCCCTATAGGTCAAAATTTGCTGCTGCGTTTTTATCTGGAGTCCAAAAATTGCCACAGATTTTCGATAAAAGTATCTTATATTTAGGCGTTTCTACAGGTACAACATCTTCTCATTTCTCTGATATTCTAGAAGAGGGAATAATTTTCGGTATAGAATTTTCTGCTAAAGTAATGCGGAAGTTTTTTCGCCTAGCAGAACAAAGATCAAATTTAATACCAATTTTAGGTGATGCAAGGCGACCTGAGGACTATTCTACTTTTGTTTTTGAAGTAGATATGATCTATCAAGATATTGCTCAACCAGAACAAGCAACAATTTTTGGACGCAATGCACAAGAATTCTTAAAATCTGGAGGAGACGGTGTTTTAACAATTAAATCTCAAAGTATTGATGTATCAGTTGAACCCGATGAGATTTTTAAAACTCAAATAAAAATATTAGAAGAAGATTTCGGCTTGAAAGTCATTGAATCTCGCTCAATCGACGCTTTCGAAAAAAAACATGCAGTAATTATAATAAAAAAGCCTTAGTGAGAATTAAAATAAACTATCGCTTGTCGATTTATAGAAAAATCTATATTACTCATCCATAATCTCGCCAAGTGAATTTACATTTTTTACATCGATAAAACGTTGTAGAAGCTTCATCTGCGCTTCTTGTTTGCAATTGCCAATATACAGCTTCATTGTTTCCGCATTTTTCACATTTTACGGTAACGGTTGGCATCGTTTCTATTTCATCAGATGTTTCAACGATTATAGTTTTTTCTAATTCGGAATGTCGGATCTTCTGTTTAATCTCAAATGCTTTCGAATCAGAATCTGAACTAATTATTCTCTCACAAGCTGGACACTTCATGAGGATTTTTCCATTTGACTGCTTATCGGGAACTAATAAAGCGCCGCATTCACAAAACTGCATGATAATGATTTTCCTCCATTATTTTCATATAAAGGCCAATATTTTTAGGTTTTAAACGCATAAATGATCCTAGAAGGAACATAGTATTAAAATATTCGATCCTAAATAAACAAGGGAGTGAATTAAGCAAAATCTTACCCCTTTTTTAAAGGAGCTGGATCTAATTCTTTAACATTATTATAACTCATAATATCAAAGACATAAATTAATGAAAAATCCTGTGAGGCAAAACACAAATTTAGCTAGAAATCTATAAATTACGAAAATTCAATATATATTTGAAGTTTTCATATTTCTATTGAAATCTTCTTAAGAAGAGGTTTAGTCTCTTCTTATATATTACCCCTAATTAGCCCACAGAACAGCTCAAAGGTAATTACTGCAGGATTTAAAGAAAAAAGGAATATTTGAATAAAACAAGACAAAAGTCTATTAAATAGAAGATGATGAAATGAGAAGGCGAACTTCGATTCCTTATGGTGAAGTTACACTACTTTCCTTGCATAACATGGCAACTGGTACAAAATTTCAACTTATTTCACGAATTAAGGCTATTAAGCAAAATATTATCTCATTAACAGACAATAGCGAAGATCTTGATGTAATTGTCGAAGATGAAGAATTATCTGATTTTAACATGGGTCAACTTGTAATTATCTTCGGAGAAAAAACAGAAGATGGGTTCAAGACAATCAAAATTATTAAATCAAATTTAGATTGGGACTTATACTGCAGAACTAGGGAGCTGGAATCAAGATAATTCTACTTATTCCATTTTTAAGTTTTTTATTGCAATAGCGGCTTTTAAATTTCTCTCAATCAAATGATAAGAATTATCTGACCTTACAGAAAAGCAATCGTCTTTTACACTCTATCTGTAATAGGCATCATATTATGGAATATATCAAATTTACGTGTCATGCTAATAATTAGTTGATACTTTGTAAAGTAGCGCTATATTAGTTCAATCTCTTGTGTTTAATACTAAACCCAAAGAGACAAAAGTTCCATCTAGTGTGAGAACAAATCGTTTTAAAAAAAGGTTGATTAAGGTTTATTTTTCAAGTTATTCTTACTGCTCTTGTATGGCTGAAACTCATTTTAATGCTATTTTTTGTTAATATGTTGCTTAATAAAGGAAATATTAACCAATAGTCATTCCCCCCTCGAATGAATTAATGTCTTTCCGTGCTATCCCTTTATGAATACATTTATCACAGCAAAGAATTTTCGCGATTAAATGAAGAATTATAGCATGGACACAGTTTATTAAAGACTCATGGTTTAAAAACATACAATTAATAGGCGTAATCCTTACATATCAATATTAAAATGATTAATAAATATTTAAAGGGAAAATATCTACAAATCAATAAAAATATGCAGAAATTAACTTATTAATCCAACATTAGGAGGATTAAATTACCATATCGGAGGTATTCTTATGAGCATGATTGGAGCTGCTAAAAGAACATATCAAAAAGAAATCGTTGCATTTACAAATAAACGAGTTGGCGTTGTTTTAAAGGACGGGAAGAAATATGTAGGAGAACTCAAAGGAGTTAATCCTGAAACACTCACATGCGTTCTAATCAAGGCAAAGCGTGAGGGTGAAGCTACTGAACTCCACCGTATCTGCTTAAATGGTGATCAAGTTGCTGAAATCTACTTAGAAGAAGCCCCCTTCGATTTAAGCGGATTAAAGGAGGAATTAGAGCAAATCTTTCGTCGTCCAGGAGATGTTAAAGTATATGATGAGGCCGGACTTATAGTCGTGCTGGAGCGAGTAAAAGTTTCTGAAAGCGGAGTGGAGGGTACTGGACCTGTTGCTGATCGTGTTCGTGCGATCTTTGAGCGATATGCCAAAACACAAACAACACAAATCGAATAAGGGATTATTTATGATTATAAAGGCTGAAAGAATGCGGATAGAAGAGGATACTGACAATAATCTTTGGTTAATCGATTTTCGTGATGAAAAAAAAGGATTAAGAGGAAGAATTGAGATTCCTTCTAAGATTGTTTCTATGGAAGATGTTAAAGAATTTGAAGTTGAAATTATTTTACGCAATGAAATAAAAGGCCCAATAGATAAGTCAAATGTTCGAATTGTTTTCAACGCGACATCATTCAGGACAAAACCTTTGGGTGAGGAAAAAATCTATTCTTTCTCAGCAGGAGGTTTATTGATTCGATTATTTTCAGGAAAGACATTACCTGAATTCAAAGGTGCTCTTAAAGAATATACGGTCATTGTTCGTTAAAAACTTAATAAGGAACCAAAACGATAATAAGTTAGCAAATCGTTAAAAAAATTGAGTCCAGCGGGGGTTTCCCAGCCAGGTCAAAGGAGCTAGGTTGAGGTCCAGCAGGATTTTCCTAGCTAGGTCAAAATCCTAGTCGCGTAGGCGTTCGTGAGTTCAAATCTCACCCCCCGCATGAATTCTAAAAAAGAATTAGAATCTTAGTCCCTTTGATTCTTTGTATACTGATATATATCATAATTTGGCGGAATTTTGGATCGAAGTAATTTTTATTTTGTTATCATCATTTGTAATAATGACGAGAGGGTCTGCATTTGAGGAATGTATTCAATTCACTAGTCTATCAAATTTACGAAAGAAGATTATGGACGCAGATTAAAGAGGGGATTAAACAAGGAGTTCATCCAAAACATGTAGCGCTTATTATGGATGGAAATAGACGATTTGCACGTTCAAAAAATCTTCCTAGCCATTATGGGCATAGATTGGGGAAAGAAAAGTTACCAGCTTTGTTAAAATGGATGTGGGAGCTTAAAATTGAATATTTAACACTTTACGCTTTTTCTACAGAAAATTTCCAACGAAAAAACCAAGAAGTCCAAGAATTGATGCAACTTTTCGAGGAAACATTTAAGGAAATTGTTGAGCATCCAGAAATAAAAAAACGAAACGTAAAAATTAAAGTTATTGGTCGAACTCATCTATTACCTCTTAAAGTTCAAGAGGCAATAAAAGAAGCAGAATTGACTACCCAGACCGATGCTAAGGGTCCTACGCTAATTATAGCAATTGGTTATGGTGGTCGGGCGGAGATGATTGATGCTATAAGATCAATTGCTAGGAAAGTTCAAAATAAAGAAATGACTATAGAGGACATAAATGAGGTAGTTGTTGAACAAAATCTCTACACTAATGGTATACCAGATCCAGATCTTATCATTCGAACCTCTGGGGAAGAACGCCTTTCAGGGTTTCTAACATGGCAATCAGCATATAGTGAACTGTATTTTGCAGATGTATACTTTCCAGGGTTCCGAAAAATTGACCTATGGAGAGCTATTCGAGTATATCAGTCTCGTCAACGTCGTTATGGAAAATAAAATAGAAAGAATAACTCTTCTTATTCTGTCGTTTTTTATAGTTTCATTAAGTATACATACGCCTAGATGTATGTGTCTCCTTATTTGTTTCTTCCATCGGAGCTAATTGCCTTTTTATTGCCTCTTCAATTACTTGAGCATTTTTAATTAGTTCATCAGTGCTTATTTCAACTTGAAGTAGAGAATTAAGTTTTTTGACTGCTGCTACAGCGCCCGCAGGGTCAGGTCGATCACGTTCTGCATAAGCTAGAATACCAAGAGTTGGGAATGAAAAAACATCCAGATATCCTAGCATTATTGCTAAAGGCCCTGCTACAAATAATCCAGGGTCTAATAAATTGCCTTTTATCTCGTCAATAAGTGTCTTAGAAAATCTAGGATAAGAAAGAATAGCTCGACTAGGGATAAATTGCAATTGATTCTCAGATTTTTTCAGAAGTTTATCTACACCACCCAAAAAGTATGCAATTTCGAAATTTTTATGATCTAAGATCCATTCACAAAGTTTTTCGGAAAATTCAATTTGTACATGACGATATGGTTGTAAATGCGGGATAAATACTGCAAAATTATAATCTTCATTGCCATAGATTTCAAATGGTAATCTTAATTGATTATCCTGAACAGAAATGAAAGGGGGAGCACCACTAGACATGATAGTTGCGATTCGTTCCATTTTAAGTTCTTGAATCATGTGAGAAACAATAATATAACCGATCTCTCCTAGTCCATGCCATCCTCCTATAAATGTATGACATTTTTCTAAGATTTTCGGCTTTTCACTAAAAATTTTGAATTTCAATTCTGTTCTACTCCTTAAAATGACTCTACTCTATTCTATCTTCTCGAGCAATATAACGTGCTCGGCTTTGTATCTTCTTAACATGTTCAAATATTTTCTTACCTTGCTCATAGATCTGAACATATCCATTTTTAAAATCGTTAAATAATTCTTTAAACTTAGGAGTTATTGCTTTTAAAGTGTTAAAAAAGGAAAGTAAGTCATCAGCTTGTTTTTCAATTTCTAGCGAGATATTTCCTAATCCAAAATCAATCAACCAAGCTTTTTTTTCTTGGTTTACTATAATATTGAAAACAGTTAAATCTCCATGAATAATATCGTTTTTATGGAGAACTGCAACCTGTTTACCAAGACTCTGAAATATTTCTCTGAGTTCAGAGTAGGGAATTGACTCTAATAGAGAAAAGAGTAAATCTCCTTGAATTTTTTCAATAATTAATGTTTGATTAATAACATCAATTCCTAACAATACAGGTACATTTACACATTTTTTCCACGCAAGTATCATTACTCGTGCTTCGGCACGTAATCTCTGTTTTCTAATCTCTTCATCAATTTTAGGAAGCCGATAATTTTTCTTTATGCGTTGTTTCAGAATAATCGGAATATCGAGGAAAGATCCTTCATAAATAATAGCTTCAGCACCTTTAGCTATTAATTCACCCTGTTCTAGTATCATTTTCGCCATTTCACATTTATTTGATCGGTTCTCCAACGAGGTTTAACATGGCTTTCTTCAACTTTAATAAATAGATTTTCTTTAAACATACTCACACCAGTAAGAGCAATCATAGCCCCATTGTCCCCTGCGAGTTTTTTTGGCACAACGTAAAATTCTGCATCCTGTTCCTTTGCTACTCCACGAATCATCTCTCGAAGTCGTGCATTTGCGGCTACTCCTCCAGTTAACAAAACAGATGCTTTTTTAGTGCAAGACAACGCCCTTTCTGTAGCTTCTGCTAATGCAGCAAATGTATATTCCTGAAACGAAAAACAGATATCATTTATGGAGTTTTTCGGGATAAGTTTTGATGCTGCAGTTACTACGCCTGAAAATGAAAATGACATTCCTTTTATTGCGTATGGTAATTTAATCAATTTGGTACTTTCTTTCGCTTTTCTTTCAATATATGGTCCTCCTGGATGAGGTAATCCCAGTTTCCTCCCTAAGCTATCAAGCGCATTTCCTATAGCAATATCTAAGGTTTCTCCTAATATACGATATCTCCTATTTAAGAATGCTATAATTTGGGTATTTCCTCCACTAACATAAAGGACAATTGAGTCTTGAGCTGGGGTAAGCATCCTACCAAGTTCAACATGTGCAATACAATGATTAATTCCTATTAGAGGTTTTTTTAGATATAATGATAAAGTACGCGCAATAGTAGCTGTAATCCTAAGACAAGGTCCTAATCCAGGTCCTTGAGAGAAAGCAATCGCATTAATTTTATGTGTACTAAAAGGTAATTCTTCAATAATCTCATCTAATAGAATAGGAAATTGTTTAGCAAGGAATTGTGACGCCTCTCGTGGATGAATACCACCTTGTATCGGAAAATAAGTAGAAGCTTTGTTAATAATGATTCTACTTCCCTCCACAACTGATACTCCCGCGGTATGTGCGGTTCCTTCTAAACCTAAAATAATTGGTTCATTAGATGCCATAATTATTTCAAAAATTAGTGAATTTAGAATTCAGAATAGCCACATAGACCACATGACACTCGATCTTTATGTTTTGCCATGAAAGATCCTTTACAGCGAGGACAAAATTGTCGAAGTCGTTTTATAGAACCCTTTTTGTAATCAACGTTATAATATTCATGAACTGCTTTTCTTCTCGCTGGCATTTTATCCACTTTTCTCTGGTTCGTCTTCAATAATCTTATTTCGCTTTAAGCGATATTTTGGCTCAAAAATTTTAACATCCCCGACATTATCATAGTAATGAATTGTAACCCGAGATAGTGGTTCACCAAAATGCCCATGGATGCTTTGAATTACAACATTATCGAGATCTGCATTCAATAGTGCAGCAACTTTAGATCTAACAGCCTCTCTTGTTGGAGTAACTTCTCCTAAGTGGTTTATAATGGCATTAACTTCTTTTCTACCAATTAATGGGTTATATTTCTCTTCTACTAAATTAATCTCCATTACTAAATTCCTCATACTCATTGATATATTCGAATTTATCCAACAAACTCTGTGCTATTTTCTTCAATGAAGATGTGATCGGTGTTACTACAATACCTTCTTCAGTATCTATTTTTGGTTGGCCATACACCACTATACTTCCGAGAGGTAGTGAGATTATAGCAGGAATAACTAATAAATCTTCTTCTCCTGTTATATGGACACGTACAGGGCAATTGTTTTCAATACAAAAAGCTATTGCAGTTTTGATCTCATCCCATGCCTCAGTTAAAATCCATCCAGGAGGATTGTAAGTTTTAAAATAGTGATAAGAATTGAGATTAAGGTTAACCTCCTCCGTTTTGTGTGTTTTATTATCATAAATTACAATATTAGGAAAAAAATCGACATCGAACAAGGTTTTAGTGCAAAAATCACCAATAGACATAACTAGGGGTGGATTAAGGCTTTTGATATAGACTCTAGCCTCTTTTGCAGAATTTTGAAAATTTCCTGTGAATAGTTTGCCAATTGGTTTTCGAAACGACGATCTAAGTTTTTTTGGTAAGTTGTATCCCAAAGAAAATGCGCAACTCCTAACGCACTTTTATTGCATATTTCCCAGGACGAGTTACATTGAGTTTCCGTGCAATTTTGCTCTTTTCAATATCACGAATGATGACCATCCCAGAAAAATTTTTTGATAAATGATTATGAGTCTTACAGATTGGACATACTTCTTCCCCATGGACAATGCTGTTACATTTCTTACAAGCTTTCATTTTTACCAATTAGGATTCCTCATTCGCTTTCGCTTCATCAATCCAGCTTTTCAAACCAAGACCCTCACCTTTCATTGTAACAGCGATTTTCATACTTACGTGATCAACTGTAGCTGTAATAATTTTTCCACGTACCAAATCTCCTGGTCTTATAGTTCTTCCTGATTCCCTGCCAACTAATACTCCAGATGAACGGGATGACATCTGAAAATATTCGTCTGAAATCTGAGAAATATGAGCTAACGCGTCGGTACACCCCATTCTCATAAAAAAACCAAATTTCGTTGTTTCTACAACTTCTCCTTCCGAAACCTCATCATCAAGGGGTCTAAAAGTAATCGCCTCATACTCCACGTCATGAAAAGTTGCACCATCACCAGGAACTATTCGTCCTGGGGAAATCTCGTTTATGGATAACACTGCTACAACCATTCCAACGTCACTACCTATTGTAGTTTCATTCTTCGTCCGAGAAATTTCGAGTATGACGTCTGCTATCGAATCACCAAATCGGTTTGGTGGAACCCGGATCGTTTCACGGATTCGAGTTAAGTAATACATTTTTGTTGAGCCTCAGTCCGTTACCCATATACCTAGTACTATATTTACTGAAAAATAGGTCAAAGAGGGGTTTATATAAAGACCTATTGAGTGTTTCCACATTTGAAAAAATAATTAGAAAAACGAATAGAAACTAGATTTCAGTAATCTAAGATAAATAATTATATTTTAGAGTCAAAAACCAATTATTTAGACTTGAACTCTTTTTTAATACCTGAAATATAAAAAAAGACTGAAAGGATGACTTATTTCCTTTTCAGTTTCGATAGATATTTATTCGTCAAATTTTAGAGCTGATTTGCTAGAGCTATTACGATAAGCCCAGACAAAGGCTATAAACAGAAGTGCACCTACAATAGCAAGTATAAGTTGTAATGTTGGGTTATTGTAAGATTGTACAAGAAGTGGAGCAATAATTAAACTGATTAGATTTATAACTTTGATCATTGGATTGAGAGCTGGTCCTGCGGTATCTTTAAGAGGATCTCCTACAGTATCACCAACAACACCTGCTTTGTGACGTTCACTTCCTTTTCCTGTATTCTTTTCTAAGTCTCTGGGCTCGTCTTCTATTGTTTTCTTTGCGTTATCCCAAGCTCCTCCAGCATTGGACATGTAAACTGCTAAAAGTTGTCCACTTACTATTATCCCAGCTTGGAAACCACCTAGCATCTCAACTCCAGATCCTATCAGTTCTTGTTCGACAGGAGCTCCACTTAATGCAATTGTGAAGAGGATTGCTAGAAAGATTGGAGCACTAACTGCAAGGATTGTTAAACTTATGAGTTCTTTTTGTGCAGCAGCTGTTACTATATTTACAACTCGGCCGTATTCTGGCTTTTTTGTGCCTTCCATTATTCCTGGAATTTTGAATTGTCGTCTAACTTCTTCAATAGTCTGGCCTGCAGCACGACTAACAGCTCGTATATTAAAAGCTGAAAAAATCCAAGGAAGAGCCGCTCCGAGTAAAAGTCCGACGAATACCGAAGGTACATTAATTCTTAAGCCATTTGCAAGAGGACTAACAATATTTAGATGTTCTGCTACAATTCCCACATCTGTTACGAAAGAAGCGAATAAACTAACTGAAGCTATTACAGCGGAAGCGATAGCCACACCTTTCGTAATTGCTTTAGTAGTGTTTCCAACAGAATCCAATTCTTCAAGCACTCGTCTTGAATCTTCATCCATATTTGTCATTTCCGCTATTCCCTGACCGTTGTCACTAATAGGGCCAAATGAATCCATTGCGACATTATTTCCAGTATGAGAAAGCATCCCAATCCCAATCAGTGCGATTCCATAGAGTACTGCAATACCTATATCTTCATTTGCCACAACAATGTTATTAGGTAATGAACTTAATACCAATAGATTGGAATTTCCAGGAAATATCACATAAGTCGTTATTGCGAGCATGAAAGAAATACAAATTGTCACAACAGCCCAGACACTTGATTCATAACCTAATGCTATTCCACTAAGAATTGTTGTTGCAGGCCCACCTTTGGTGGATTCAAATACTTCAATAACTGGTCCTCCTTTTTTCGCTGTGAATCTAGCTGTAATTGGATTAAAAGAAACCGCTAGCATAACACCAACAGCGATTAAGAATCCCATTCGCCAATCGCCTGCATATAATGTAGCAATGATAAGTGATGTGGTAATAGTAATTGCACTCGAAATTTCATAAGATTGAAACATTGCTTTTTCTGCGTCTGGAGTTTTCCATAGAGCAACAGCATAAGTTCCTACAATTGAACTAATTACACCAACAGCTCTCACAATAAGAGGGAACATGATCCAGACAATATGTCCATCTATCGCATATAATGCCAATCCTAGGATTAATGATGAAACAATTGTAACTTCATACGATTCGAAGATATCTGCGGCCATCCCTGCACAATCCCCAACATTATCTCCAACTAGGTCAGCAATAACGCCAGCATTTCTTGGATCGTCTTCAGGGACATCTTTTTCAACTTTTCCTACTAAATCGGCACCTACGTCTGCAGCTTTTGTGTAAATACCACCACCAACTCGCATGAAAAGTGCTAGGATAGTTCCTCCAAAACCAAATCCTAGTAATGCATCTGGTGCTGCAGCACCAAAAACGATAAATATCAGTGTTCCACCTAGTAGACCAAAACCATCTGTAAGCATTCCAGTAACAGTACCAGCGTGGTAGGCGACAGAAAGAGCCTTATTATAACGTCTAGGTATGTCTAGTGACTCTCCTGTCTCTGGATCTGTAGCCTGAGCTGCAGTTGCTGCTACTCTTAGATTTCCTTGTACTGCAATTCGCATTCCAAATTGACCAACCATGGTAGAGAAGGAAGCGCCAAGTATGAAGGCTATAGTTCTGCCTATGGCAACAATTATTACAGCGTTTTGTTCTCCAAACTCTGCTGTGGCTGCTGCGGTTGGTTCTACTAAGTAAACACTGAGAAAAAGAGCAACAGTTAACAGAACAACTATCGGCAGAATTGATTTCAGTTGTCGTTTCAGATAAGCATTAGCCCCTTCGTTAATTGCTTCCCAGACTTCTTGCATTTCTTTTGTTCCAGTATCATGACTGAGAACATCTTTTCTTAGCCATAAAGAGTAAATAAAAGAAATAATTGCAACGGCAATAACAAGAATTAAGGTAAGTTGTTCAAAGGGTTTTAATCCGATAAAGGTTGTAAACATAATTTCACGTGTCCTTTCTAGAATTCCATTTAAATCCTTAAGTTCTCGCTAAATTTTACTTGATTCAAGAATTTTTTCAAGGTGAGAAACCCTTCTAGGACAATTTTTTAACCTTTTTTCAAAGACTAACCTTAAAATCTTATACAAAAATTAAGTTTAGATTTAAATTAATAATTTAAGTTAGAAGGAATTTCGATAAATAGAATAGCTCAGAAGTTTCTTAATAAGCTTGAAATTTATATTACTTTAGAAATTACCCGATTGAAATTGTTGAAGAAGGTTTAAAGTATGATTGAAACAACATTATTAATGATTAAACCTGACGCAGTCCAACGAGGACTAGTCGGTCGAATTATAACACGCATTGAAGAAAAAGGATTCAAGATTATTGGGATTAGAATGTTACAATTATCAGAATTACAAGTGGACAAATTATATGATATTCATAAAGAAAAGAGTTTTTTCCCTAAGTTAAAAGGTTTCATTCTTTCAGGGCCTATCGTTGCATTAGCTATACAGGGGCCTAATGCAGTGAAGGTCATTCGTACACTTGCAGGGGCGACAAATTCCCCTGAAGCGGATCCTGGTACAATTCGTGGAGATTTCGGGCTTCATTTAACAAAAAATATCGTGCATTCTTCTGATCAAATTGAAAGAGCAAAATATGAGTTGAATATTTTATTCAAAGATGTTGATCTTTTAGAGTATGATCTTATAAATGAAACATAAATTAAAGAATAATTTACCAATAAGTTGGGGAATTCATTTGAAAAGACGTAATCCTTACCAAAGATTAAGTATTGAAAGTATAACTCGCTCTGAACTAATAAAGGATCAAGAAGGCCGCTGGAGGTTAGTTCTTTCCAATGGTAATTATATTTATAGAGTTTGGATAATGGGTATTGTAACAGAAAGATATTCTGGCGATAATAATTACATTGGACTAAAGATAGAAGATGGAACCTCAAATCTTATAGCTAAGTCTTGGAATGGAAAATTAGATAATTTTCATCAATGGGATAAAGTAGAAATCCTGGGACAAGTTCAAATATCAGAGAAAGGAGAGGAAATTGATGTTTTTCTTAGTCCAGACCTAATTAATTTCATTCTAGATGATAACTGGTTTTTAGTACATAGGTTGAAGATAGCTCAACAACTACAAAAAACTGATACGAGAAGTTTGACTAAATCTGCAAAAATTTCGGGTGTTGAAATTGGCATTGTATCAATCGAAGAGTTAAAGAATGAATTAATAAAAACAGTAAGAGAATTAGACTCTGGAAAAGGTGTATCTTACGATCAGCTTGTTAAATTGTATCCAAATATAGATGAAGAACAGATAGATGGTGCTATTACAGAATTATTAGAATCAGGTGAATTCTTCGAACCTAGAGCAGGTGTATATTCATCTGCTATTGATTCATAATTAACTTAAATATCTGAGACAAATGTCATATTTAGTATTATGGTCTATTCCATTGAAAAACATAATAACGGACTTGCTGATCTGATAACACTGTTGCTATAACATATCTCTTTCGAACTGAAGTAGCCAACCTTCCTGCTCGGACTAAATCAATTGGTTCGAGCTTTGATGATTTTTGTTTTACAGAAATTAAGAATGGTGAGTGATCGATGCCTGGCCCCCTACGGTAAACAGCAAAATCTGTACCAAATTTCAATCCTGGTCGTACAATATACCTTTTATTCCTTAAATCAAAATATACGGCATATAAGTCTTCAAATTTGGAAAAACGATCTATACATTTTTCTATGAACTGCTCCTCTGATAGAATAGAGTCACCATCATAGATTGTTATTAGATTTTTATGCTGCAGAAATGCAGCTTCTAAGAGTGTAAGTTCTAGAGGTCTATCAAATCGTGGAGATTTTGGTTTTCTGATTCCTACGGGTTTTCCAAAATATCCTAATTGATAAATATAACTACCGAGCTCTGGATTCCATATAATGACTTGTTTGTCCACCAATTGAGCATTAATAGGCATATCTGACAGTAGAATCCCGTTCCTATTTCCTATTCATTTGGTCTTCGATTGAATTTTGGGGAAATAAGACGAAAAATCAATATGAGGTTCCCAATCGTAAGAACGATAAATAAAGTAAGAGCTGAATTCATATTTGTTAATGAAAAATCCTCTGGTGGTTTAAATACAGAAATAGTGAGCGAATTACTGAAAGCAATGAATTTTGCTGGATTTATTTCTGAAGTATAGTAATCAACTTGAGCTGCGTCGAGCTTGAATTTTCCCAAAGATTTTGCTGTTACTAGGTAACTGAATTGTCGTGTTTCATTTGGAGCAATCTCAAGATAAGAGATTTTAGTAAGACCTTCATATTCAAAGACCCATGGGTTACTAGGTGAATCAATAAAAGTGACATTATAGGCTGTTTTATTACCAAAATTATGAATTGTAATGGAGATGACAAAGGTTTCACCTAAAACAACTTTGGCCTCAAATGATTTGTTTATGATGAGCTCTGCATTCTCAATCTTCTTAGTAACAAACAAATTAGGATATGTTGTATTAATTTCCTTTAAGGTTGGTGTTGAAGCATTAATGAATGTAACTGGTTGATATACAAAACCAAAGATCATAATTACACATATTAAGAATCTAAAGGCAGGCCAGAACTGTTTTGTTCCTTTGTACATTAGTCTCTCACCTTTAAGGTATGGGGATTCAGCTTTTTCTTTAATAGTTAAAGATTCTTCTTTCCAGTCTCAATATTCAAAATTTCCTTTGACAAAAGATTCATGTTTCAGAATTTTTCTCTCCTTTTCCATGTCACTTTCAATATTTAATAAACGATTCGTGTTTTTCGGTGGTAAGGGCGGAGTTGGTAAGACCACTATGGCCGCAGCTACAGCTGTACGGGCTGCAGATCTTGGTTATCGCACATTATTAGTTTCAACCGACCCAGCGCATTCTGTATCAGACAGTTTGGATCAACATATAGGTGGAGATTCTTATATAGAGGTTCAGAACGTCAAAAATCTTTGGGCCATTGAATTGAATACTGAGGATACAATGAGAACCTATTCAGAAATGGTTAGTACGCAAGATCCTACGGGAACTATATCTGAATTTCTTGCTGGAGATGACCCAGCTTCATTATCTCCACCTGGAGCTGATGAAACTGTAGCATTTATCCAGTTATTAGAATTTATACAAAACCCTGAATTTGATGTGATAGTTTTTGATACTGCGCCAACAGGTCATACACTTAAATTATTACAATTACCTGAAATGACACAAAGCTGGCTATATCGACTTATAAAAATGAGACGAAGAATAGGGGGAATGATGACGGGCTTTAAAAGTCTATTTGGAGGAACATCGGGTCCAGATACCCAAGAAGCTTTTGATAAGCTTGAACAATTAAAGGATCAGGTTGAAATGGCTCGCGTACATCTAGCTAATGCAGAAGAAACAGAATTTATAGCAGTAACTATACCAACAGTTATGGCAATTTGGGAAACAGAGCGTTTAATTCGTGCATTATATGAAGTTTCATTTCCTATCTCTCAAATATTCATTAATCAAATTCAACCAGAGAATCCCAACTGTTCTTTTTGTAAAGCAAGATACAAGAGTCATGAAAAGAATTTACAGAAAATAATGAACCTTTATTCTGAATTTGAACTTATTAAAATACCAATTTTTGAATATGAAATACGTGGAGTAGATCACCTTCGTGCACTTAGCTTATTTCTGTATCCAGAAGAGTGACCTACCCTTCTTTTCCTTATAAAAATTTTTTCTCATACTTTATCGGGCTTATAAGCACTAAAAAATGAGAATCAACTCACTATTTTTATTTCAGTATTGAAGCTCTCTTTAGAGCTAAGCCTCATTGGTTATCCAAGGTAGAATTGAATGAGTGAATCTATAAGTATTAGTCTTCTTCACTCCATCCTTTTTTGATACGAGCAAAAGCTTCCTTAAGTTCCATATTCATTTGTGCTTTTAAGTTCATGGGAGACATTCGTGGTTTAGGTGTTTGTGCTCCTCCTGGCATTGGTCCTAAACCTGGTGGTGGACTGAACCCTGGTGTTGCCGCCGAAGGGGCTCCTGGCAAAGGAGGTAAACCTGATGGTGCAGAAGGTGGTGAGGTTCTATTCTGCATTGCAGAATTAATTTCCGCCTGAAGCGGATTTGATGGAGCTGGTGGGGGTGCTGTAGCTTGAAGGGGACTTGGAGGTGTTGGAAATCCTGGTGGTGCATTCAATGCTGGTGAGGTACTTGCCCCTGGTATTGGAGGCGGAGCTGTGGGTGAAATAGGGGTTGGAGGTGGCGATGCGGGAGAAATGGGTTTTGAAAGTGAAGCTATGGACGAAACTGGGGATGATGGTAGTGTTTTTACCCCTGATCCTTGCAGAATTTGATCAACTTTATTAGATAATTCACTATAATCCTTTCCCAATTCGTCAACTATTTCTGCAAGTTGGGATACGAATGTGAAGAATTTTTTTGTCACTTCAATTAGCGTATCTACGTTTTGAGACTGATCTTCACCGAAAAAATCATCTATGTTTTTCAAAATACTAACCTACATTCTTATCTTCTATTTATACCCTAAGAATTGATAGTATAAGAAGTTTATTTTTCATCAAGTTTTTTCATGTAATCACTAATAATACAAACCTCTCTTGTTGCTTGTACATCATGCGTTCTAACAATATGCGCACCTTTTAATACTGCTATCGTTGTTGCTGCTAATGAACCCCATAATCTTTTTTCAGGAGGAAGGATTTGCTCTGGGGAAACACTTAGAATCTTACCAATAAAGGATTTCCGAGATATTCCAACAAGAATACAATGGTTTAGTTTACGAAATTCCTGTAATTGATTAATTATCATGAAATCATCCTTTGCATCTCTTTCAGATACCCATCCGCCTAAACCAGGATCAATGACTATTTTATATGGTGTAATTCCTGCGTTATTTCCTAAGTTGATGCTTTTCTCCAGTTCTCGGAGTATATCAGGAACTAAAAATACATCTCCTGGCCTTTTTTTACAACTCATTATAATTGCTGACGCATCATAATCTGATATTATACGAGGAAGAATTTTATCAGCTTTAAAACCCGAAATATCGTTAATTATTGTTGCACCATTTGCAAGGGCGTAGTTAGCTACCTTAGATGACTGAGTATCAACAGAAATATCAATATTCGGCCCAATTTCTTTATAAATAGCAAAAAATTTTGAAAGACGCATGATTTCCTCGTGTTCTGAAAGATTCTCTTGCTGGTTGTACAAAAAAGCAGGAGCACTAGAAATAGCTCCAATATCGATAAAATCGGCTTTAGACTCAACCATGTTTAGAAGCTGTGATATGATTTCTTTTTTTGATTGTTTAATACTCCCTTTGAAAAAGGAGGCGGGTGAAAGATTAATAACTCCCATAATACGAGTTTTTATGTTATCTCCAATCGTAATTCCTCCCAATTTTCCTTTTATTTCCATAATTTCCTTTATAATTATATTTGATTTTAGTTTTCCGATTGTACCAAAGGGGGCCCATGTATATACAGTGCTTTGGACAGATTTTCATTAATTCATTTTTTTTGCTATCTGAAAAATCATCATAAAACGTGATATCTTTACACCCCCGAGCTATTACAATAGGAATCCTTTGGCTTGATTCTCCCATTAATATTTCGGCACCACAAACGATATTATCTGCAATTGCTCTAGTAGTTATGACCATTTTACGGCCATAGAGGTCGGAAGATCCACGATCATCAATTATTGGTATAAAACCTGATATTGCAAGTGCAAAACCAGAAGTTCCTCTTCTTAAAGGATGAGTTTTAGAATCAGCAATTATTACTCCAACTTTTTTGTTTGTTTTGCTGTAAATATCTTTACGAATTCGATTAGCGGACTGAATAGGTTCTCTAGGTAAAATGATTAGAAATTCATCACCTCCAGCATTACTTCGATCAACTCCGGCATTTGCTTGCAAAACATTATTCTTCAGTGCAAGAATAGCTCCAGGAACCGCTCCTATCACTTCATCAGCTTCTCGGAAAACAATCTCGACGAAACGAGGGTCCAAATTTGCTACTTTTGCCATAATTTTCGCCTTATTTCGAATCTGACTAATGCTATTTAAAGGAATTCGGCCTCCTTCGATAATCGATAAGATTTTACTGGCGATTATGATAATATCTTCATCTTGAACCTGAATATCATTATCTGAGAGCGTTTTAAGAATTATTTCGGTAATATTCTTATCGGAAGGATTAATTAAGGGGGTTTGAACTCCAAAGAACTCAATTTTCATGTCAATTCATTCCAACCATATATAACGCTTCTTCATTTTCTTTAATTTCTTTACAATTCATCCTTATAGAAAATTAATACTAAATAGGAGGATCACAATGTTTTACATAAATCTATGTTCTTAAGACTGAAGCAAAACAGGCAATTTTTTAAGCTTAAAGTTTGATGTATTTCCATTGAATAAAATTAAGAATATTCCAAGCAGAGAATAATTCTATAACATCAAAAAAAATCAAACCAGTTATTGTTCTAAACCTTTAATTACTTCAATACTTGATTCATAAAATAATTGGAGTTATTTTAATATGACAATAGAAGATAGAGCTAAATTCGGTATTCCTCTACTAGATGACGCCCTTGGCGGTGGAGTCCCTCGGGGTTCAATTATATTAGTTGAAGATGAAGTTGGTATAAATACAGAACATATTTTAATTCAATTTTTGTCAGAAGGATTAAGAACTGGCGAATATGGTTATATATTATCGACAGAGCATTTATTCACTCATTATTCACCATTATTTGTACCCTATAATATTTCAGAAGTAACTTTTGAAACTAAGCGACTTGTTTTTTTAGATGCCTTTTCAAATCCTTTTGGTTATTCAGAGGGAAGGCCTACTGCTTCTGGGGAGAATGTGATACGTGATATTACTCAACCAAGGCTTGTTACAGATCAAATTCGCCGATCTTTACTACATGTTCGCTCACAGCCAGTTAGAGGAGTTTTGGACTCATTAACCACCATATTATTAGTTTCAGATACATTGAAACCACCAATGGCGTTTCTGCAACATAAAATTGCCACAGATAAAGATATGGGGATTGTAAGCATTCTAACCTTACATCAAGATGTTCATGATGGGAATATTGTTAAGGCTGTAGAGCACTATTGTGACGGAGTACTAAGACTTACACATAAAATCCTAGAAGATAAAGAGCAAGCAGAATTACTGCAAATTCGTAAAGTACCAGGTATGGCTTTAACTGAGCTAGAAAACACTGATTTTTTATTCCGTCCTACTCCAGGACATATAGAGTTAACTCCTTTGATTTAAAATCAATATTTGACCTTATTGCATGTGAGGAACATGGCTAGAAAAAAGAAGAACTGTGATGTAGAAGAGTGTACAAAAGAAAGTAAAAGGACAGTTTCACGGGAAAAAGCTGGAACTGCACTTAAAGAGGTTGGTTTGAATATTTCTATAAGGGAAAAGAAGACAAAAATTCATCTATGTGGCGACCATTACCGAAATATCAAGAAAAAACTCAAAAAGGATCGCGAAATTGAAAGATTAAGATGGGGAATGTAATGAAACTCTCTCTTAATTTTGATTATTTTGGTGATTGTTTAAAAGGAAGATGCTAAAAAAATCTCATTTCCATTGCGTCTTCATCACAAACAGCGATACAGTCTAAGCAATTTATGCATTGTTCACTTCTTACTTTTTCAGCTGGATGAGAAAGGATACGAACACCCATCGGACAAACATCTTCACACAAACCGCAATGTGTACATTTTGAAATATTTCTTCCAACCCCAATAAAAGCATTTTTACCAATTAAGCCCATGATTATACCTACAGGGCATACCCAGCGACACCATCCTCGTGGTACATAAATAACTAAGATTATAGCCCCAAAAAAAATTATAAGTCTTACCCAGAAAATTATGTCAATAACACCAAGATTACCTAAATTGAAAAGATCTCCAATGACTCCCCAATAAAATAGTAAGGGTATTACTGTGAATAGGAAAACAGCAGGACTGAGAACAGCCCATGGTTGATCAAACCATACACCAAAGGCTGCTTCAATATCAGCTTGATTACCTAATGCCATGGAAACCCCAATAAAGGTAGAAGCAAGAAGGGTACCTCCAGTTATAAATTCGCCAATCTGTCTCATATTGAGATTTGTTTTTTGTGTTGGTTCATATTTTCTTACCCAAGAGGTGATAAAACCCAGAATATCCTGGAACAATCCAAATGGACATGACCAAGCACAAAAAAGTCTACCAAAAATACCTCCTATAATGAAGAATGAAGCGAGTGGAATCAAAGGAAGAATTGCTCTACTAAGCATACGTTGTAATAGAAAAAAAGCATCTTCCGAGCTTGAGAAAATTGATTGTGGCATATTTATAGGAAGGACTAACCAATTTGCTCCAATTTCGAACATGGTAAGATTTAGTAGAAAAAACATTAATAGTTGTACTAAGGTACGTAATATTCTGAGTTTGGTTAGGTTCGTTTTTTGTTTTCTATGCCATGCCATTGATTTCACCTATGGAGTGGGTACTCCTGCAGTCGCGCTTCTGGTTAATTCTGATAATAGTTCTTGAATCAAATCTTGAAAAAATTGATTCGTTGAAATAGCAATCGATAATAGTATTATTCCTAAACTTATAGCTAAGAGGGCTTTTGCTTGACTTTTCATCACTGTCAATCCTTGCTTGTTATATGATTATTAAGAGCTAAAACAGCTAGCTATGGCGAGGAAAAGGACACTCGTCTTTTCTTATTAAATCTTGACTAATTGATTTCTAACTCTCAAATCGTTGCTTTTTATTTTTATGTCAGAATACTATAATTAATTAGTTTCAAAATCCCCAATCTCTGCTTTTGCTAAATCCATAAGCCATTGTTCGCGCTTTGGAAAACTTTTTCAGCATTGAAGGTTTTAATAATGCTTTCATAAAAAGAGATGTCTTTCTAAAAAGGTTTAATGTTGTAATATCCCATCCATCAATCCATGAGCCGAATATCTCAATATCTTCTGCTGAAAATGTGTTATACAATATATTATGGGCTTGTTGAATAATTGGATCCGTATATGGAGCTTTTAAGCATTTTTTCTGGTATTCACTCATTTGTTTTTCATTAAAACAAGATTTTTCGTGCGCTTCTATAGCTGTTTGGGCTGCTAACATTCCAGAGTGAATACCAATTGATATTCCCCCATAAAAGATCGAATTAGTCATACCAGCGGCATCTCCAGTTGCCATAAAGCTTGCGCTGTAGTTTTTAGGAATGGGGCCACTAGCGGGAATGATTCCAGCTATTTTTTGAATAATTTCAGCTTTCGCTATATTCTCGTCGTTTAAATAAGTGATAAATTCGTCTAACCTCTTTTTGGGATTTGAAGCTAGATTTAACACAATACCAATATTAGTGTTCCGTTTTTTAGGAAAAACCCATCCATAATGCATCCAAGGGAATTTTTTAAAATTAAAATAGAAATCTAGGGCATCAGTATGGACACCTTCTATTTTATATTCAACTCCTTGGACATATTCAGATGGAGGTTTTAATCCCATGAAACGGACAGTATGAGCTGAAGGACCATCCGCTCCTATAACAATATTCGCTTTATAGTCTCCCTGTGTTGTTTTTACGTCTAAATGATCTGGATTACGTTTTATAGCGGTAACCTGCGTATTTAAGACGAGTTTAGCCCCAACTTTGCTTGCTTTTTTCGCTATAAGCTGATCGAATAAAGGACGATTGATTGTGACAGTATTTAAACTGGAAGTTGCCACTCCTTTTGTTCCAAAAAAGAATCGCTGGGTTGGTACTATTCTTTCTATGAAGGAATCATGTTGTTGTAAAATTAGTGTTTCATCATCAAGCTGAATGGTTGGTTTTGGCATATTTTCTAGTGATAGAAGCTTATCTATCGATATCCCCTCTCCACAGGCTAAAGGGTAACCAATCACAGGATGTTCTTCGATTACAGCTGTACTCAATCCATTTTTGGCTGTCGTGATTGCTGCTGACAAACCTGAAGGGCCTGCACCCACGACTAGGACGTCATAATCCATCATGTTTAGTTACACCAAGAAACTTTCAATCAAAATATGACACTAATTATAAGAAAACTCATACATCTTGTTTGCT
>JBHLKP010000006.1:0-55506 GCA_048886525.1 Candidatus Hodarchaeota archaeon | reverse complement strand
ATTGCCATGTCTAAATCCTCAGCTAAGTCACGAAGGGTCTGAACTGCTGAAAATCCAGTCGTTACAACATCAATCATGAAATATCTAAACCCATGATCATTTAGAAGCTTTGTCCTCTTTTCCATTTCATGAGTTTCAGCTGTTACATTGATAAATGCGTCTTTTATATCTCCAGTTTCTTTCTCTACCTCATCTCGAGCTTTTGCCATTTTAGTAACTCGTTTTTCAAAGATATTAAAAGATTGGGAGGTTAAATTCTCATCATCCTTGATACAATCAATCCCACCTCTCCAAGCATCAATTGCTACATTCACATGTTGATCTACAGTCAATCCTAGTTTTGGTTTTGGTACACACGCGGTTAATGGCCCCTCTTTCTTGAAAATTTTTTTTATTGCCTCAACTCCCATGTGAGGGCCCTTGTTTCCTTTTATATAATCTAATGGCAATGTCATATCTATCAATCTAAGATTCTTGACCGCTTTCATACCAAATATATTCCCTGCTACACCTGACATTAATTGTGGAATATTGTTTAATTCCCATAGAACTAAAGGATAAGCGATCTTAACATGATGATCATCATACCAAAATGAGCGTCCCCGCATATCAAAAATTCTATCATCTAAAGTTTCTAAAGTTGTCCATGTTCCAATGCTTGATTCTGAAGCTAATCTTCCCGTGAGATCTTCTACACTTACTTCATCTGATTTATCAAAATAATAAAGGGCAACTAAATCATTATCCCTTGGTTGATAGCTTCTATCATTAAAATCATGGTACCATTCGATTTTATCTTTATCTTCAGTCATTTAAATCCCTGAATATTTTGTAATTTCTTTTAATTCTTATAAGATCCATTATTGATCGGTTCTGTTTTTGCTTAATACATGTTGTTCTCTAATTTTCGGGTCTTATTTTTGGGCCATTGCACAAGTTTATATAATATTGTGCAATAGCTCAAATCAAAATAAAAACTCGAGATTAGTATTTTGAAACAACTAAAAAAGGATTTAAAATATGAAAAGCTCACTGAAGAAGAAACAGTTCGGCAAATACTTGCTCTTCTTGTTATGTTAAGTGGAGTAATTTTCATATTACTATGTGCTGCATATCTAAAAAGCATAATTTAACAGTTGAAATCAGAGCTTCTGGCACCTTGGACAGAGAAAGATTTGTCCTCCGCCAAAACTAAGCTTTTTAATTCCTGTTCCACAATCAGAACATTCCTGATCTTTCATATTTGGTCCCATTGCGGGAATATATCTGCCTTTTTTGGAATATAAATCAATAAACTGGCTTTTTCCTCCAAGTTCTAATCTTTCATTTATAAGTGTCTTAATAGCGTTAAAAAGTTCCTCTATTTCGAGTTTTTTCAATTCTGAACCTTTCTTTTTAGGATAAAGCTTAGCTCGATATATAATATCTTGGAAAGCACTATTAGATAACCCGACCAGTAGTGCATCTTTCCCTACAAGAATAGCTTTTAAGTTCCGATTAATATTACTAATTTTTTCAGAAAAGAGTTCCAAAGTAAAATTCTCCTCAAATGGTGAAATCCCACTCAAAAAATCTCTCTTATACATATAAGAGCTAGATAAATCCTCATTATTAATCGTAAGTATACAGCCCATACTTTTTATTCTCACAGTTAAGAATGTATTATCACTGAATCTGATTTTCATGTGATAGTTCTTTGAAATTGCTTTATCATCTCTATGATATAATATCTCTCCGCCATATTCGGGAGCGATTAATAAATTCATATCATTATTGAATTCAACTCGAATTACATTTCCTCTAGATTTAACACTTATAATTTTTCCGTTTAATAATTTTTCAAAATCATTTATGTCTTTATTAAAAAAACCAACTTTTTGCATCCGTTCATAGTTATGCATATGGTATGAATCTATTTTTTTTTCTAGTAACACTTCGTTCATCTGGTTAGATAAAATTAGCGCTTCTGGGCCTTCAATACTCATATTTCATTCCTCTTACAAGTAATCTTATATTAAAAAAGAATGATTAATAAAATTGTTACACTCATAACTTCAAAATAAATAAGCATAAATTTGCTTTAAAATTCAATTAATTTTACAGCTTTTATCAATAGAGGATTTATTATAAGGAGATGAGTAAATATAACCTATTTTTTCTTTATTTATACAGATTTACAATTTCAAGTACTTCTCACGTCGTAAGAGATTCTAAGATTTTTGATTTAGTAATAATGAAATCTCTATTTCTTTCTACATTTTTTGAGACAAAAATTAAAGAAGAAAACAAACTCAAGATACTAAAAAAGGAAAATTTATACAATAAAATAGTCAAAGATCTTAAGAGGATTCAATTTATTGACAAACCAAGAGTAATGGCTCTTTTAAGAAAATTAGAAACAAAATATTCCTAATTTCACCATTATATTATTTCATAATCTTCTATTGCATATTTAACAGCAGCTTGAGCATGAATCAATGTTGTGTCAAATAAGGGAATGTCAACATCAGTATCTCTAATTAAGAGAGGTATTTCAGTGCAACCAAGAATAACACCCTCTACTCCTTTCATTTTCAATCCTTGAATTATCCTTATGAATTTTTGTCTAGAAGACTCCTTAATTTTTCCTACAACTAATTCATTGTAAATAGTATCATGAACTATTTGACGATCGATTTCATCTGGTATAATAACTTCCAGTTCGTATTTTTCAGCTAATCTTTTTCTATAAAAGGCTTCTTCCATTGTAAACTTTGTCCCTAATAAACCAATTTTTTTCAAATTCGATTGTATTATCTTTTCAGCTGTTGAGTCCGCAATATGAATTAAGGGAATGGTAATTTCTTTCTGAACTTGATCTGCAACTTTATGCATTGTATTGGTACATATAACTATCAGATCCGCACCTCCCTCTTCAAGTTTTTTAGCTACATCAACCATCATGTATGTTAGTTTTGTCCAATCACCTTGACGTTGAAGTCTTTCTATCTCTTTGAAATTAAAAGTATACATTAAGCTTTTTGCGGAATTTAATTCCCCAAGTAAGCCTTTAGCTGTTTCATTAATAATTCGATAGTATTCTAGGGAGGATTCCCAACTCATGCCCCCTAATAAACCGATGGTTTTCATATTTTAAATTTCGGAAATTAGGTTAAAAAAATTTACGAGTTTTTTAATTAGAAATTAGGTCATTCATTCCTAATTTATTCGATAGAAATTTAAACCTCATTAAAGATACTTTTTGAGTTACGTTTTATCTTGTTACAGTGAAACTTAAAACTTGATCACGAAGCTCTTTTAATTTCGAATTTGTTTCGAATTCCTTTCTTACTGGATCAATTAAATCATTAAGATATTTTGCTACCGCATTTTTCAAATCAGCTGGGTGAATTTCTCTATTAACATATGCTTGTTCGAGTTCATCATATCCTAGAAACTCAACATCACCCCCAAATTTAGCCGAACGTTCAATTTTGAATGATTTCATTTTCTCAAATATAAAGTAGCGTACATACTCTAAAATCGGATTATTTTCAACGGTTTCAGGACAGTATGCTTTCCTTATTTTCTGTTGAATTTGGGCTTCAGTGTCAGTCATAAATATGGCAGCATCGGGATTGGATTTTGACATTTTAAGATCCATAATTTTTTCTTCAATACTTACGTATGATTCTTTAGGTGTAGCTAAACCTAAAAGCATATGATGTGAAACAACAATAGGTTTTTTATTAAATAATTTAGGCCCGACTTCTCTAGCAAGCATATTTACCTTTCTTTGATCCATACCCAATTGTGTAACATCGACATCCTGCCAAAATATATCAGCACATTGCATACAAGGATAAATAATTTGAGAAGCTTGAAGTAAATCTGATTCAGATCTACCCATAATTTGTGCTGTCCTAATAATCCGATTTAATGTTGAATTTCTCGCAATTTGCATTACATATTTCCAATACTCATCATTTTTTGCAAAATCAGATGCCCAAACAAAATTTACATGTTTCAATTCCATTCCAGTTAATCGCCAAATTTCAATCAAGTATTTTCCTGTTGTTTGGATATTATCAAGATTCCCTCCGAGTTTATTATTTGCCCAGCCATGCCAATCCGCTACTAACATATTGAATCTAGCTCCAGCTTTAATCATCTTATTTACATTAATAGCTCGGAGAATTCCTTGTGCAATATGTACTCTACCACTTGGTTCAAATCCATCGTAAGCAATAAAAGTCTTCTTAGTATCTAGCAGATCAATCATCTCTTCTTCAGTAATGACTTCTTCTCCAACACTTTTAATGAGAGCTAACCTTTGCTCAACATTCATTTCATACACCTATACTATTTTGCATTATATTCGTTAATTAAGAATATTTTATCACATATTCTTTGAATTTAAACCAAGTTAAGGTGAAATAAAGACAACGTTTTAGATTTTGGTAAAGGAAGATAATTCATATCAATCACAACAAAGACTTCTCAAACTAATTGTCGTATATATTCAATAATTTATTAAATGAATCAGGTGATATAAATGAGTTTAAATGGGATTTCACAGGATTTTAATCTGACAGAACAATGCAATTACCTCTCTACAGCTAGTATTGGCCTCGTACCTTTACCTGTGATAGAAAAATCCAAAGATTTATTTGTAGAATTAGCTAAAGGCGGTACCCTTTCTCTTGATGAAGAAAAAGAAGTATTAGTATATGAAACTCTTAGAATTAGTAGTTCTAGACTACTAAACTGTGATAAAGATGAGATTGGGGTTTTTAACAGTGTCACTGAAGCCATAAATACCATTGCGTGGAGTTTAGATTTTAAAAAGGGGAAAATAGTTTCCACATCAATTGAATTCCCAAGCGTTACTTATCCTTGGATTAGGTTATCAAGAAGGAAAGGAATAGATTTTATATTAATAGAACCTCGAAATAATTGCATTCCTTTAGATGACCTGTATGAACAAATCGATGAGCAAACTAAGGTTGTTTCAATCAGTCATGTTGAATTTCTTACTGGTCAGAAATTCGATTTAGAAGAACTAGCAAAAATAGTTCACGATGTGGGCGCTGTTTTAGTAGTAGATGGAATACAAGCGGCAGGATATACTCCTCTAAATGTTAAAAAGTGGAATGTTGATGTTTATATTACTGGCTCTTATAAGTGGCTTTGTGCCCCTTTTGGAACATCAGTTGCATATATTACCAAAGATTTTTATAATTTAGAGCCAATTTTTGTCGGTTGGCGTTCAACTGAAGACATTTGGAATTTTGATGCTACTAAAATTACCTATGCTAATACTGCTAGAAAATTTGAATACAGTACGAGTGCTTATGGAGCAAAATATGGCCTAAGTCAGTCTATAGAATATTTACAAAAGATTGGGATAAAAAATATTCAGAGACATAATGAAAAACTAGTAAAAATTCTCCTTGAGGAGCTTAGTCTTATTTCTGATTTAGAAATCGTATCACCACCTTCTAGAGGTTCAATTGTTACATTTAAACTGAAAAAAAAGGAATTGAAGAAGTACGCAATAAATTACGGATTTTAGAAAGGCCAGTGGAATTAACTATTAGGCAAGGAATGTTAAGAATTTCACCCCACTTTTATAATAATGAGTCAGATATTTATCATTTTGTAAATAATCTAAAAGAAATTCTCAAAAAAAGGGATTAATCTTTCTATCCAAAAGCCAGTGACAATAAACCAGCAATCTCATCCCACTCGGAATCTATTCGATCCCAAGTGCCTAAATCTAGAAATATTTTTTTTCTATATGGCAATATCATATTTGCCATCAGTAACAGTTTTTCATGAATAGGATGTGATATAATTTGGGATTCAATGGTTTGAAAAGTTGTCTCACACCAATTATCCTTAGATTTTCCTAGCTGCTTTCCTAGGTAATATCCCATTTCTAATCCAGTTAGAATACCAGAACCACCTGTAGGTGTAACATGGCCAGCTGCTTCCCCAATAATAAATAATTTATCAGTGTATACTTTTGATAACGGACCCCCCATTGGGATGGTTGCTGCTGTAATGTTATAAACATTTAAAGGGTCTATTATGCTTTTAATTTTATAACTTTTAAGAATTTTCGACCAGATGTTCCAGATATTTGGCAATGGTTGTTTAGATACATCAGTAAAGAGTATAACTCCAAATTCTGCGATATCGGAAGAATGAGGAAAGATATAACTTGTTCCACCCACTCCATTTTCGATGTCTGAATAAAAAAAGAATTCCATATTTTTTTTATTGTATTCTCCAGTGAAATGATTCGCAATAATTGGACAAATTGGATTTGGAGTCAATAGATTTAATGTATGGTATAATCTACCTTTAAATCCATCTGAACCAGTTGCGATTACATTTAATTTTGAAATAAACCGAATATTATGATTTTTTACAGGATCTTGAACATATACGACTTGATCTCCATTCTCTTTACCTTCGATCTTAACAACTTCTGAGCTGGTTCTTAATTTAACACCTGTTTTCAACGCTTGAACAGCAAGCTTCTCCAAAAATAAACGGAAATCAATCCAAACTCGCTTGATATTATCTTCTATATGTAATCTCTTCTTACCAGACGGAGAATAATAATTACGACCAAAAGTTTGGATTTTACTGACAAATGCTTTTGTAGGAATAGAATTTTGAAATATCTGTTTTATTAAATCAGGTTTATAATGAATTGATTGTCCAATTAATCTACAACCTACGCCCTGATTCTTCTCAAGTACTAAAACTTTCTCTACTCCATTTAATTTTGCACCTAGTGCCGTAGCTAAACCAGATGGACCTGATCCGATAATAATTAAATCCCAGTAGGTGTTCAAGCTTCAATCACTTCTATACATAATATTTGATTGCAAAATCATTTTTTTAAGCATAAAAAGAATCCGAGATCTTTTAAGAAAAAGAATTCTTTAATGATAAAGAAATTAGCCTCAGATAGTCCGTGCCGAAACATATCCCATGTGAAACGTGCTTTCCGAGGATGATATACTTTTAAATATCTTTCAAACCAGTTTAAAGACCTATTATTAATTTCATTAATCAAAAGTAAACCTTTAGGTCTTAAAACTCTATTTATCTCTTTTAAAGCTTCTTGCCATCCCACTACGTGATGAAGAACTGTAAAAACGAAAACAACATCAAATTTATTCGAGAAATGTTTTATTTCTCTAACATCTCCTAAAAACAAATTTACAGGTAATTTCTTATTTTTAATTTTAGCAAATGATAATAATACCATTTTTTGACTTGAATCAAAGGCGTAATAGTGTATAGGTTTGAAATTTCTAAAAATTTGTTCTATCCCATAACCAGCTCCACATCCTACTTCTAAAACTTTTTTGCCTTTGATTTTTATATTTGAGGTATTTAATAAATGTTTAAAGATCCTTAACTCAAAGTATGAAAACATAAGCTTCTTTAAAGGACTAACCATTAACTTTTCTTCTAAAAAATGTAAGTTGAAAGATATTTTTGTACTTTCATCAATATTTAGAATATTATCTATTTTGTAGTCCAATATATATGATTCTCCTTCAAGAGAAACAACTGTAAACTAAATTCATACATTATTTTTCGTTTTTAACGGAGAATTGAGTTAAAAGCGTAATATTATGATAAACTGATCGAAATGAAGGAATAATTAAAAGGAAATAAAAGTCTTGGTTAACAATTATTGCATTATCCATAATAACTGTTAAATTATGGTTTTATGCTGGATGCGAGTATAGATGACCACTAATATACAAAATTTACGTTCAAATGAGGATGTTACAATCAATCAAAAAATATTTGGATTAATCAGATTGACAAGGCCCCAGTTTCTCATTGCTTACTTAATAGTAGGATTAGGAGGTATAGTTTTAGGAATAAACCAAGGTTATTCAGCTGATGTTTCGATATCTCTTTATTCAATAATAACTGTTCTTCTTTCAGCTGTGGGTGTACATTACCGAGACGAAGCAGGTGACTGGTCAGCTGGATATGATGTAGAATCAGGTGGAATGGGAGTTATAAGAGAAGGTACACTTAATGTATCTACAGTTAAATTGCTAGGCCGAATAATTAGTGCTATTACAATAATAATGGGGATACTTCAAGCTATTTATTTATATGATTCAAAAAACCAACCAATTTTATTAATTATTGGGATACCAATTTTCTTTATGATAGTATTCGTGAATTATTTAACAGAAGAAATCCCTCTTGGGCATGAAATAATCACAACAGGATCATATTTAGCCACATTCTATTGGATCTACCTTGCACAAGCATGGAACATTACTGCTTCTGTCATTTATTTTTCAGTATTCATTTATTTAGTAGTTTTTGCGCTTGTACCCTATCAAGATATTGGTGATTTGGAAGTTGATTCAAAAACTGAGAAACGTACTTTAACAAGAATACTTGGGTTAGATGGTATTGGTCATCTATCCATTTTTGTAGGATTAATATCGCTTCTATTCTTGTACTTAGCTCTCTTATCCTAATTTAGAAAAAAAGAAAGAAAGATATTTTTACTGATTAATTATCTTTCCAATAGGAACAATTGGACAAATCATCTCAGCCCCAATCCACCCAAGATAGCTTGCTAATATAAATGCGATAAAAATAGCAAGTCCTTCAATCAGAATAATAAATGGATCACTTGAATTTAGGTTATGAACCAAAAATATTATGATAGAAGTAAAGAAAAGTACACAGCCGAGAATTATTTTTCTTACTAGGTATGGTGTTTTAAGTTTACGAAATCTCACTTTACCATCAATAATTCCAGTCATTCCTCCCGTAATTATCAAAATTGGAAAAAACAATATCTGTAAATCACGTGTTCCTCCAATAGAGATACCTAATAAAGTAGGAGAAAATAATGAGATGCCATAAAGGAGCGCTATAACAGCAGTATAACTTATAGTGAAATGAACTGCAACAGGATGAACATCTAGTTTAAGAAACATACGACGTTTAACTGAAGTTTTATGTTCATATGGCAGGAAAGCTTTTTCTTTTGCCCCACAAGCAGGACATAAACCACTCTTTCCTGTAGATCGAACGTAACCGCAAACACGACAAATTTCATATTTGACCTCTTTACTCATGTCTAATTCCTTCCAAAAATCTTGTTATTTTTTATTTCCGTGTAAGTCTTGATCGAAAAAAAAGTATAAATAAAAAATTCTCTTATCGAGGAGACTAAAAGACTTTTTTAATAAGACAAGATGGTTTTTTTAACAGAATCTTCGGATTGAATGAAGCAATGAGTATTCATAAAATC
This sequence comes from Candidatus Hodarchaeota archaeon, assembly GCA_048886525.1. GTDB lineage: Archaea > Asgardarchaeota > Heimdallarchaeia > Hodarchaeales > Hodarchaeaceae > Hodarchaeum. The sequence goes on along the minus strand of JBHLKP010000006.1, from coordinate 46,205 downwards.
CTATACGGTGATGTATGGGCTTGTCTTTCGACTTTGAATGATAATTCGATAGATTGTGCCATTACTTCCCCTCCATATTGGTCTCAAAGAGATTATGGTTTTAAAGGCCAAATTGGGAATGAAAAAACCTTAGAAGAATATTTAGAGAAGTTAATTACGATTTTTGGTTTACTTAGAATGAAATTAAAGCCCAAAGGCGTATTTTATTTGAATATTGGAGATAAATACCTCACTAAATATGGCAATACACCATTAGGTATGATTCCCTATATTTTAGCTAATTATCTCGTAATGGATAGTTGGATTCTTGAAGATTTACTGATCTGGCAAAAGCTTAACCATATGCCATCAAGCGTAAAAAATAGATTCACTAACACTTATGAACCTATTTTTGTTTTATCGAAGGAAAAATTAAATTATTATTGTTTATTTAAACAGAAAAATAATATTTCTAATATATTAAGAATCCCTCTTCAACCAGTTCCTTATAAGCATATGGCTACTTTTCCCGAGAAACTTGTTGAATGCTTACTAAAACGTGGTCTACCCGATGATGCATTAATTCTTGATCCGTTTGCAGGTTCAGGAACCACTTGTAAAGCAATACAAAACTTGTCAGAAGGATATTTTAATCCAATAAAAATGAGTTCAATAATGATAGAATCTTTTAAAGATTATATAAAAATAATTAAATCACGTTGTCGCATCAAAACAAGTAGAATTTCAAGGGTTCCGTTCAAAAAATATTCTCCAACCCCATTAAATAGTAATTTTGATGTTCCAATTTCTAAAACCATTGATACAAGTTTAAACCCTTTTAAATTAAAGCGAGGAAAAAATATAATAAAGATATTCACAGATTCTAACAAATTTAATACTTTTCTCCCATTACTATATGATGGTACTCTTAATAGTCATTTGGATGACGATGGTGTTCTTTTTCTAGGTTTATCGGATCATAATATTCACAATATGTTCAAAATAAGCCAGTTGAACCAAAATGGCTGGATAATTCGAAATTTGTTGGTAGTTCCGCAAGATACTGATTGGTTTCCTATCTTCATGCTAGTAAAAGATATCAAGTCAGTTAGATATAAATTCGATCTCGATTTGATTAGGATTGCACATAAGCATTCTCAAATAACAGATTGGAATCCTCAAGATTTCTTGGGATTAAGGGTTGAAAAACCGCAAAATTACTTTAAAAATCCAGAATCAGGAGTAATTAGTACAATTGTCTCACATTATGAAAGTGGATTACCAAAATGGGTATTAGTGAGTTGGGATAAAACGAAAACAAAATCTTTAGAAGAAGTGATAGAAAATTCATCTCTAAATAACCAAATTATTATGTATTGCCCAGAATGTAAATCAGAACTATATGTATTTCACCATAATAAAGAAAAGATAGCATGCTTTTCATGTAAAACTCAACTTTGGCAAGATATCAATAATATTCCTATTCTTGAGGAAAAATATCCCAGATTAGAACCTGAATATCATTTTGAAAATAATATAAGAACTAAAAGGGATATTAAGAAGAGGAAATATAGAGGGAAATTCATAGACGCAGAAAAAATTAATTTAGGACAATCACCTGGAGCCAGAGTCTCTGTAAACGAACAATACTTTACATTACAGCGATACTATAAGGTTAAACAAAGCATGATTTGTGATTATTTGAATATTCATAGAAAAAATGTTGGATTAACTAAAAAAGGTTTAACTGAGAATTTTCCTGCTAAATACAAACATACATGTGGACATTGGTTAAGGAAAGACATGGGAGGATCATTACCAAAGATTGAAGATTTACTCAAGTTAGAAGAGATTCTAAATCTTGATGCTACCTATGTCAAGTATATCAACAGAATGGGATTAAAATTACAAACAGTAATTGCGGAGAAGAAAGGAAAGAATCCAGGAGATTTTTTAGACTACCCATTAGAAACGATAATTGATATGTTGAAAAAAGTAACAACTTAAAGAACTATCTTTTAATCTTATTTGGAAGGTAGAAATCATAACCTTTCTTTAACATTTTTGTTTGTAAATACCTATCAATTCTACGAGCGTTTTGGAAAATTACCCAAATTTGCTTATCTCCTAAAAAACCGTTATAATAAGAATATATTTCATCATAAGAGATTGGAGGGATTTCTAATTGGCTAACTTCTTCTTTGAAAAATGTATTGATTATATTCAGCGATTCAGGAATTAAATTTGGCTTTTGTTCTTTATAGAAATTTGCTATAAGATCAATAGCGACATTACGAAAGTCATAGTAACGTCCTACGACTTCTTCTACAAAAAGAGCTTTCAGTAACCATCTTAGAAATGAAGGAGCACTTTTTAGGAATAGATCTGGTTCCATTGCTTCAATCCCATTAACTCGAAACATAGGAGTGCTTGTATCAAGATAGACTAGCTGCTCATCTTCAGTGATCTCTGATCTCCCTGAATCATACCCAGTAAGGGACCAATTAGATATTTGACCATCAATACCTACTTGAATTTTTTTACTTCTGTTATTAAATAACCAAATATTGGACAACTTCTGCATAATAAGAAGTATTAAATTACGAAAATCATTTTTTGAAATTTTATCATGAATAATCCTGTTTCCTATTGTTTCAGGAGATATTTTTTCTTGAGCACAATAGAGTACTATCTTATTTTTTGAAGTACGAATCCAAATCGAATCTTCAGGAGGAACTTGAATTCCGAGTCTTGTTAATATCTCATGATATCTAATATATGCAGATATATGGCGATTTACTTGGATTTTAGATTCAAAAATAGGAAGACGTTTGTAAGCGATAGGAGCTATATCATTTAAAAATTCAAAAACTAAACTGATTTCTCCAAAGCCAAGTAGTTTTATTGGTACTTCTCCACGTTCTAGATGAATTGTATCAATTGAATTTTCAAATTCTTTTATTAATTTTTCATTGATTTCCATTAATCTTTCACCGAAAAGAAGAGAAATCAATTGTTCAGGGATAGGATCTATATAATTCCTAAAAGTGTTTCTATTAGTTTCTTCCTATATATTGCAAGTACAATTATCTCTGGGGATTCCTTATTACGTACTTCGTAAAAAATCTATCAATAACGAATTAACTTTGTCTGGTTGTGTATATTGAGGCATATGACCACAATCTTTTATTGTATGGAATTTAATAGATGGAATAAGAGCACATACTTCTCGACTTGTTGAATAAGGAATTACTGGATCCTTTTCTCCCCAGAAAAGCTGAATAGGCAACTTCTTGTCTCCTAATCTTTTATAATAATCTTTTAATCCTGTGAAAGGAACATTAACCAATGTTGATCGTATAGATCTAAGAAATCCTTTGTACATCATTTGTTTAGAAAATTCTGTCAAATATTCCTCAATTCTATCATATTCAATAAAATCATCACGTTGCCCATTTAATATTCTTTTATGACCAATAAATTTAACAAGAAACCGATTCAGGACTGGAATTTTTAAAAATGAAGGAAAAGTATCCTTTTCAGTTGGTAATCCAATTGGATCGATAAGAGTTATCCTTTTCACTAAATCTGGATGTCGATTCGCAAAAACGACAGTAATTCCTCCACCCATTGATAATCCTACAATATTGATATTGGATAACTCAAGTTTCTCTAGTAATTCATAAAGTTGTTGATCAAACAAATCTAAGTCATACCTTACCATCGGGCGATCAGTATAACCCCTACCGTATAAATCATACCTCAAAACTCTAAATCTTTCTTCAGCTAATATTTCAAAATTATTGTCCCAGACTAATAGTGGTGATGAAAAACCATGTACTAATACTACAACTTCCCCTTCTTTATGACCTTTTATTTCATAATGAACATATCCCTTAGAGAGTTTTATAAACTGACCTGGCAAAGATTTCCTAGTTTCAGGATTCAATTCAAGACTTTCATACTTCATAATATAATAGACTCCTTATTAATCTAATTGCCAAAACAAATACTATTAGTTAAATTAATGCTTTTGGGACATTCTCTTTTATATAAATTATTGATTCATTAACATGTTCAGGGCTTAATTCAAATACAATTGGACCATCATAATTTCTTTTTAATAAATCGTTAAATAATTCCTTAACTGACAAATCGAAGTTTCCAAGAGGTTTATGATCGATTCTAGGTTTTCTACCATCATGAAGATGAAGTTCGACAATTCGCTCATAGTAATTTTCTACAAATTCTAAAATGTCCCAATCTCCAGAATACCCTGCAAGAATATGACCAGTATCGAGACATATACTTAAATCAAGGTTATTTATACAATCTTCCATCAATCTAAATGGAAACTCAACATTCTCAACTGCTAACTTACGGGTGTCAATATTTGTTTTTTCTATAATCTCTAGAAGGCTATTTTGAGCAATAGAGGCAAATCGTCTATTCATGAATGTTTTACCAATTTTTGGAATATTAATTTGTGTGAATTCAGAAACTAGAGCACCAGTGGCATGGATTACCCAACAAATAGGGTTCAAAGGCTTTGTCAGCTTTATTGCATCTATTATGCAATCAATGGATGCCTTTCTTATATATTTATTAGGTGAGGCCAATTCAATTCCCCATAATGGCAAATGAACGCTACAAGAATAGTTCTTTTTCAGTTTAAACTCATTAATCTGAACAATTAAATCTTCATTAAAGAATCCAGGGATAACATAAGCTAAATCGCAAGTTATTTCAAAATGGTGAAATGAAATTTCATTGTTTAAAAAACTTGAAGAAACAACATCTAAATAGTTTACTTTACTTATGTTAAGATTTCCTTCTTCTATCATTTTAATGAAGTCTATAAATTCGAAAGGCCTGATTCCAAAGTTAAAAACCATGATAAAAACCACAAATAACAATTTTACTTATTCAAAACAAGAAGAAAGGTCATTATAAAGGACCTTCTCTTCGCTTAAAAGTGTTAATAAACTTACAATCGCAAGGAGACTTTGTGTATGTTTCCAGTCAAGTGTTTTAATTTTTTCGGCAATTTCTTCTTCAGCATCATCAATCAAGTTTATTGTAAGATCATTTTGCATCTGTTGAATTTTCTTGATTAGCCTTGTAAGGCATTCAGTAGATATTAATCGTCCATTTAATTTTTTACTAAGCAGTAATCCAATTGCTTCAATCATTTTTTGGGTTTGATCCTCATTACTAGAAAAACAATCATCTCTTGGTTTAGCAACTGGAAAGAAGATTTTTGCAGATCTCATATACAAAGTTTGAGTTTTTAACTTATTTTTTATTGTATAAACTCGTTTTCCAGCTTGAACTACTAGTTTTTCATCTTCTAATTTTTTTAAATAACGGTAGATACTTTTATTAGACTTTTTGTCCCCAATTTTCTTAAAATTCATCTCCAGATCCTCAACAGTCATAGGTTGATTATTTGTTCTAAGAAAATCTAAAACAAGATATAGATTCTTATCCTTAAAAACTTGTATTTGATCCTCTGTTATTTCCTTCCTTAAGGGTTGTTCATATGTTATTGCGTCTTGGTATTCTAGGTCTGGCATTTTTTTTCCCAAATAACAATGCTCTTGGTTTTGTGTTTATATATATAAGGATAATTATTATTTTGAACTATTCTTGCCGCAATGATATCATATATAAATTCATTTTGAGAATTAGTTCTCATTATTTTGAGAATATATTTGATGGATTATTTAGTTCAAAGGTGATATTTTAGTGGAGACAAATGACAATGCTGATCTAATTGCTGTAAAAAAAGCTATAAAAACCTTTTTCAAAGGACTTGATGAATTAGATCATGAAAGGATCTATGAAGTCTTTCATCCAGAAGCAAAATCGTACATGCACTCAACAAATGGAAAATTCTATATCAAAAATGCAAATCGTTGGAAAAATTATTGTATTAATATAAAAAATAGTCTTAAAAATCCAAATGATAGGAAAGTATGTGGTTCTATTGAAAAAATCGATTTATCAAAAAATATCGCAATGGTAAAAGCATTGCTCAAAGTTAAATTTCCTACTGGTCTGATAGATTATGTAGATTATTATCATTTATTAAAAATTGATGATAAATGGATGATTGTGAGTAATACTTACTACGGGGAGGTAACACAAGCTTAAATAGTGGTGAAATGGAAATGAAAGTTGAATATAAATATTGGGAAGATAACAAAGGATTTGAAGAAAAACAAGCTAAAATCTATAATGAAAATAACCCTGGGCCTCAACCTGTTACCGCAGAACAGATCATTGAGAGATATAAACGTGAGGAAATAGATCCAAAAACCGTCCGATATGCTTTTTCAGAAGAAGGAGAACTCCTTGCTTATATACAAGCTCGTGACTACACTCAAATCAAAGAAACTCATCTTGGATATCCATGGGCAATCTCTAGTTGTCCTGAAAAAGTACAACATAAACTATTTGATGAAATGCTTGATTATATAAAGCAAAGAGAAAAAGCAAACGAATTCAAAATTAGAATGAACGCTTCTATTCAGCAAAATAAAGTACTCGATTTCTTTAAAATGAAAGATTTGCAGGTTAAATTAAAAACTTATAGATTTAATCTAGATATTAAGAAAATCGGTAATTCCAAATATTCAGAAAGTGAATATACAACAAGATTAGCAACCAATGATGACTTAGATTCACTAGTTAATCTTTTGAAAGCTGATGGAAGATATACTGGTCAATTTTCAAGCGACAATGACATTGTGAGTTATTTTAAGGATAGAGTGTTGAAAGATGGTCATACCATCATTGTATTCAAAGATGATGAACTAGTTATGGCTTCAGCACCTTTAATCTACAAATTACCAAACGATGGGGATAAGGAAAGTCTTATAATGCGTTTTCACTCATTTATCAAGGGAAATGAATCAGCTTTTGAGCCTCTTCTAATAGCTCTAGCAAAAGAATGTGTTCATACGAATTATGGGATTGATAAACTGCTCGCTATTTTTGCAGCTGGTGATGATGACGAATTTATATCTATCATTGAAAAATATGACCCAGAAAAGATAGTGAATGGATTTAGTTTCGGATTAGAAGAGCTAGATTAACTCTTCATTTCCCTTTTTCTTTTTTTCAACTAATCTATGAGTTTTATTTCTCTTAAAGAAACTGGGTCAATTTAATAGAGGTATGCTTCTAAGAATGTCCAAGAATAGGATGAGGCTTGTATGGTCTCTCAAGTCTTTCTATCTCTTCTTTCGATAAATGAATCTCTAAGGCTTCTACAGCCTCTTCAATATGATCTATTTTAGTTGCTCCTAAAATAGGTGCTGAAATATAATCTTTAGAGAATAGCCATGCTAGTGCAATTTGAGAAGGATTTACATCTTTTTCATGCGCTATCTCCCTTACAACGTCAACTACGTCGAAATCTTCAGATTTAAAGTACCGATTTTTGAGATATGAGTCATACTTACTTCTCTTCGTTTCAATATCTTTATCTCGTTGATATTTCCCTGATAGAAATCCTCGGCCCAATGGACTCCAAGATATAACTCCTATTTTTTGATCCTGACACAAAGGTATCATTTCTCGTTCTTCTTCACGATATACCAGATTATAATGATTCTGCATAGTACGAAAAGGTTCTAATGAATGTTTATCAGCTTCCCATAAGCTCTTAGCAAATTGCCATGCAAACATTGAACTTGCTCCGATATGAAGAACCATTCCATGTTGGATTAACTGATTGAGAGAGCGTAAAACTTCCTCAATAGGAATATTAGGATCAAGTCTGTGAATTTGATATAAATCAATATATTCAGTTTGGAGTCTATTCAGTGAATCTTTAACAGCACGTCTAATGTGATATCTAGAGAGTCCGCTTGTATTCGGTTTGGGGGTTGGGCTTAGCTTAAAACCTTGCAAAGGAAAAAAAACCTTGGTTGCTATTACTACTTCATCTCTATATTCCTTTAATAATTCACCTGTGATTTCTTCTGATCTACCTGCTGAATAGACATTAGCTGTATCGAAAAAATTAATCCCTAAATCAAGTGCTTTCTCTATTATTGGGCGAGAATCATCTAAATTTAATGTCCATTTTGAAATATCTGGATTTCCAAAGGACATCATGCCTAGACAAATACGACTTACCTGTAGACCTGTTTTTCCTAACGTAATGTATTTCATTTTTTCATCTTCTCTTGTTTCTTAATTTTTAGGACTTTTATTAGATATTTGATCTTCAGAAACAGACATCACACAGTTTCTTCATTACCTGAGACAAACAAATCCTTATTACAGATAAAAATTATAAACGATGTTAACATTAAAACAAAAATTAAATTTGGTGATTAATTTGAGATGCCAACTTGTTTTTAATCATTGGGAAAGTCGAGCATTTATTGCAAAAACTGTCGTAAAACATCCACAAGTTATGAAATCACTTGAGGATGGAATAATTGGTATTGGAAGAGGAATTACAAATGCATTCATCATTAAAGAAATGTTAAACATCACTGGAAATTCTGATTTTGATATTGATCTAAATAATTATTGTGCTGGGATTGTCGATGGATCTTTGTGGATTAGTGACCCAGAGACACGAACCCCTGAATTAGCTTTTTATAATGGAGTACCTCGGTTTGAATCTATAAACAAAGTTATAGAAAATTGTGATCTAATAATTAAAGGAGGTAATGCTCTTGGATCCGATTGGGTTGCAGGAGTTCTTTGTGCACATCCGACTGGAGGCACTATCGGAATTGTTTATTCGACAGCTATATCAAGAGGTATCAAAATCATAGTACCGATATCAATAGAAAAAATGGTGCCATTTCCTATTACCGACATTGCACCAAATTTGGGTGGTCAAAAAGCTATTGATTATGTCCGTGGATTACCTGTCGCATTATTTCCAATAATTGGAGGTGAAATCTTCTCTGAGATTGAAGCTTTTGAAACCATTTCTATGGTAGAAGTTTATCCAATTGGGGCTGGTGGAGTATATAATGGGGCTGGTGCAACAATATTTGAAATTTCTGGCCCAGAGATAGAAGTTCAAAGAATTATTGATCTGTATGAAACAATCAAAAATACAAAGCCATTAACCATTAATCTTAAATCTCATTAATAACATAGATTTGTTTTCAGAGGTTTTTATGAAAGAAATCTTACTCTTTAAGGCTCTTATGTTAAAGAATTTACCATTTTTACAAGATTCGAAAATTAAATTTTATTCAATGATGTTAACATAACTAGAACTTAAAATGCTGTTAATGCGTTATCAATTCGATCAAGTATCTCCTCTATATCCTCCTTAGTTACAATCAATGGTGGAAGAAACTTACTTGTCTTTTTATAGTTTCCACAATAATCACAAAAAATCCCTTTCTTAATTGAATTTAACACAAAATAAAGAGAAGTAAATTCATCCTCGAATTCAATCCCCCACATCAAACCACGGCCTCTTACTTCAACTATTTTATCATAATTCTCTTTTAATTTAGACAAACCTTTCGCAAAGTAACTCCCCATAGTTTGTACATTTTCTAGAAAGGAAGGTGTTGAGATGATTTCAAGCATTTTTCTGGTTACATAACATCCTAGTTCTGACCCTCCAGTTGTTGAAATATGTAAAAACGGATCTTCTTCAAAAACCTGTTCAATCTCTGGTTTATAACTTGTTGTGGCCATTGGATATACCCCAGAGCTCATTCCTTTAGCTAATACAAAGATATCTGGAATGACCTTCTCTTGTGGATATAAACCCCCATATATTCCCCATAACTTTCCTGTACGACCTAATCCAGCTTGTACTTCATCTGCAATCATTAAAGCTCCATATTGGTCACATAATTCTCTAACTTCAGTAAAATATCCTTCATTAGGAATAAGGATTCCCCCTGTAGCGGGAATTGTTTCAAATAAAACACAGGCGGTACTTTCGTCAATCACTTTCTTTAATTCGTCTATTTGGCCGAATGGAACTTTGATAAAGTCAGGTGAATCCCAAAAAAATGGATCTCTAAAGCTTGATGCACACGCACCAAGAGCAAATCCGGTTACACCATGATAAGCCCTTTTTGCAGAAATAATTTTTCTTCGTTTAGTGAAAGCTCTTGATAATTTAATTGCTAAATCAATAGCTTCCCCACCCCCTACAGAAAACATGGTTTTTGATATTTTTCCTGGAAATAGATTCGCCATTTGCCGAGCTAATAAAGCTCTTTGTTCGCTAAGTAGATGATGATCTCCAATATCAAGACCTTTATCAATACCTTCTTTTAAAGCCTTATCTATTTCGGGATGGTGATGTCCAAGGTTAAAAACCCCTCCACTTGTATGACAGTCAATTAAATCCAGTGGTGGTTCTCCTTCAGAAACTCCTTCAAGCATCTTTATTCTGATTCCTTCTCGTATTCCTTGAATAACTCCTAGTCCTAAATTATCAAAAAAATTTGCCTTTGGTTGTGAAACATAATCAGAATAAAGCTTTACTAACTCTTTTTGACTCAGAGTTCCTATAATTTTATTTTTAGGTGGCATTAAAAAGGCTTCCATATCTACATTCCAGATTTTATTGTTAATTATCTAGAGAATTAAAAAGTGCTTGCCTAGTAAGCGAAATATTTTTTTATTCTATAGATAAGGATTGATCTATGTCACCTATGTACATTCTTGCAACAAAGTTTGAAAATATAGATATAGAAAATCGTAAGGAGCAAGGAGAGAAATGGTACAAATTAGTGAAAAAAAAAGTACCTAATATCAAGTGGATTGCCCATTACGCAATTTTAGGACCTTATGACTTTTTAGACATCTTTGAAGCTGATAATGAGGTTGATGCAGCTAAAGTATCGCTTCTCTCACGTGCAACTGGTGCTACTATAGCTGAAAGTTGGACTGCGATTCCTTACTTAAATTTCATTGAATTCATTGAAGACTTGAAATAATCTTATTGATTCTTCTTTACTCGGTTTATATCTATGACTGTGGAGTATAGAGAAATCCAAAAATTATTCCTCCAATTATTGAGGTAATAATAACCGTTTTCCAAAGTAATTCAACTGAACTTTGATTCTTTCTCCACACTAAATTTATTGCTAGAAATCCTTCTACTATTCCTAAAATAAAGGGAAGAATATTTATCATCAATAGACCTTCTTTCATTAATGCGATATTTAGAATGGCAAATCCCGTTATTCTTAGGAAAATCCCAAATGATGTCAAATAAGATGCGTTTATTCGACCTAAGTAAACTGCCGTAGTATTTTCTCCATTTTGAATATCAGTTTCTAAATCTGTTAAGATTGTAGGCCAATGAAGACCAATGACTAATAATAAACTTAAAGTCATTCCATAAAATAATAATCTCTCATTAACAATTACATTCGGTCCTAATAATCCAATATATATAGGAAAACAAAATCCTGCAATGACTAATGTTATTATCATATCAACAAACGGTTTTGATTTCAGTCGAAAAGGTGGTACCGAGTAAAGTATCGAAGAACAAGTTGCTAAAATAAATAAAAATAATGCAATTGGTACTTTAAGGGAGTTAGTAGTAAAAGGAATGAAAGTTAAATTAAGTGGTATCAAAATAAGCCAAACTAATGCTACCCATAGATATATTATACGTGAGGTCAATAGAGTCGAATATGATAATGGATTTCGAAGAGAAAAACGTCTAGGATTGATAACGTCTGATTTCTTATCAAAAAGACCATTAACAGCAAAATGGCCACAAGAAAATGCATAAATTGAAATCCAACCTATAATTAATGACTTTAGGGGTAGTAAATAAAAAAGACTCAACATAAAGGCTACTCCAGAGAAAATAAATCCCCATTCGGGGCGTGAAAGAATGATTAAATCACGAATAATTAATAGAAAATTCTTTAGTTCTCTGATCATTAATCTATCCTCTGAAATAGATTCAAAACTTGTATTGAATTATTTTTCTAAATATAATAAGACATGAAAAGGATAGAGGAGACTAGCAATAAGCTAGGAACAAATAATACATCTGGCCACTACTTCTTCGTTCTTAATCTTAACTTTCACTCTACCGCATTCATGACATACTAAAGTACTACATTTCTTACACGAAGATAAATGATCAGGACAAAAAGCCCTGCTACAACCTTCACATAATCTTATATATTCCTTAGCATTGATTTGTCCACACTGTTCACATGTAAATAGATATCCATCCTCACACTCCTCACATACTGGTTTTTGTTCAATTTTACCCATCTTATATGATATATTATCACTGAAAGAACGATTACAGACTATACAAGTCCAAGAATGCTCTGAACAGAGAAATTCACCAGTTTCAGAAAGAGCTGCACAAGAATAACAGAGAGCTGTTTGACAAACCGAACACTCCATAGAATGATCAGGGCAAGCTTTTTTTCCACATTCCTTACAGAACGTGACATGTTCACTACAAAGAGTTTTGGCACAAACAGAGCAAATGAACGTTGGAGGGGATATTTCTGAAACTAACAATATTTGGTAATAATCTTCTGTACTAATCTGCGGTCCACAACCTGTACATTGAATCTCTGCATTACCATTATATAGATTTAAATTCAAAATAATTAGCTCTTCTATTTCGGTATCAGGAACAATTATTGTAACAGGTATTAATAAACGCGGAATCCAGTAGACTGCTTTTTCAGTAATTTTAACATCAGCTTTTCCTGGACGATACAGATCAGATGGAACACCTTTTAATTTCAAAGTTTCGATTGCTTTATGAAAATCTTCATAAGTCTCCTTCTGTTCCTCCAGTAGCTTTTGACGCTCTGTTTCTGTAGCTTTGTGTTGAAATTTTAGATCTTTAATTCGTTCCTCATGCTTTGAGATTTTATTTTCACTCGATTCAATAGAACGCTCAAGAGCCCTTGTTGATTTATATTCAGCTTCACGAGCTCGTTTTTCACCCTGAAGTGTTTCAAGGCGACGTATTGTTTCATCTAATTTTTGGTTTTCAGCTTCCATTTTTTCTTCAATCGAGCTAATTTGGTGAGATATTTTTGTTAAACCCTTTGATACCTTTTCACCAGCTAATTTTCCAATTTCTTCTCTTTCGAACTCTCTCAGTCTTTGATGATAGATATTCGCTGCTTCAGGGAAAGGTTGTTGAGTGAAATACCAAATTAAATTATCAGGTAATTTAGGAATTATTTCTTTATCAATTTTATAGAACTTCCATCCCTCTAAAGGTTGAATAGAAAGATCATTTGGCGGAAGAGACGAAGCATGTATTCCTTCAATTACTGTTGAGTCCCATCTTATTTCTCTTTGGCTTAAATCAAATGTTCTAGGCATTTCCTCAGCAATCTCTATTGGAAATTCGATAATTCCCTCTTTAATAGTTCGTTTTATTGATATAATCGTTTTAGAAAAATAAATAGGAGAATAAAAATGATCAGAGTCTCCTAAAACGACTTTAAAACCATCTAGAATTGGATCACCGTTGATATTCATACGTTGAAATATCGTTTGGATTAAGCGTTTTCCTTCTATTGGAATCTTCGGTGATAGGAATCTTTCAGTTATTTTTCCAATTGCTGGTTTCTTAATGCTTAATGGATATTCTTTCTCTTCTACCTTTTCAACTGCCTCAGCTTTTGTAGCTTCTTTCCTTTTCTCTTTTTTTGGAGGTTTGAGAGTGAGGATCTTAATTTCTTCATCAGTAAGAGGCCCTTTATGCAAACTAAGAAGCCATCTAGTTTTAATTCGATTAACACCATATCTAGGATTATAAGCAATGAAGTTGCCTGGTTTTAAAGCTCGAATTTGACTCATTAATTTTCTAAATTCTTCCTCTGAACCTCCAGCTCCCTCAAATACAGGTTTGAGTGCCCCTTGAACTTTTGCTATATCTTGATTAGTTGCAAGTCGTCCTAGAATCCATGTTGCAATGTTTGATAAGCCTCTATAGTCAAGATCTCCAGGATTTTGAGTAGCTAAAATACATCCAAGACCAGCTGCACGAGCTTGTTTTAGTAGAATTAATAAAGCTGTTTTCGATGGAGGACTAAAGGAACCAGCTGGCATAAACCCATATAGTTCATCAAAGTATAATATTGCTCTAAGCCGACTCGTTCCTCCTTTTGACCAAGCCCAGCGTTGGACTTCACCTAGAATTTCAGCAACGAATGTGTTTTTTTCGTCGTTATCTGTTATCTTTCTTAAATCAAAAACAATAATTGGGGACTTTTTAGCTTTTTTAGCTAATTCGATTAATTTATCAAAATTTAGTTCAACACCTGGTATCGCTCGAACCATAAGTGCGTTGATATTTCTAGCTAATTCAGACCTTTTATTTTTGGATATGAATTTATCAACAGCTAAAGAACCTACTTTCTCAAATGGAGGTTCTTCGATTTTTTCTATAAGTGTAGCTAGTTCGACATTTTTGACGTTCTCCTCCCATAAATGACGTATAGTATTATTTAGAAATATTACTCGATTATCTGTCGAAGATGAGGTTCCTATTCCACATCGAGAAAGTAATAGTTGGATTTTTAAATCTAATGAACTTAATAATGCATCAGGCGACTCAACCATTAATTCTTCATAATTGGAAGGTTTTTCGAACGTTGGAGTCAGGGATATTTGAATTCCAGCAGAATTTTTAGGTGTAATTAGAATTACAGCAACTTTCTTTGAAAAATCCTCTTCAATTTCTTTAAAATCTGATCCAAAGGAATCTTCGAGTTTTTCTTGATATAATTCCAACCAATTAACTGCTATTTTATTCGGGTCTCCTCCTCCTCTATCCTCAGCCTCTACTATAGCATGATCTATTATTTTTTCTGGATCACCGAAATCTCCAAGTCCTATACCAAGTGCTCCGATATCTCCTTTAGGATCAACAGCAATTACTGGAATATCATTTCGAACGGCTTCTTCAACAATGGATTTGCACATTACAGTTTTTCCAGATCCACTAGCTCCAAGAACAGCAGCATGAGTTAAAAAGGTTGTACTCGGGAGTTTAAAAGGTTCTTCTTCCAATTGTCCTAAGAAAAATTCTGGATCAGTCACATTTTACACCTATTTTAGCTTTTAAACAATAATAAGGGTTTATTATCCAATTTACTTAATAAACTAATTAAATTTTTAGATCGTTCGAACTTAATTAGATCGGATATATTTTTTTATAATATTTAAGTTTCCATGTGAATGATATACATCAAGAAATGTAACTATGATATAGTAATTAAGAAGCGTTTCATCTCTTTTTTGACCGTTAGAATATTGTTAGTGTTGATTCAACGAAATTGCTTAACTGAATAGATGCATACCAGCCAGCTATGACTTGCCTAAATGGATTGTTTCTGTTTGCGTGTGACGATACGATGTTCAGGGTAGGATGACTTATGATTAGTGAAAATATTGGGTTAATATAACAAGAATTATTAATCACATTTACATAAAAGGTAACAAATTAACTTGAAGGAGTAAATTCAATGGCTAATATAGAAAACGTCTGTGAAATTAGGATTATTGGGATAAAACCTTATAATGATATTATAGAAAAGAAATTATCAAATGCAGTTACTATCTTTCTAGATAAAAACGGTTTATCATATAGAGGGGTAAAAGTTAAGGGGAAAAAGGTAAAAATAGAGTAAAAATGAATTACATATCTCGATATGCATCATCTGTTGAAGATTTGAGCTCATGATAACCTTTACGCTTAATACAATGTACGTAAAGAACGTATTTGATTTTAGAAAGGATAATAGAACCCTCTTCAATAATATCTGATAATTCTCTTTCTTTTGAAAGTTACTTATACCTATCTCCAATATATTGCCTTAAGAGATTCGTTTAAATTCTCATTCTTGTATCACAAATATCAATTAATACAATTAAATCTTCGTTAAGAGAGTATTCACGAGTTTTAGCAACGATATTGTTTAATCGATTAAAAAAACTGCTCCAAATGAAATATTTAACACTATTAAACAGGTATGCCTTTTCATTTTTTTAAAGATCATACAATGATTTATATCTAAATTTTAAAATAATAATTTTTGCATGAGAAATAAATAAGAGAGCTGGCTTTAATGGTTAATGTCGGAATTTTAGGAAATATGAATTGTGGCAAAACCTCAGTATTTGTCCATTTCATGAATTCTTTGACTTCTGTTGATGAAAAGATTCTTACGGGGGCACCTGGGGGACCAGAGATGTATACAACCCAAACTGTTGATTTTATTCGTTTCACTTATAAGGGGTTTATTCATGTTCTATATGGTACTGGAGGACATCGTAATCCTGTTGTTGATTATTACCGAGTTTTTGTTTTGCGAAATGCTAATCGATTTCTTTGTATGTTTGATTTAAATGAGGATATTAACACCCAGCTTGAGTTCTATCGTCAATTCGAAATTCCTACGAAACAAGTTGCTGTTTATCTAAATAAGTATGATCTTGCCTCGAATAATTTTGATGAGTTTCAAAGTAAGATTAGTTCCTTTTTTATTGATGAACAGAAAAAACTCATTAAAGATATCTTCCCAACAGTTGCCTTGAAATCTGCAGATAAAGAATTTGATAAATATAAACAGAACTGTTTAACTGGGATATTAAGTTTATGTGAGTTTAACGCTGATAGCTCTGCTTTCGATGTCTGGGATGGACAAGGATAAAAGGTTATAATATTATGAGTGATGAAGACCCCTTAAATCAACTAGTTGAAACCTTAAAAGTGCTAGAAAACCCTGATAGAGCTCTGTGTTTAATGGCGGTATACTTGGGCCAAAAGGCTGATCAAAATACAATTCAAGGCATTACTGATATATATTCTGTTCTTGTTGGTAAAGATACTCAACCAACTGCTTCAAAAGTAAGAGGACTTATTACTACATTAGTGAATAGCAAACTGATCGAACGAGAGAGAGAACGAATGATTAGTTCAACAAAGGTATCTTTTCACCAAATCTCTCCTCTTGGAGAAATTTCATTATTATATGTCATAATTTTTCTTGTTAATAATCCCCATGAAATTAAGTTGGATAAATTGCAGTTTACGTCGTATATGGCTGGGGATAGCGAATTTAAACTTTCTAGATATATCGCTAATTCTGCTTTAAAATCTGATAAGCAGACAAATAAAATACTGAAAGCTTTGAGGGAGGGGACAGATCCAAGCAAATTACGTCAAGGTAAACCTGTTCCAATGAATATTCCAAAGATATTTAGTGGAAAAGGCGGATTCAATTCATTTAAAATCTTCGAAGAACTTATTTGGGATTATTTACATTTAAACGCTGGTGTTTCTCGAACTGAAATTGAAAGCCACTTTGAAAGTGCAATTGGCAGTAATATCAATAGATTAACTCCCTTAATTCATGAAGAAACAATAGGAAAAACTAAGTATTATAAACTTTCAACTTTTGGTATCTTTATTCTACCAATACTAGCTCTTCTAATAAGATTTTTCTCTGTTGATAATAGTATTCTTCCATCTTTACTTACAAAAAACTTTAATTCTGATAAAAATCCATGGATAATCTTAGTAGAACGAGCTAAGCTATTTTTTATTAGCTTATATAAGTTAGTTTAAGGATTGTGTGTTATATAGAAATAATGTTTTCCTAATTACTCGTTTTGGAAAACCTCGGAGTATCGATAGAAATAATTCTAAGGGGAAAAGATGAAACCAGTAAGATTTCAGATACCAGAATATCTATTTGAAGTTCAGTTTTCTGAAACAAGAGTTGAACTATATGATCTACTCACTCAGCGAGTACTTCATGTATTAAAATTTGAAAAACAAATGAAAGAGTTCACAAAAGTAAAGTTTAATCAATTTAAAGCTATTGAAAAGGCTACTGGAGACAAATATCAAATCACAATTGATTTAATTCAACGATCAACAGCTGTTTTAACTAAAGCTGGCTATATTCTTGATTTTTTTATGAGTACTCCCAATCATGGCTATTTTTTTGGCCTATATCAGATTGGAGGATTTTCTTTAAAAGAAAATGGGAAATTTATTCTAAATAAAACATTAAATTTTGAATATGGTGCTGTAGGATGGGTTTTAAACGATAAAATCATGTATTTATCGCAAAGAGAAACCTCCTCCTTAACAGAATCTTTTAATTACTATCTAGTTAAGATTGATTGGGAATTTACGCCTATTATTCTTTGGAGAAAATCCCTACATACAACATTAACTGCACTCTTTATTGTAAATAACACTGCTTTTCTAGGATTGAAGGATGGAATTCTTGAAATCTGGGATTTAAAACAGGAGAAAATAATTGCGTCAAAGATTCTCTTTTCCAATGGGATCGCCCGCATAGAGCAGGGACTAAATATTATTTATTGTTTGAGTCATATAGGAGAAATTGCGGGATTATCATTAGAAGGAGACGTAATTTGGCAAAAACGTTTAGGAGATCGAGTTTTTTACGGATTAGTAGAAAATGAGAAAGGAATCCACTTAATCAATGAGATAGGACAATATTTCTGTTTGAACCCAACTACAGGAGCCATAAAACGCTCGCAATCATGGCAAGGACCATTCATGCGTGGTATTGCATCAAACTTAGTAGAGATAAGGGGATGGTTAATAGGAGCAGGATCATATGGATTATCTTCAATCAATTTGAAAGAAAATAAGAAGACTTTTTTCTGTGAATTCAATGACCCTCTTATACGAAAACTTCTACATCATCCCAATGGTCTTATATCTGGAGACGATGATGGAAGAATCTCCTTTTGGAAATTGGGGGGAATTAGAGTACGAAAACTTTACTGAGTCTGTCTATTCATGTTGTAAGTATTCTCCATAGAATTAGGTTCTAATAAAAAAAAGATTAAACTCATTTTTTATAAAAGACATGGAATAATGAATGATAACGTAAAATATATGAACATAATTCGAAAAATCGAAAACTAGTAAACTCACCAAAACCTATCTAAATAAATAAGATGATGTATTTGAGTTAATTTTATATTATAGAAATAAAAGATTAATCAATATATAACCATTATATCCTTACAAATTTTAACAAATAAGCACAGAGTGTTATTTAATCATATCTTAAGAAAATAAATTAAGTTATGCATAAATTTTCTCAATATAAAAAGAAAATGACGTGAAAATAGCTTGATTGTAACCTTAGATAGCCAAGGAAAAGCATATTATTTACCTTTAGTTGATTTTCATACACATATAGGCCGCGTTAAGATTGAGACAACTAAAGGATCATCGCAACGAGTAAATATGCCAAATGATATTATCCTGCTTTATGAAAAATTACAATACGAGATACATAAACGGATTACTCAGAATCCAGATGATTATTACATTAGTTTACCATCAGTAGAAGAGTTCTCAAGACCATTATATCCTATAGTTAAACAAATATTGGATTTAAACGGGAAGAGATCTAGGGGATGGATAGTAGATCAAATAATAAGCTTTCCCTTTAATGATATTTTTCATAAACAAACTAAACCGAAATTTGTTAAAAGTAATCAATTTGTTCGTCATCAATTACAATCTTTGACTAATTGTTTTCGTTTTATTCCATTTTGTAGATGTGATGTAACTGATGAAGGTGCATATAAAGAAGTGAGGAATTCAGTTTGTAAAGGGATGAGAGGTTTAAAATTACATCCTTTATCTCAAGGATGGATTGATAAAATATTATCAGATTTGTGTAAAAAAGTTTTACAGACTGCAGGAGAATTATCTATTCCCGTCATTTTTGATGTACCTAATAAAGGAATAGCTCTTGATATTACATCGATTTCTGAGGAAGTTCGTTCAGAAAGCCTTTATCCGATAAATGTGATTCTCGGGCATACCGCATTTGACTATTCCTCAAAAGAAATTTTTGAATGTATAGGTAAGAATGAAATATACGCTGAAACATCAGGAATGAGGGGAAAGGACGTAGATATATTCTTCAAGAATGTTATAGAAGTAGAAAAATGGGAGAATAAGGTTTTATTTGGCACAGATTCCAATTACTTTGGTGTATTGCAAGCGGCAGATTTCATCACATTTTTACTCTCAGTAAGATTCAAAGATCTTCTTGAAGCTCACGAAAGTGATATAGAACCATTAGAGGCAGCAGCAAAAATACTTGGAGGAAATGCTCTGAGAATTATCCCTAAATCATGGAACACGTGCAAAGTAAACCATAACGAACAAATCTCTGAATTTCAAAAAGAAAATAAAGAAAAACAGATAATAGGAGACTTAAGTGTTTTTAATCATGTTTTAAGGAAGTATTTGAGCCAAAAGAATAATATTGCAGCTATAGACATAGCAAAATTTTCTGAATATGATGGAACAATTCAGGTATTAACGCTTGGAAATAATTATCGAAAAATGTCTTATATTATCTCAAATCAAGGGAAAGATTCAACAATTACTTTAACCACGTTTCCCAATGACTCTAAACAGGATTATAATCCAACCATGAAAGAATTAACTAACGTAAAGCAGTTCTTCTCAATAAAAGAAAAACTATCCCCTCAACAATTGACTGTAAAATCATTACTTGAAAGCTGGTGAAACAAATAGCTGAAAGAAATTACTTACCTCAAACTGAACTATTTTTTACACATGGGATTGAAATAGAAAACCACCTAGTCTCACGAGAAACAGGAGAAGTTTTGGTCGGAAATGAGTTGTTAAACGTATGGGAAGAAATGTTTCAGGGCGCTGCAGAATACTTAAATCGTATAAAGAAGGATAAAAAAACACCAAAAATCATCGCAAACAAAATTGTGAAAATTGAAGTAAAAGAGGAAGAAAAGAGGGAAAAACGTTTATCATTCGTTTTTGTTCACTACAAACTAGGAAAAAAGACGATTAAAGTTAATTCTTTTGGCCCTGATCCTAATATTTCGCAAATCACATGGTTACTAGAACTAGTCACTCCTCCTTGTGAATTTCTTGAGGAATTAGCCTTTTGGATAGATACATTATATGATGCTGCTCTCTATGGTCTTTCAAAAAAAGATGTAGCTTTATTACCAATGGGACTTAACCCAATGGAGAAAAGAGTTCGATCTGGTCTCACATGTGGAGAGCATCATCATATTGGTATTCCTTCCTTTTTTAGAGCTCCTGTATATAATTTAATACGTAATTTCATTCCACATCTTATCGCTTTTTCATCAACTTCACCATTTTTGGATCAATCACCTAGCGCAAAAGTCATTATTAAAGAAAATAATGGAAAGAAACAAATCATTGGCCGATGTATTCATTCCTACAGATTATTAAATAATACTGGCCAAATGGGACCCAATATACCTCAATATTTACCTCCTATCGATGATTTAATGGATGGAGAAGATTTTTCAAGACTTGTAAAAAAAGCTCCTCCAGATCATCGTATGGTTGATATGTTTCCTTATACAGATTACTCAACAATAGAACTTAGATTCTTTGATGCTCAGCCATGGTTCGAGAATCGGCTAGCAATTGTCCTTCTGATACAAGCAATAGCCCAAAAGGCAAAGAATTTAGTAGGAGAAAAAAAGGAAATTCATAATGTTTCAGCTCAAATTCTTTTTGAAAACAGAAGAAAAGCGATTCAGTTTGGATTTCTTGCACAATTTACTCCAGATAATGATTTACATCCCGATTTTGCTCGTTATTATAATTATGATAGCCTCACAGGAAAAAAAGCTTCCAAACTTATGCACTCAGCAAATTCTTTAATTTATTTTGTTCAGAATGAACTTGAAACACTGGGAACCGATTTCTTAGATTACCTCTTAATACCTCTACTTGGAAATAAAAAGTTTTTTCCTCCATTATCGGTTGCTGAATTTTTATTATCATTATATCAATCTTCAAAAGATTTTTCGAAGAATTTAAACAACCTTTATTATACTAAAAAATTAAAATATCCACTTACTCTTGATGATGAAACACTTCTTGAATTTGTAGATGTGGAAGCAATTGAAATTGAAAAGAAGGAAACTAAGCTTCAACATACCCTTAGAAATGACTTAACTAAACGTCAATTAGTTGTAATTGAAACACCACAAAAGAAGAGAAAGAAAAAAGCTGTTGAGGTACCTGTTAAAGCACTGCCTACAAAACCAAAACCAATAGAAATTAAAGAAATACGCAGAAAACCTCTAAAAACAAAGAAACCAGTTCCGTCAAAAAAACCAGTTCCCAAAAAAGTAATTGTGCTAGATGAAGAAATTATAACACCAAAGATTCCGCTGAAACAAGAAACACCAATGGTTGATAAGATAACTAAACCTACTGTTATTTCTACGTTCGAGGAAACAGAAGATTTAGAAGTTTTTGCTCCTGCGATTGAAATTGAACCAAAATATCGGAAAATTGAATCAAAGATAGCTAATGTAATGAAAACAAAAAGGAAAGAGATTGAAGCTAGACGTCAAATATTTTTTAGAGAACATCTAGCAGAGGAAAGAAAACCATTCAGATTTACAAAAAAGGTTGCTGCTCTTTTTCCACCTGTTGTATCGGGTAACGAAATATTCGGATATATCGAAATTAGCTTTAGTAAGATCAGAAAAACATTATATAAGTTTTGCAATAATCCAATTACCTTTATATTTACAGCACAAAATTCTGGGGAATATGTAACAAAAGTGAATACCTCAATAGATATTGCAATGCTTGAAAGGAAAAAAGTAAATAAAATTCCCTTCTCGATCAATTTAGGCGAATTATTTGGTGAAATTACTGTGAAAGTTGAAGCGATTACTGCAACGAATGAATCTCTTCTCCCAGATAATTTTTCATTTAAATTCGAGAGAAAAGATGAAATTACAATAGAAACAAAAGAGTTCTATATAACTGGAAACTATGGCCCAGTTGAATGCGTCTATAGAGCCATTAATGAATATAAAAAAGCAGAAAAAGGAGAATTAGATGTATTTCTTGTTTCTCAATCGTTAACGGAACCAATTTCAATTTACAGGACTAAATTTAATATAAATCCTAAGGAATATCTCGAATTAGCTAGAAGTATTGACCTTGATGTTAATTATCAACATAGTCCATTTTATATTGTAGCTTGTGTAACTACTGGCCGATTCTCTAAAAATAGGGCTTTTAAAACAATACGTGTTCCTCAATTGGATGAAATTTTAGTAGATTGGAATTTTGTTGTAGATCCGAGTAAAAGGCCAAATTTATGGCATGGTGTTATACCTAATGCAAAATTCGAAATTGACTTTGTTTTTCAGTTTATAAGACCCTTACCACCTTTAATCATAGAAATATTTGTTAATTGTTTCCCAACAGGAGAAAAGAAAAAGCTATCTGAATTAAAAATTAAAAGACAAATCGATGAGGGAGATGAAGTGGCTGCAGAAAATATAAAATTTAAAACTCCAAAAAATTGTGAATATCTCTTTTTCGATGTTGAGATAAGAACAGAAAAAGGATTAATACCACTTGAGGTTATTTCTGAACCGATTGGAGTTCATGGAATAGAGCAACAGACAACATATGAAGAAAGACTTGATTTAACTTTATAATGAAAGAATAAGATATATAAAAGACAAAATTTGAATAAATTCATTTAAAAGAATAAAGAAAGATTCATAGTAACTAATTCTCTAAACAGCAATTAATCAAGATATGAAGATTATGAGGGTTATTAATGAAGCTAACAGTAGTGAATGTAGGACAAATTGAAGGTAGGGCTTATATGCACCCTGCTAATATTGAAATGATTGAAAATCTAGAGGAATTTGATTATGTGAAGATATCAACTGAATGGGAAGATTGGGGAGCAGTTCAAATATTATCATCTGATGAAGTAGAAGAAGGTACAATTGCTATAGATGATAGTGTATTAACCTCTGCAAATATTTCAGATGGAGATGTCGTTGAAGTTGAAACTGCAGAAATGGCTGCGGGAATTAAGTCAATAAAATTAGGAATAGAACCCTTAGCTGGTCAAGAAGTAGAAGAAGCTATTCTCTGGATAGCAACCGAATTTGAAGAATTATCTAATTTACTTCGTAATCGTCCTGTATTTGCTGGTTTACAGATTGCTTGGGAAAATTGTCCCATAGGAGCCTTAACAGTCAGATTTTTAGGAGCTGAACCTCCTATTGATACTGGGAAAATAGGAATTGTAGATCCAACTGGTAGAGAAGTTGAAATTAATATAGTTCCGTTCACAGAAATGAGTTTTAATGCGGTTCTTGTGTTAGATGTCTCTGGTAGCATGTCAAAAAAGGATATGAAAGTACAAAACATAAGCGGTGCTCTAGAAGGCCTTAAAAAGGGTTTAGAGGAATCTAATGAATTATCTCTATTTATAGAAAGATTTGAAGAAGGAAAAAAGGTCTCTCGTGTCGACGCAGCTGCAATGGCAATAATGCTATTTATGTCATTAAAGATAGCAAAAGGTTGGGGTGAACAGATTCAGCTAATTACATTTTCAGGAGAAGTAGATCAATTTTCACTAGAAGATAATCCAGTTATTTCATGTGTTGGAGAGACAAAGAAAGCAGGAATAGAGAGTATTATTGACCATGTAGTAAAAAAGACTGAAGAAAGTACAGGATTAACTTTTCTAAGTGGAGCAATAAACGAAGCATATAACTGTATAATGAATTTCGATGAGAATCCAAACATCAGCAGAAGAAATCCAACAATGATAATCGTTTTAACTGATGGAAATCCGAACAAGGGTAACGGTCTCGGAGTAAATCCTATTCCCATTGTAAGAAAACAGGTAGAGGAACATCCAGAGGTTGTATTGTACGCTATAGGTTTAGGTGAAGCTGATAGATTAATGCTTCGAAGAGTTGGTGAAATTGGAAGAGGTGGGTCACTAATGGCTGATGACCTTGAAACTTTGATTGATTTCTATGATTCTTTAGCACAGAATTTTCAAATGGTTGTAAAGATGAAGAAACAAGAATCGTAATGCGGAATTTTAATTATATTATTCATCAAATTTCAAAGTGTTCTCAATTTTTTTTATTAAGTTATACACAAACCTTTCTGATCTTCCTATAGCTAGTAGAGATAGTGAATTTAGCTTTTGTTCTAATATATCTCCCTCCAGAGGATTAAACCTTCTTAAAAATAGTATATTAAACTTAAAAGCTCAAGCTTTCTCATTTAATCCTTTTATTTTAGGGAAAACTGGAAAACTAAAAGAATAGTAGTTTTATATTAAGGAGTTAAATTTTTATAGAAAGTTACGAGAGAGCCTGTTCCCCTCTGTAAAAAGGTGAAAAAATATAAATCTAAGTGGGATGAATGCCTAAATACAAAATCCGTAAAATATCAGTGGATCCAAAAGATATTGTCATAATTTCTCGAATTCATAATAAACAGATTATTCCACACACCAGATTCCGCTTATCTTTCAAACAAAGTGAGATTTCAGTAACTAATGTTTTTAAAATGGATGGAATAGTTGAAGAAAATGAAATTGGCATATCAAATTCCTTAATTAAGAGATTAAAATCAAAAGAAGGTGATGAAGTTGAATTACAACCTCTTACGAAGAGTATTTCACCCAGTTATTCACTTATAAAACAACGCCTCACTCAACCTGGTCGAACATATGAAATTGATGAAATTAAAACTATAATAAATGATATTAATTTAGGAAATTTAACACCATTAGAATCATCTATTTTCATTACTTCACAACTATTCCAAGAATGGTCACTTACCGAAGTAAAATATCTAACACAAGCTATTGCTTTTTCAGGACAAACAGTGAATTGGAAAGATAAAATAATCTATGATAAACACAGTTTAGGTGGAGTTCCTGGCAACAAAGTTTCTTTACTAATTGTACCGATTGTTGCTGCTGCGGGTTTAACTATACCTAAAACTAGCAGCAGAGCTATTACAAGCCCATCTGGAACAGCTGATACTATAGAAGCGATGGGATGCGATATTGAATTCTCTATCGATGAAATGGTTGATATAACTAATCGAATAGGAGGATTAATCGCTTGGACTGATAGTTTGAACATTGTACCTGCAGATAGTAAGATCATTCGTGATGTACAATTCCCTCTTGGAATCGATCCAGAACCTATGATGATGGCTTCAATAATTTCTAAAAAACTAGCAATGGGAGTAAAATTTCTAGTTCTTGACATTCCTTGTGGCCCAGGAACGAAAGTTCCTAATATTGATGAAGGAAAGCGAATTGCACATCGTTTTGCTGAATTAGGTCAACAACTCGGAATCCGAATTGAGAGTGGGATCACATATGGTAGTAGTCCAGTTGGTCATGCTATTGGGCCAGCTCTTGAAGCCCGAGAAGCTTTAACTGCATTAAGTAATCCCAAAGTCGCTTCGGAATCATTAATTGGTAAAAGTACAGCATTAGCAGGAATTTTGTTAGAATTATCTGGAAAAGCTATTCAGGGTAGAGGCCAAGATTTAGCTTTTGACTTACTTAATTCAGGAAAGGCATATAATAAATTCCAAGAAATTTTAGAGGCTCAAAATGCAGATCCGAAGATTAAAGCTGAAGATATTGAAATTGGATCTTCTGTATATGAATACCTTGCTCCTCAAAATGGATGGGTTGTTGAAATTAACAATAAAGTTATTGTAAGAGCTGCACGAGCAGCAGGAGCTCCAACAGATAAACAAGCAGGGATCAATTTTCTCAAAAAAAAGGATTCTGTTGAAAGAGGAGAAATTATCTTTCGAGTTCATGCTCCTAATGAAAAAAAATTAGCTGCTGCAGAAGCAGAACTAGTTAAAGAACCACCCCTTGTAATTGAAGGAATGCTTTTAGCTAGAGAATAATTCTGAAGGTTTTTTTGGTTGTTAAGGCCAAATCTTAACGAATTTGTTGATTATTGTAACAAATTAACAAGTAATTCAGTTTTTATAGTTGAGGGAAAAAGAGATACTAAAATATTGCGTTTATTAGGAATAAAAGGTCAGATTATAGAAAGAGGAGGTTTATCTTTGCATGAATTAGTTGACAAAACATCTCAAGCAGAAACCATTGTGATCCTTACTGATTTTGATACTGAAGGTAAAAAGCTCCAGAAAATTATTAAAAATGAAATTCAAAACAGGAAAGGGCATGGTAGAATTGATTCTCATGCTAGACAACTCCTTTTTAGATTCTGTCGTGCGTTCCGAGTAAGCGAAATTGAGGATCTTAAGCAATTCATACCACTGAATCGATAGCTCGAAAATAAACATGTTTTCAAAGAAAAACCAGAAGTAAATATACATTTGATGTCATCCTGCGTGATAGGAAAATATCATATATTCTCGTGAATTAGACATCGGAACCATAATAGGTGAATATAATGCAGGCAATAATGAAAACAAAACCTGAGAAAGGTTTTGAAATCAAAGAAATATCCGAACCTGAGATAATTCATTCTAATCAAGTGAAAATTAAAATTGATGTTGCTTCAATTTGTGGAACAGACCATCATATGTGGGTTTATGATCAATGGGCACAGAAACGGTTACCACCAGCAATACCTTTTGTTGCTGGTCACGAAGTTGGAGGAACTGTTATTGAAGTAGGGACTGATGTGAGAAATATTGATGTTGGTGATAAGATTTCGCTGGAATGTCACGAAGCTTGTGGAACTTGTTACCAATGCCGAAGTGATCGTATGCACATCTGTCGGAATACAAAAATTTTTGGTGTAGATAAAGATGGAATTTTTTCTGAGTATGCTGTAATTCCTGAACTAAATGCCTGGAAAAATGACACGAATTTAGATCCTGCTTTGGCTTCTCTCCAAGATCCTCTCGGAAATGCCATCCATACAGTGTTTCCCAAGGGATTAACTTCAGATGAAGGAGTAGCAGGAAAAAATGTGTTTATTACTGGTTGTGGACCAATAGGATTGATGACTATTCCAGTTATTAAGATGTTTGGAGCAGAACAAGTTTTTGCTAGTGGTGGAGGAAGGAATATGCAAAGATTGACAATGGCTAAGGATTTAGGGGCTGATTTAGTTCTTAATGCTAGTGAAGAAGGAGATAAAATCCCTAAAATTATCAGAGATAGCACTGATGGAGACGGAGTGGATGTTTTACTTGAGATGTCAGGTAATGTACACGCTTTGCGCCAAGGGTTAGAAGCATTGACTTATGGGGGCCGTGTATCATTATTAGGTTTCTTCCCTGGCCCTGTTGACTTTGATATCAATACATTAATTGTAAGTAAAGGTGCTAGTGTTTATGGAATAGCTGGTCGTCGTATGTTTCAGACTTGGCAAGTTATGCGCGGGATATTAAAGGCAAAAAGCTTCCAAAATCAGTTGAAGAAGGTGATAACTCACAGATTCAACATGCTTAACTGGGAAAAAGGTATGTTAGAAATACATGAAAAAAGAGCTATAAAAGTAGTAATGGACCCATTCAAGTAAATTCATTCCCATTCTTTTTCATTTTTTAAAAAGCTTTTCTAGTAAACTTTTTTTCTTGAAATGTTTATGCCAAATCCTTAATATCTCATCAGCGAAATCATAAGGCCCTGTTAAAGCATAGAATTCGATTCCAACTTTCACAGCCAGCTTACGTAAATACTCACGGTCAAGCTGATCTTCTGTAAAGCTTAATTCATTTATTTTTTTTCCAATATGGAAAAAAGTCAAATGATAGCCTGTTTTTTCACTCTTGATCTCACAAAAATAATTTCTGCTGGAAGGAACCTGAACTCGAATCTTCAATTGTATAAAACCCCATTGATTTACAATTTCTTTCTTTTAACAATTATCTTCTAAATCGAACTATTGACTTGAAAAATATATCAATTTTTTATACTGCTTCTATGACGCTGAATTATTGAGCAATATTTTTCAAAACTACTTCATATTTATTTACGTAAAATCCTGAGTATTAATTCTGATACAGAGGGGTATTTATTGTCTGAAGCACAAAAGGAACTTGAAAAAGCTAAAACATATGAATCTGATGGCAATTTTGATAAAGCAGCTAGATCTTACCTTAAGGTTGCTAAAATTGCTTCAGGTGAACAGAATGTTAAGCTTTATAATAAAGCATTCTTCACCTCTAGGAAGAGTGGAAATACACACTTAATGTTTTCCATAGGCAAAGCCTATTACGATGTTTTAGAACAAGAAGGTCATAACGATAAAATTAATGAGCTTATTCCAACATTTTTAGAAATTACTGGTCGAATGCGAGATCAAAAGGCTGAAAAGTCATTAGAAGAAGCAATAGATGTCTTAAATTGGGCTATCAATCTCTATGAGCTTACAGGGAATGCTGATGCTGCTTTCGAAACGTCTTTGGAAGCTGGAGATAGATATTTTTCATATGGACAAGATTTATTATCCTCTAGCCATTTGTTAGGGAAGGATGAGAAGTGGCAAAGAGGATTAGACTTATTTTATGAAGCTATAAATGCCTATAAACAGATACGTTTAGATAAAGAAGCTCTCGAGAGAATTTTGATAGTAAAATTAGAGCAAATAAAAAAATTGATTGATATAGGGCGTCATAAAGAAGGTATAGAAAGTACATCAGATTTATTAAACTTTTTTTCAATTCAAGAGGAAAAAAATCAACCTTATTCTAAAAAAGAGCTTACATTAAAGATAGCACAAATTCTTGCATTAAAAAGCCTAGAGAAAGCGAGAAACAAGGAATTTGAAGTTGCAAATCTACTTCAAAATTCAGCAAAAGCAGGATTTGAAAGTTCGGCGAATTTCACATCAGTATCTCCTTTTCTCTGGAGCTTATCGCAAGTATATGATGAGCTTGGCCAGAAAGAACTCTTTTTTGAGCTTATTGAAACTACGTTTGAAACATCATTAACATATGAAGATGAAGCAATCCAATCATCCATATTTGAATATCTAGAAGAGCGAGGAATTAATATCAGTGAGAATATAATTAATTCAAGAATGCTTATGGTAAAAAAAGGGCAAATTGAGTTCGATAATCACGAAGGGCTTCAATATTTCCTTAAAAGTATTGATTTAGCTAAAAAAGCA
Source organism: Candidatus Hodarchaeota archaeon (assembly GCA_048886525.1). GTDB lineage: Archaea > Asgardarchaeota > Heimdallarchaeia > Hodarchaeales > Hodarchaeaceae > Hodarchaeum. The sequence continues at coordinate 16,238 of JBHLKP010000006.1, read as the reverse complement.
AATAACACTGAAATACAAGATAAAATCACTAATTTTCTTTTTCAATATGCCCAAATAATGTATGATAAGAAGCTAAAAACTAGATCGCTACCTTATTTTGAGTTTTGTGCCCAAATCTGGTGGAATTTACAAGATGGTTCTGAAAATACAAAAGAAATTCTATCTTACTTAGAAAGAAAGTACAACTCATTACTCGAAGAAGGTAAATATGAAGATGCTGGAAAACATCTTAGTTCTATTGTCTCAATTTACACTTTTATTGGAGAAGCTGAAAAGGGTGGTGATTCTGCTTTATCATTTGCTCAAATTATAGGAAATATTGAGAAGACTAAAATTGAACAGGAGTTTCTTGAGCAAGCATATGAGGCTTTTTCCTCTGTAGATTCAAAAAATAAACTACAAACTCTTCTTAATTATATTATTCAGAGATCTGATCCTCTTTTTGATCAGGATTCTAAATTTAGAGATCTACGCGAAAAATTTATTCAATTAGCTACTTCTGTTGCGGCTAAAGTTTCTCAAGAAACTCATGGCGAATTTCTTCAGGCGTCTACTTTTAAAAGTATTAATAGCGGTTTATTAGAGTCAGGTATAGAGTTAGCAGAAGAAGCCTTTACAGTTCAAAAAAAGTACAATCCTCAACTAGCTGCGGATTTATATTTTAAAGTCGGTTCATTATTGATAGAAACGAATATGGAAAAAGCATTGGAGTTTATAACAAACTCTACAAAATTTGCAGTAGAACATGAACCTCTGCAAGAGCTAGTAGATAGAAATCTGAATTATCTGATTGACATAATTTTATCTACCACAAATTTAGCAGATAAACTCTTTCTTGTTTCTAGACTGGAAAAAATTACTGAAATTATTGATAGAAAAAATGTTTTTTTTGAATTTCTAATAGCTTTTACTCAAAATCTAGCAGAAAATGTAAGTAACCCAGAATATTATACTCAGGTGAAAGATTTTCTAGAAAAATCTTTTCTTGCTTACTATTCCATAGATAAAAAACATGAAAAGTTAAATGAAATAATTTCATGGACAAATCAGCACATATTAGAGCAATATAGCGAAAATTTAAATCAACCTTTATTTGAAATGACTTCGCTTAGCATGAAATTTCATGAAATGACAAAAAAGTGTGATGAATTCAGAGATTTTTTCTGGCAGATTTTTGAAATTCTCGTTTCTTCAGATGATTATACCCATGCTATGGAATTATACAGAGAAACTGATCAGTTTTTAGATCGTTTAACACATTCACTTGAAGTACGTAAAGAAGTGACTGAAAGAGTTGTCATGGATCTCACTCGTAATCTGAAACCTAAAATGAAAGATGAAAAATTCGAAGAGGCTTGGCCAATTCTTGAAAGCTTATTTAGTATACTTAAAACAAGTGATCTTCGATCACAGGCTGTAACATTATATCAAGAAAATGCGGTATTATTTGCTAATACAAGATTAGATTTAGCATTAACAATGTGGAACGAGGCTGCTGAAATTAGTAAGTCAATGGAGAACTCTAAATCAATATTATCGTCTATAAGCAGTACCATACTTGATGATATAATACCGATATATACAAAAAGAAATATTCCTACAGCGGTGAATCAATTATACACCCGAGCGGTAGAAATTAATGAACTTGGAGGAAATATTGATACTGTTCAAGATTTAGTACTTAAAGCTGCTAGATACCAATTAACTATAGGAGATTATGATTCTCTTATCAAATGGGGGGAAAAGGGATTTAAGCTCTCAACAGAAGTGAAAAACGACAACTACCTTCAAGAATATTCGAACATGTTTTTCGCAATAGGAACTGGATTATTAAAGGAAAATCCCGAAATTGGCGTTAAGTTAATAGAAACAGCATCTGATTTACTAAGAGAGTATGGATCCTTTGGATTTGATCAATACTGTATTAAAATGACAGAAATTTATGAAGAACTGTATAAATCCCCAGTTACCCAAGAACTAGCTCAATCAGAAAGAGAACGTATTCTTAAACACTTTAAAGAAACAGGAAATAAAAAAGAAGAGGGTAATTTACTTTTAACGTCAGGTAAGTTAGCTATTGAAACTCAAAATTTCAAAGAAGGTATTAATTTAATTACACAAGCAACTGACTTATATCAAGAAATCGAAGATGAAGATGGTTTATCAGAAACCGTTCGTTATTGCCTAAAAATGGCTTCTGCTTTTGGGATAGGAACAAATGAATATGAAGTATTATCTCGGCATGCTGCAAGGATTCAGGAAGGTGGAGTTGAAATATCAGAAGAAAAAACGCAGGATGCCTTTATAGACTTATTTAATGGAATGCTTGAAGATATGACATCATTAATGGATCCTAAAGAACGAATGAAACGAAAAAAAGCTAAGAAAAAACGATAAATAATTGAAAAATAACTTAATAGTAAATTAGCTATTTTTCCTCCTTTCTTCCTTCCATAAGAGGATATCTACGGAATAACAAGGCTCCAATAATTAAAGCAATTCCAGCAACAGGTCCAACCAAAAGTAATCCCAAAGGGCCTGTTCCCAATATACCAGTCTCAGTAACTACTTCTGAAGAATAGAACTCACGACCAAAGACAAATAGTATTATACCCAGCATTAAATCTCCTAATGCGGCAAAAAACCAGTCAACAACCCCCTGAGCAGCGAAATACATTGATTCTCTTCTTTGGCCTGTTATTTTTTCATCATAATCTATTACATCGCTAAAAACTGAATAACCTAAAACCATTACTCCGCCAACAGGAATACCAACAATTATTATGGTTATCAGTGTCTGATATAGTACAAAATTCATCCAATCTGGTGATGTAACTAATTGCAAGCGTATACCATCTTCGGTAATGACTTCTATAAAAGAGGTAATATTTTCAGGGGTTATAAACGGAATTTGGCCAATAAAAAGCATAAGCCAAGGCAGGATACCGAAGAATAAACAGGAATAATAATAAACACGAGCTTTCCCATATTTATAAGAAAGTTTGGAAATAATTGGAACAGAGATTATAGCAGTAACAACAAACATACCAGATATTAGAGATACCATTATATCATCAGGATCCAAACCAATATAATTCACTGCAACCATTGGAATTGCAGCTAACAACATAGCTTCAGCCAACATTTGTGTACTAAGAGTGGCTAAGTAGCTTGGAAAAAAAGTTTTATTTCTAAATGTTTTTTTGAAAGATTCAATCATTCCTAAATGAGTAAGCGTTGCTTGATCATTCTCTTTAACACCAAAGTATACGATCAGCATACAGAAAAACGCGAAAAACGCAATTGGCAGTGTAGAAAGAAAAGCTGTTTGTCTACCTGATCCTACTATACCAGCAAAAAAACCTCTTAAGATAGGAAAAATTAATACTCCTAATATTGTACCAATTAATGTAAATGCAGTTCTACGAGCTTGATAAGATGTCCTATCATTAAATTTTGGAGCTATTTCAGGTAATAAAGCCAAATAGGGATTTATCACAGCAGCGTTTGTCCATCGAAACCCAATAAATGAAATAAAAAGCCATGGTAAAACTATGAAAATATTACTTGAAGGACAGGAAAAAACCAAGACAAAGAATATAACCCATAAAGGAGATAGCAAGAGAAAAGGCCTTCTTCGCCCAAATCTAGTACGAATATTATCAGAAATTCGTGCAACAGGAACGTTCATCAACCCTTCGCTTAATTTGCCAGAAAAAGTTATAATCGTTACAAGAAGGGCATCCCAATCACTTGGTTTTACAAGTACTTCATCAAGATAAAAATAAATTACAAAAATTGTTAGAACATTACTCATAATAGCGTTACCAAAACTACCAAATGACCAAGCGAAGCGTTGATAACGAGCAGGAATATAGTCTGTTACTTTCAAAATAAACACCATTTATCGTATTATTAAAGCCCTCTACTTTTTAGTTCGTTTTTGATACCTGAGATTTTCGTAGGATTAAGAGTATTCATTTTCCAAAAGATAATAACTCCTATTATCATGAAAATCGCTGGAATTAATCCAGTATGCAGGTGAATCCCAAATTTTGCTAGATTTGTAATATCGGCAGGATTGAATTCAGTTATGACATGAACAGCCCAAAATGTGATAGCTTGAACAGCAAAGGCAAATCTACCGAAGAATGCACGAAATCCCATAAAAATCCCATCATTTCGCTTGCCTGTCTTAACTACAATCTCATCAATGACATCAGCTAAGGCTGGGGTCATTATCATCCAGTAACCGCCAAATCCCAATCCACCTAAGAATATAAATAATGTTAAACCCTCAAGAGTATCTATAAAAGTAATAGGAATGATAAAAAAAGCCATTACTATAGCAGCCATCATCATCAGACGTTGATTATTCTTTACTTTTTTATTTATTTGTTGCCAAAGTGGTACAGCTATTAATGCGCCAACGAGCAAGCCAATAAAAATTAAAGTAGTCCCTTGACCTTCAGGTAAAATATAATCCCCAATATATTGAACACTAGCCGTGAAAGAAACCACTCCAGATTGATAGAAAAAATACAGTACAATCCAAGCGGCAAAATTTCTCACTTTAAGTGCTTGCACAAATTCTCGAAAGAAAGATTCTTCCTCTTTCTCCTTTCGATCATGTAAAAAACGACTAATCATATCAGGTGATTCTCGCGTACCAGGAATTAGTAAAAATACAAAGAAAAAACCGATTATGGAAAATAAAACAGAATTAAAAATATGATCACTTATTTGAGCTGTTGTAGAAGCTTCAAGGTCTATTATGATTGAAGGTAAAATAAAACCAGAAGCAATCCCGAAAATTCCAATAGCAGTACTTATTCCAATAGTTTTTTGCCTAATTTTTTCTTCTCGAAACTTATCTGGGAATATAGACTGATAATTGACATCCCAAAGACTGTAAAAAGTATCGAATAGACATGTTGTTAGTATCATCCAAATAAAGGTACCTATAGGATTTTCTGCGAATGGGCTTGGTATTAAGAATATTAAAATGAAAGAAAAGACCCATAACAAAGATCCAATAAAGATCCAAGGAAATCTTCTTCCATACTTCGCAGAAAATATAGTAGTACGTTTTTCTGTAATATAACCAATTAAAGGATCATTTAAAGCATTATAAATTGAATAAATAATGAAACCTAGTGCAGCGAGTCCTAGCATCAAATTCTTATCATACCCTTGCTCATTGTAGAAAACAGCAAATTTTAAGGTTTCATAATACTTGAATACTACTAATCCAAAAGCTTGTGCAAAAAATTCAGCCAAAAACTTACCTGTACCATAGGATACCATTATCCCAGTACCTACCTCAATATTATTATAAATTGTTTGCCTCTTGCTCATAATACGTGTGACTCCAATTTTTAATCAACGTAAATAGAATATTAATTTATGAATTTGCTAAATTTTTAGCTTTATGAAGAATAAGAATAAATAATTGCGTATTTTAATTGCTATGAGAATAATATTTTTGAATATATCGCTGGATATGTATTTCATGAATCCTAGGTAAGAATGAGAAATGTGTAAGAACAATGAAAAAACACCGAAAGATAATTTCCATCCTAGAACAGGAGTTAAATAATGGATTTCAAGTATTAGTTCAATCATTAGAGGAAATTTCGAAGGAAGAAGCACAATGGATGCCTTCTTCTAAGTCTATGACATTAAATACCATAAAGCAGTGGAATGAAAAAGGAAATGAATGGATCAAATCACAAACATTAGATCCTCTCTCTACTATCGAATTCAAGGTAATCCATTTAGCCCAATGTAAGTTAATGTATGATGAATATGCTTTCCGAGATGGTAACCTGAAATGGAGCGATATTGAATCTCCAGAATGGCCATATTGTATCGAGTATTTGAAACAAACTCAAACACGATTAATAGAAAGTATTCAGGTTTTGATAGACAATAAACTGGAAGAATTAGTCCATACAAATTGGGGCGAATTATGGTCGGTTAAAAAAATAATTTTCACAATGATTCAACATGATTATTATCATCTTGGCCAAATTTATACTGTTAAACATTTATATGGAACAATGAACAGAGAAATAAATGATGAATGTCAACGATAGACAGATCATTTAATTATTAAATTTACATATTAGTAATAGCTCTAAAATTAGGTATCTAATTTACTAGGAAAAGATTTTTTTTTGCCCCACTCTCCTTTATTGAGAAAGTTAAAAATCTAGTTTTTATCCTTGTACAGATCACTTCCATTTCAGTCAAATAGACAGTATGTGGCATTATTCAGCATTAGATAAAAACTAATGGTATAAATTATATATTTAAGCTAATAAGGAGCATAATAAGATGAATGAAATACCTGAACGTATTAAGAGGCTTAAAGAGCTTGCAGAAAATCTTGTTTGGGTTTGGAGACCAAAAGCACGTGATTTGTTTAAGAAGTTAGATCACCCTTCTTGGGTTTATACGGGTCATACTCCAGTTCGTATGCTTCAAATAATGCCACAAGATCGTTTACTTGCAGCTTCAAAAGATCCAGCTTTCCTTAAACGATATGATGCTGTTATGTATGATTTTGATAAAGAATTAGATTCGAAAAATACATGGTTTTCTCAAAATTATCCTGATTTCAAAGGAGAAATAGCATATCTTTCTACAGAATATGGTTTACATCAAAGCTTACCTGTTTATTCTGGAGGTTTGGGGATTTTAAGTGGAGATCATATTAAGGAAACTAGTGATTTAGGAATACCATTTGTGGGTTTAGGATTTATTTATCCCCAAGGCTATTTTCAACAAATTATTCCTCGAAATGGGTGGCAACAAGCAGAATACGTTGATATTAAATTTGAACGTACACCAATAAATCCTATTCCAAGCGATGGACATGATCAATTAATTATCGAATTAGATTTTCCAAAATCTCTCTTTTTAAGGGTGTGGAAATTAAATGTAGGAAAAACTCCTCTTTTTCTAATGGATACTGATATTGATAAGAATAAACCCTGGGACAGAGGATTATCAGCTCGGCTTTACGGTGGAGATGATGAGATGAGAATTCGACAAGAAATTGTTCTGGGCTTTGGTGCTGTGAAAATTCTATCGCATCTTGGTCATAATCCAGTATGTTATCATCTCAATGAGGGTCACAGCGCTTTTCTGACCCTAGAATTACTTAAACAGGAAATGGTTGATAATGGAAAGAATTTCGAAGAAGCAAAAGAATCTGTACGTCAAAAAGTCATATTTACAACCCATACACCTGTACCTGCAGGACATGATCAGTTTACATTTGAACTAGTAAGCAAATACTTTCAAAAATATTGGGAAGACATTGGTATTACAAGAGATGAGTTTCTTTCATTAGGTGCATTTGATTGGGGGTTTGGTTTAGGACCCAGATTCAATATGACGGTCTTAGGAATTAAATTGAGTAGATATCAAAATGCAGTTTCAATGTTAAATGGAGAGATTACTCGAAAAATGTGGAAAGGTCTTTTTTCGAAGGCTGAATTTAGTTCTAGAAATCAAATCCAACATATTACAAACGGGGTACATGTTCCTACTTGGATTGGTTATCCTTTTCAAACTTTGTACCAGAAACATCTCGGAAAGAACTGGCTTTTGCACCATGATAAATCAGAATTCTGGGAAAAAATAGACAATATTCCATCAGAAGAACTCTGGCTGACAAGGATGGAATGTCGCTATAGGATGTTCTCATTTCTTAGGGAAAGGGCACGAATAAAAAGAACTGATGAAAATAAAGATTCACGTCAAACTTTAGCTGCGGGTGCTTTATTAGACCCTGACGCGTTAACAATCGGATTTGCACGTAGGTTTGCTACCTACAAACGAGCAAATTTAATATTTAAAGATCTCGAAAGAATGAAGGAAAATCTCCTTGATCATTACACTCCTGTCCAGATTATATTTGCAGGAAAAGCACATCCTGCTGATGATCCTGGAAAACATATACTCCAACAGATATATCAAAAAGTTGTTGATCCACAATTCGGGGGTAGAATCGCTTTCATAGAGGATTATGATATGCAAGTTAGCCGATATTTGGTTCAAGGTTGTGATGTCTGGTTAAACACACCTCGTAAACCACTCGAAGCTTCAGGAACATCTGGAATGAAAGCAGGAATCAATGGCTGTGTTAATTTCTCCATTTTAGACGGATGGTGGCCAGAAGGATTTGACGCCAGTAATGGTTATTTTATTGGTGAAAAGGACTTTGAGAATAATGAAGAGCAAGATATCCATGATGCGAATTCGTTTTATAACATCTTGGAAAATGAAATACGTCCATTATTTTATCAACGTGATTCAAATGCAGTTCCTGTTGATTGGTGTGAAATCATACGAAATTCAATAAAAACGATCACACCAGAATTTTCAGCTAGGAGAATGCTAAAAGAATATACCGAGGTATATCTTTCAAAATTTTGAAACGTTAATGTAGTTTCGCAATTTCCCTTCGTTGTTAAGAGAAGAAATGGTAGAGTTTGTGTTAAAGCCTAGAATAATTACTTTAACATTTCTCGTGCATTTTCTTGCCATTTCTTTATCTGAGCATCTGATTTTCTACCAATCAAAGTAGCTATTTCTTGGCTATGCTTACTAATCAAATCACCTATTGTGTTGATATTCGCAGCGGTCAATTTTTCATAAGCAGCGTTACCAATTCCTTTAACTTCTGATATAGATGTAATTGTTGTTGCAGATGGTTTTTTAGGAATAATTTTAGGTTTAGGTGTTTCAGTTGGTTCAAATTTGGGTTCAGGTTCGGGTTTAGGTTGAATTTGGACTGTTTTTTCAACTTTAGACGGTTTAGGTAAAACTTTAGGCTCAGAAATTACTTTTTTAGCCTTAGGAGTAGGAATCGCTTTTAATCTTGGAGAGGATCTTAAAATAGTACCAGTCTCTATACATATCCAAAGATGTATAGGTTCAGTCGGATTATCAGGTATAAAATGCACTCCGATATCATAAATGTCTCCAAGTTCGGAGTTTTCATGAAGAGATTTGGAAATCCTTTTCGTTTTTGGTATATTCTTTTTTATCCAACGCTTTCCAATGATATATGTCTGATCAGGTTTTCCCAAAGTGATTTTCCATGACAAAGATGATTCAACTCACATTTTAATCATTATAAAAGTACTAGTTTAACAAAATACCTTTAATGACGAAAGAAAACAATACCCTTTTTATTTTTATTAATTTTGCCAAACCAAAAAATGCTTTAATATTACAATTATTCTTCGTAAAGACAAAAAACAATCCTTTAACAGAATAAATATTATTATTACAATCATCCCAAATATCAAAATTTATTTTTAAAGTTCTAGAATGAAAGAAAATGTTGTAAATTTAGGAAAGGATAACTGTGAAAAAAATTGGAATATTCTGTTCTGGTGGTGATGCTCCAGGTATGAATGCAGCCGTACGTGCTGTTGTAAGAAGAGGAATTGCCAATGGATTAAAAATATTCGCAATTTATAGGGGTTATAATGGAATATTTAATGAAGATTTTGAGGAGATGACCCCACGTTCAGTGGGAAACATAATTCAAGAAGGAGGGACTATCATTAAGACTGCGAGATCCCAGGAATTTTACACAGAAGAAGGTGTTCAAAAAGCTGCAAAAATTCTAGAAAAGCATGAATTTGATGGTTTATGTGCCATAGGAGGAGATGGTACATTTCGCGGACTAATGAAACTTCAAAAATTTTGGAAAGGTCAAATAATAGGAATTCCTGGAACAATTGACAATGATATCGGAGGAACAGATTTCACAATTGGGTATGATACTGCAATTGACACAGCAATCTCTGCTCTTGATAGAATTCGCGATACAGCAGATAGTCATGAACGAGTTTTTCTTGTCGAGGTGATGGGTCGCGAATCTGGTTTCATTGCGCTTCAAGTTGGAGTTGGTGCTGGAGCAGAAGAAATTTTGATACCTGAAAACTTACCTATAGATCTAGAATCAGTAGCTAGAAGTATACACAAAGCAAAAAATTCTGGTAAGAAATCCTTAATAATAATTGTTGCAGAGGGTGCTGATAACCGTGATATATTTTCATTTTCTAATGAATTATCAAAATACTTAGAATATAAAACTTATATATCAATACTAGGACACGTCCAGCGTGGAGGAGCTCCAAGTGCACGTGATCGCTGGTTAGGAACTCGTTTAGGAGCTTATGCCATTGATTGTATTCTAAACGGCGACACTGGTATTATGGTAGGAGAAAGATGTAATGATTTAGTCAAAGTACCTCTAGAAGAGACTCAAAAGAAAAAATCGATAGATAAATATGCATATAGTCTTATTCGTGATCTGTCTATTTAATTACTTAGTACTTTTTTTTTAATTTCAAAAATATGGTTTCCTCTTCTTATAGCAAAAAGCAATAAATCAATAATAATGAATACTCATCATCAAGATCTTGAAAGGAATTACATTTGAAAAAGCATTTATTAAATGACATATCATCATTTTATTCTGCATATGACTCATTAATCACACAAGGGAAAAAAGTTGTAAATTCTATAAATGAAAACCCATCAAGCCTCGTAGAATTTTGTAAATACTTAGAAGAAGTGAGAGATGCAGGAAATCGGCTTCATGTTGTCGGCATGGGAAGATCAGGGAAAGTGGGTATGCTTATTGGTGAGCTTTTAAAAAATATTGGGATCAAAGTCTCATATTTGGGTAAAAGTCTCGCACGTCCAGTTAGAGAAAACGATGTAGTATTTGGTGTAACAGGATCAGGATGGACTAATTTTACGGCAAATGCATTACAGGACTCATTAAAGAAAGGAGCTAATGTTATTGCATTTACGGGAAATAGTCGTTCAATTGCAGGACGCCTCGCTGATTCAATAATAGAAATACCTCAAGGATATTCAAAAACAAGTAGAGAACAATTAGGTCGAGCACCTCTTACACCAATGGGAACTATGTTCGAATTAAGTAGTTTATTAGTCGGAATAGGGGTTGTTTCAGGCATAAATGACGGATCAATTGTAAAAGGGTTTAATGAAGGTATAAATGAAGTTTTAAGTGCCGCAGAAGAGACCCTATCAAAAATAAAGAAAAATGAGGTACCTATTAAACAGTTCATTAGGAATGTTGAAAGTTTTTCTGCAAAATCAGGTAAGAATGTATATCTTTTTGGATCGGGATTGGATTCTATTGTTGCGAGTATGGCAAGCATCAGATTCAATCACTTGAAAATTGACATAAAATCATCTTATGACTGGAGATTTAGAAGAGAAAACGACCTATTAATTGCAATCAGTGGTTCTGGAGTATCAACAAGAACATTAGAAAGAGTGATGAGCGCAAAATCAGTACCGATGAAGGTTATAAGTTTTACTTCCTTTCCAAAGTCAGAATTGGCTCAAAATAGTGAACTTTTTATTGAAATCGAAGGAAGAACTGAAAAAACCAATGCATATTTACAACAAATATCAAAACTAAAATATTTCATACCCTCCTTTGAGTATGTAACATCTATAACTCTTGACGCATGTGTAGCTCAATTAGCTCTTGATCTTGGTATTAGCGAATCCGAAATGGAAGCAGAACATGCCAATATTGAATAATTGTTTCAAGAAATAGCACTGAGAAAATCATCAATTTTAGATTGAGGATTCTCGGCTTCAAAGATCTCTCTTCCTACAATAAATATATCAGTTCCAAAATCTTTCGTAATTTGAATATCCTCAAAGTTTAATATTACTGACGCAGCGATTAAGGTTTTTAAACTTTTTACTAACGATATATTTATCCAAGGAGATTTTCTTCTATTCAATTCATTACCACGATGTATAATGATCACTTTTGGGTTTATTTTTAATTTTGAAATCTTCTGATTAAATCTATCAATATCTGTACCAAAGGAATCGACCCAAGCGTCAACTCCTCTTTGGTTACAAGATTCTATAAAGCGTTCTACTATTGGAAATGGAGCTAAGCCTGAGACAACTATTGCGTCAACCCCTGTTTTGACAGAGAGTTCTACTTCCAGCTGATCAAATTTTAATGTTTTCAGATCAGCTATTAAGTAAATCTGCGGAAAAATCTTACGGATAACTGGAACTATATTTCGAATACCCTCATTCTTTAACAGAGGACTTCCAATTTCTAGAAGAAGTTGTGTTGATGGAGGATTCTTTAATCCTGCTAAGAATTTGCCAACTGAAATTAAATTTGGAATATCAATTGTTAGTTGTAGATAAGGGGGATTTTGCAGAAGCTCATTCATATTATTCACTACTCGTATTCTTTTTTCTTCATTTTATTCTCCTCATAGCTAATGAAAACCACCAGCAATTGCAGGAAAGAATGAAATCTCACATTCCTCTTTAAGAATGGTATTTAATTTTGCTAGAGCTTGAATATTTCTTCCATCAATAAGTATTGTAAATCCATCTTTTAAAGATGCATTATCAAGGAAAAAAGAGGCACCATCTTCTCCATTTTTCGATTTAAATAGATGAAACAGTTCAATGAATCTAATAGGGCCATCAATTGAAACATATCGTTCTTTACCAAAAATTTCTTGTAAAAAAGCGAAAAAAGAGAGTTTTAATATTATCATTGTCTTTTCAGCTTAGTTATTTCTTCTTTAAGGCGTATAGTTGCCTTTTCTGGATTTGCAGATCTAGTAATTGCACCTCCAACTATGAGGATATCAGCTCCACATTCAATTGCTTTAGGGATTGTTTCAGCTTTTAATCCTCCTGCTACAGCAATTTCAATTTTAACACTCTTTTTAAGCTCTGCAAGGATAGGAAACGGTATTTTGTCAAATCCAGATCGCAATTGTTGATCAATTCCAATATGTAATCCAATAATATCTACTCCTAACTTTTCTAGCTGGATTGCACGCTCAATCGGGTTTGGAACACCTATTAAATCCGTGAGAATTCTTACATTAAACTTTTTAGCAGCTCCAACAGCATCTATTATAGTACTGTCAGGAGCTATTCCTAAGATACACACTACATCTGCACCAGCTAAGGCTGCCATTTCAGTTTCCAAAAAACCAGTATCCATAGTTTTTAGATCAGCAACAATGACTTTATGAGGAAAAAGTGATCTTAATTTTCTGACTGCTTCCATTCCTGCAGATTTGATCAACGGAGTTCCAACTTCAATCCAATCAACTCCTCCAAGAGAACTTTTTTGAGCAATTTTTATTGCTTCATCTAGATCTCTGAGATCCAAGGCAACTTGAAGTCTAGCTGACTTGGTTAATTGCTCTATACCTAATTCTTCCAATTTTCGATCTGCTGGAACCCCTAATTCATTCCATCCTCTGATATAGTAGTAATCTTGTAGGATATTTTCAATCTCCACAGTATGACCTTTCGCTGGTCCCTCAGGTAAATGTTCTTCCTGAAATCTATAAGGTAGCTTATCATTTTCTCTAGTTAAACCTTCTCGTATATTAAAAAGCCTTTCTAAGTTGTAAATTCTCTCTCCTATTATTTTAAATTCTTTTTCATCTATATAAAATCCTGTTGCTGTCGTTAAAAGTTTTGCATATATATCTACTTCGCACTTCAATGTTGTGAATGAAGCCATTGTAGTAAATTTACACCATTCAGCTGAATCAATTACAGCATAAGTGTCTTGCATATTTTTTACCAATTCAGCTTTCCCTTCGCTTGATAAAGGGTCAACAAAATGTGGTAAACTTAAAACTTCTTGAATAACTGTATAAGCATTCAGATGAGTTCCACCACTGTTTGAAGTGGCATAACTAAGACTCATTCCTTTAATACCTCTTGGATCGTAAGCAGGAAGTTCAAGACCTTTTACATGACACGCGAATTTTTCTGTACCATTTCCAATTTGATTTGCAGCCATTTGTACCCCATTAGCTAGTAAATCCCCCTCCACTTCCCGTTTAGCTATCCTATTGATGAGAGTTAATAGTGCATCTCCATCGCTAAATTTTGGGGCTTGAGGAATCACTCCTTTTTCCCCGCATTCCATAAACCATCCTATCACATTTCCCGTTGAAATAGTATCTAAGCCTAAATCATTACACAGGGAATTTGCTTTGAAAATTATCTCTAAATTGTTAATGCCACAATTAGGCCCCAAAGCCCACAATGATTCATATTCGGGACCTTTTGTCTCTATATCATGATATTTCATTGTACGCCCGCATCTAATTGGGCAACCATGACAAGATTCTTTTTTGACTAAATATTCCCTTAAGGTTTCTCCAGCTATATTTCTGACATCTTTGAAAACACCCGTTGAAAAGTTATTTACTGGCAAGACACCATGTTTATTAACAATATTAACAAGTAATGACGTTCCATAGAGTCCAAGACCAGTACCCGTCTCTGGATGTCCTTTCAACATATCCAAGAATTTTTTATTCATTTTTTTGAAAGCATACTCATTTGCAATTGATATTTTATTTGAACCATGAACAACAACAGCTTTAAGCATTTTTGAACCCCAAACTGCTCCTATTCCACCTCTACCTGCTGTTCTTGAATCATTTCGTACACAAGCAAAGTGAACTAGATTTTCACCAGCCAATCCTATTAGAGCAACTGAATGATTTTCATGTCTTTTCATTAGAATCGATTGGGTTTCATCTATATTCTTTCCCCATAAATCCGATGCATTTTCAATAGAAATTCGATCGTTATTAATCAGTAAGTAAACTGGTGAATCTGATTTTTCTTCAATGATAATTCCATCATAACCAGCACGTTTCAATTCTATACCTAATTTACCACCACAATGAGTTGTATTCAGTGTTTTACGCGTTAAGGGACTCTTAAAAGTCATACACCATCTCGAAGAAGTAGGACTCATAGACCCAGTCATTGGACCAGTCATTATCACAATTTTATTGTGCTTGCTTAATGGATCTATTCCTTGCTTCAACTCATCATATAGGATTTTTACAGCATAACCTCTACCCCCAAGGTATTTCTGAGCAATATCTAAGTTCAAAGGTTCATTTTTGTATTCTTTTGATTTTAGATCTACCCGAAGAATTTGTTTGGTATATGTCAAAAATATTAGCCACCATGAATTTTCATAATTGCTTAAAAATAATAAAGATGTATAAATATATCATATTTAGTATGAAATCTAAGAATTCACCTGTGAATATTTATTTTTCTCATAATAATCCAAATTAATGTTTGATTCTCAAAGAATTTTATTTTAAGAATGATTAATCAGCTTAAATAGACTACATTTCCTGTTTTTAGTGATTTTAAGGCTGCATGTGCAACTTTCAATGCTTTTAATCCTTCAATAAATGGTATAGGTACTGTTTCATCCTTAATTATAGCTGAAGCAAAGGAACCAACTTGATCAACGAATGCGTGAAGCTGATCAATTTCTTCAAAGGCAGGTTCAGAACCATTTAGTTCAGTAATTTTTTCAGTAGGTTGTTTAGAAGGATCAATACGAATTGTTCCGTCCTCACCATTTATAATCATCCCTGTATTCGATCCTACGTAGTATTTTAAATCAGGTTCAGCCCAAGATGCCTCTATGGTTATAAGAATACCAGATTTTGATTTTAGCGTTATTATAACTGTATCCCATGTATTTATCTCAGGATAAACCTCATTTGAACCAATTGCATAAACAGAAATTATTGGATCATCAGGACCTATATACCATAGGACTAAATCAATATCATGAATAGCTAAATCAATAGCAATTCCACCACTTTTCTTGACATCCCAAAACCATTTTGCTTTAGGGGGACTTCTTCCTCTTCGATGAGCATGAATTGTAACAATTTTTCCTATTTCGTTCTTATCTATAATTTTTTTTGCTGCAATATAATGGGATTGAAAACGACAGATCATCGCAACCATAAGTTTGATATTACTACTCTCTATAATAGGTAAAATTTCGTCATATTCAGAAGGATGTAAAATAATGGGTTTTTCACATAGAATATGTTTGCCGGCTTTAGCTGCTGCAATAATATAGTCCTTATGAACGTATGTAGGCACACAAATTGATATAGCTTCTAACTCTTGATCATTTAAAGCTTCTTTATAATCCTCAAATATGTTTGAAACTCCAAAAAACAAAGCTCCACCTTGTAAAGATAAAGGGTTCCGAGTGGAGAATGCATAAAGTTCAGTCCAAGGGCAAGCAGCATAAGCAACAGCGTGAATCTGACCAATCTCCCCTAATCCTAATACGCCAACTTTAAGGGGATTAT
>JBHLKP010000005.1:0-62357 GCA_048886525.1 Candidatus Hodarchaeota archaeon | reverse complement strand
TTAGCTAAATTATTTGGGTACCAACGAGCTATACCAAAGAGTAATCCTGAAATTAAATATATTAATGCCACTAATATACCTCCTTTATCCTCTTCAGTTATGATTTTATCATATCTTGCAAGATTCATATGTTTAATGAGTATATTAGCTGCAACTCTAAGGATGTCTAAAGTGGTAGCTGGTCCTTGCTCTATTAAGGGGTTCAGGATGAATTTAAAATTATTAATAATGAAAAGCGATTTATCATCCAATGAGGAGATTTATAATTCTTTTTCATTCATTAATATTCTCTTTAAGTTTCTAGATTTTGGAATGATTAATCGGAGCTTTTTTATGATGTACTTATTTCAAAATAATTAGGTGATTTGGTTAGTAATCTATTACCACTTTCAGTTATTACGTAAGTATCCTCAATGCCTAGGATTTTTTTATTAAGAATAAAGAACTTTGGTTCGCACGCAAGTGTATTTCCAGGAGTTAAATCTGATCCTTTAGAATAAAAAACTGGTAGATCATCTAATGTTAACCCAACTCCGTGTCCAATAAACGCAACACGGTCTATATTTGTGCCCATAAATTGATCGTCTATTTTCAACTCCCTACTCAATTCTAATACCTCATTGTAAAGGTTTCCCAAATTAATCTTTGGTTTCAGCTTCTGTTTGATGAAGTTTTTAATTTGAATAAGGGCATTAAGTTGCTCATAGGTTTCTTTATCAAAACGACCACAGACAAAAGTCCTTGTAGTATCAGAAATATAGCCTAAATGATTACCACAAGTATCAACCATAAAAGGCTGGTTTTTCTCAAGTTTCTGCCGTGATGGTCCAAAAGGATATTTTAATGAGAGTCCATATCCCGAGATTGGAGTAAAATGAATATTCAGAGTCGATGAAAGACTGGAAACCACATACGAATAATTTAGTAAGGCTGTGTTGAAACCATATGTCGTTATATAACCATTATGACCATTATTAAGTAACCAACTATCTAATTTTGTAGCGAGTTCTATTTCGGTCATTTGTGAATTTGCAATATCAGTACAATATTCAAATGATTTATCTACAAGCGAAGCAGCTTGTTCTATTTGATCAACTTCAAATTTGGATTTGACAGATCGGATAGATCTAAAAATAAAACTCCCATTTACTAATTCAATGTCTTTCCCAGTTAATTCTAGAAATTTAACAAACGAATAGGGTAAAATATCTTTCTCTATCGCAATCTTATGCCTTGAGGGGACTTCTAAAGTTTCAAAAATCTTGGATCGTTTACCGAATAGCCGAATGTCATGTATTTGCGAATGTTTTTGTGCTAAATGCAAATTTCGTTTAACAAGATGAACAGGATTTCCTTCAAGCGGGATATAAATTGCCCCATCTCCACCAAAACCAGAATAATAGTAAAGTTCAGGAATCGATAGCACAAGAGCAGCTTCATATTCCTTTTTCTTCAAAAAAACTTTGAGTTTAGAAATCCTGGATTTAATTTCCGATCTTGGAATAGTATAATAATTTTCACTGGTCAAAAGATGATTTCCTCACTATAAGCGGACTTATCCTTTGAATCTTCAGCTAAAAAGATGCCTACATATTTTTCTCCATAATGTTGATTATGGTTAAAAGATTAAAAAGAATCAAGTTCATCCAAAGCTTGTCTTACTCTGGCATCTAAATCCTCCTCTCTAGTCATTCCCTGCCCTAATCCTTCAATACTTCTCAACATTTCTTCTTCACTACTGGTAAGTTCCATTACCTTTCTTTGGTATAGTTTCTGATATTTTTCTCCCATTTTAGTATCCCCAATTTTGAAGTTAGCCTCTGAAATAACATATAGACAGGTTGTAAATGCAGAAGAATTTTCAAGGATTTCATCAATAGATAGAGCTTGTGTGGCGTGCGTAACGGCCTCAATGAAATTTTCACTATCGGTTTCAACCCATGCCATATTCATATATGTTTCAACTAATCCGCGATTATAATTTATCTTTGCTGCCAATGTACGAGCAAAATTATAAGATTTTGAAAAGCTCTCAGCATCATTATCTTGATAATGCAGTAAAATAAGCTGATTATGAATATCTACTAAGTCTTCGACAGCATTATTCTTTACACCGATTTCATGTGCTTTTTTTAATATCGTTATTGCCTTTTTGATGTCTTTCCTTTGTTTTAATGCTTTAGCACGAATAATGATATTTTGAAGTTCCTCCATATGCATATCCTCGCTTAATAAATAAAGTAAATATAATTTAAATGATTCTAGAGCTCCTATAGTCAATTTAATCTGGTTTTTTTATTATTTATTGATAATTCTCACGAAATTGAGTTTCTCACTGATTACTCCAAACCAGAAATGGTTTCTCGGGTACTTGTGATAACTTGTTATATTTTTAGTTTTCCTAATTTATATTTCATTGGGTATGTTGGAAGAGCTAGTTAAATTGACAATGAAATTAGGAATTTCAAAGGATAATCCTTTATCTTTCTTCCATAAAAAGGTTACGGGAATTAAACCATGTAACATTATTTTTCAGAAAAAAGAGTCAAATTCTTACATTGAAGAAAGTATCTTCATGTTAATTATTCCTTTGGCAAAGACCTTGCTATTATATAAAAATTGGCGAAATCCATAACTTTCCATTGAATATCGAAGTTCCCGAAAAGTATTTTGAAATATCTTCTTCGGACGGAGGTAAAAACGTTTATAGGCCCACTTTGTTAACGATTTCATCTGTTTACGTGATAACCCTGATGTTTCAGTTATTGGATAGAAGAGATTATATTTGCTATAGTCATGTTCGGTAATTTTTCCTTCTTGAACCATTTTTTGATAAAATTCTGTTCCTGGATAGGGTGTAGCAAGAGTAAATAGTGCTAAGGATGGATCTAATCGGTCGACAATCCAATTGACTGTTTCAATGATTGTATCTTTGGTTTCTCCTGGAAATCCAAATGATACAGAAGCCAAAGAATCCATGTGAGCTTTCTTTGTATTATCAAAATATCGTTCAATTTGAGTTTTAGAGGTTTTTTTGTGAATATTATCAAGTATAATCTGATTTCCTGATTCAACTCCAACAAAAACCAATCTACAGCCAGCTTTTCGCATTAAATTCAACAAATTAAAGTTTCCCACGTCAGCACGAGTGGTTGCTCCCCAATAAATGTCTTTAATCTTGGATAGTTCATTAACTAGTCTTTTTACTCTATGATTTGAAATAAAGAAAAGGTCATCAACAAAGGCAGTTGCTTTTAAATTCATTACTTCTCGTAAATAACGGATCTCTTCAGCTATTTTTTCAGGAGATCGTGGTCTCCACCTGGATCCGTAAAATGCTGAAACACTACAGAAATCACATGAGTAAGGACAACCTCTACTTGTAATTACAGACGTTGCAGGAAAAGATGACCCAAATATTCGATATTTATCCATTGGTAGTAAATGACGGGCTGGTAGAGGTAGAGAATCAAGATTTTCAATCAAAGGAGTAGAAGGATTATGAATTACTTGTTTATCTTCATTTAGATATGAAATTCCAGGATTAATTTGCCACTCTTTTCCATTCTCATAATCTTGTATGAATTTCAATACCGAATACTCAGCCTCACCACGGAAAATTAAGTCTACATTTCCATTTGCAAGTTCTAGGCTTTCATTTGGCATCGCTGTAGGATGATAGCCCCCTAATCCTACTATGGGTACATTTTCTTCTTTAGCTATTTTGGCAGCTGAAAGAGCATTTTGAAAATTGGGTGTTAAAGTCTGGATCCCAACGAAATCTGGAGAAAATCGTTTTAAAAATTGTCTATAATCCCTTTGCGAGTAATTCAAAGTAGGAGAATCAAGGATCCTAATCCTTGTAAAATTATTTTCCTCTAAAACCGCAGCAATGTAACCAAGGCCCAAAGGAGGAGCTGTGAAATTAAGGAATGATAACTGATATTTTGTCACAGGGTTTTCCGTAGGAGGAATAATAAGAAGGATTTTCACCATTACATCACTAAGAACCTAATAATGGACGATTAAAAAATGATTGTCTACAATGTTTACTTTGTACAGAAATAAGTGGTTTTTTCTTCCTACTAGCTATAATTTGTAACCTTGCTAGCTTTGATTTATAGTGTAATTAGCTGTAATTTGTAATATCTTAAATTTTAATATGTAGAAAATATTAAAATCGACTGCAATAGGAGGGCCAAACGTAATCAGGGACACAAACACAAATCGAAATAAATCTATATCATTCTAATTCACGAAACAGTCCATTTTCTGGGATAATAAAATGTTTGATATTGAAGTTTCACATTTAGGAATATTTTTGATAGCAGGATTAGCTAGTCCGATTGCAATAAAAGTTATTCAGTATTTATTGGCACCTAATATTCCAAGATTAAAACAGGCGAAAACAACATACGAATGTGGGGAAAAACCCATTGGTGAAGCTCAAGTTAGGTTTAATATTCAATTCTATACCTTTGCAGTAGTTTTTGTCGTTTTTGATATTCTCACAATATTATTCCTATTATGGGCGTTCGCTTTCAGAGTTATAGATCAACAACAAACTATTCTGGTAGTAATGGGTGGATTTACTGGTTTATTACTCACAGGGCTTGTTTTTTGGTTTAAAAAGGGTATAATGTCTTGGGTGTAACAATTTGGCAAGTATGGACGAATTAAAAGAATTAGGACAGCTTGAAATATATGAACCTATGCCCAATGTAGTGCTAGCAAAATCTCGTAATTTTTTAACTGTCATGATTAATTGGCTACGGAATTGGGCACAAAGATGTAGCCTTTATCCTGTTTATTTAGGAATGAAATGCTGCGCTATTGAAATGGGGGCAACAGCGGCAGGTAGGTATGATACTCAAAGAATTGGAGTCTTATTCAGGACTAGTCCACGCCATTGTGATGTTTTGTGGATCAATGGGCCTGTAAGCGTAAAATTTGCCTCCCGTTTGAGGGATCTCTATGATCAGATGCCAGCTCCCAAATGGGTCCTAGCTACTGGTGAGTGTGCAATCAGTGGTGGTCCATTTTGGCAAGCACCAACAATCCTAGAAGGAGCTGATCAAGTAATTCCAGTAGATATATATGTACCTGGATGCCCTCCTCGACCAGAAGCGATGTGGGCGGGAATTCATAGACTGCAAGAGAAGATAAAAGCCGATGGAATTTTCATACCTGAACCACTTCTTGAGGAAGAACAAGAATTTTATGAAAGAGATCAACCTAGAGTTGATTATCGTATCCGTATCAATAATCCTAAAGAGGAGGGCAAGAAATGACTATAATAGAAACTTATATAAATAAATTAAAAGCAGGATTTGGCGAAAAAATCCTTCATATAGAGATTTACGGTACGAATCGCCTTAAAATCCAAGTAGAAGCAAATAATTTAGTTGATATACTGAATTTTATTGCTAATGAACTTGAATTTCCTTCCTTGGAGGCTGTTTCAGGAATAGATTGGGAATCATATTTTGAAGTTGTTTATCATATAGATAGATGGGATGGTGATCCAACGGTCATTCAAGTTCACGTTAAATTGGAAGATCGTGATAATCCAGAAGTTCCCACTGTTACTTCAATTTGGGCTTCTGCAGATTGGCATGAAAGAGAATTATTCGACCTTTATGGAATACAAATCACGAACCATCCAAACTTGAAGCGGTTACTCTTGCCTGAAGAGTGGGATGATTTTGAACATAAACATATTTCTGAGCTCTATCCAATGCGTAAAGACTATAAACTTCCAGAAAAACCATTCTCATTTAAACCTCATCCTAAATAATAAAATGGAAGCATTAAAATGAGTGAACAAATGTTTATCCACATGGGCCCTCAACACCCAGTGAATCATGGATTATGGACTCTTAAAGTTCGAACTAAAGGAGAAAAAGTAGTCGATTGTGAAATTTTGATTGGTTATATTTTTCGGATGATTGAAAAAATGGCTGAATCCCGTCCCTTTGACACATTTCAGCCTCTTGCTAATAGGTTATGTTACGTAAGCGGTCTATCGTGGGAAGCAAGCTATATCCTCGCAATTGAGAAGTTACTCGAATTAGAAGTAAGTAAACGAGCTCAATACATTCGTGTGATTCTACTTGAGTTTCAACGTATTGCCTCTCATCTTACTTGGTTATCAGCCTTTACTGCGGATGTAGGTATGATAACGATGCAAGCCATAAGTTTCCGTGAAAGAGAGTATATTTTAGATCTTTTAGAACATGTTATGGGTTCTAGAATGATGTATAACTATTTCAGGGTAGGTGGATTAAAACATGAGATTCCAGCTGGATTCGAAGAAGATGCTAGGAACTTAACATATTATCTTGATAAACGTTTAAATGAATATGAAGATATGTGTGACAATTCAAAAGTATTTATGCTACGTAGCAAGGATGTAGGAATATTAAGCAAAGATGACGCTTTGAATTTAGGTGCAACAGGACCCATATTACGTGCTTCTGGAATTCAAGGGGATATTAGGAGAATTGAACCTTATCTAGTTTACAACGAATTAGATTTCAAAATCCCAGTTAAATCAAATGGAGATTGTTATTCACGTTACAGAGTCCGAATGGAAGAGATGCATCAATCAAATAGAATTATTCGGCAAGCTCTTGACCAACTTCCTGATGAAGGAGAAATAAAGCAAAAAACTCCAAGAAAATTACCTAAAAGAGATGTATATTTCAGAACCGCCGACCCTCGCGGTGAAGCTGGATTTTATATAATTGGAAACGATGATAGAATACCTTATCGTGTGAAAATCAAATCTCCCGCCTATAGTAATCTAGCTTTAACATCTCACCTTCTTCGGGGAGTCAAAGTAGCTGATATTGCCCCTATTGTTGCTAGTGTGGATTTATGCATGGGAGAAATCGATCGTTAGGTGTGAAAAATGGGTTACGGTTTATATGAAAATCTAGTAGATTTATTATTAGAATTCTTAGGATTAAGTGAATTAATTCAAGATTCATTAAGATCAACCTTAATCGATTCGCTGGAAATGACTACAATTCTTCTTTTTTTAATCGTTAATACTATTATGCTTATTTGGCTTGAAAGAAAGGCATGGCCAAGAATGATGAACATGCGTGGGATAGTCTTTGTTGATTTCAATTGGGGACATTTCTTTGGCAAAACCTGGAAATTTGGTTTATTGCAGAATATTGCTGAATTTTTAAAGTTCTTTTCGAAAGAAGATATTGTTCCAGAAAAAGCTGATAAATTCCCTTTCAATATTGGATATTTTGTATTCGTTGTTGCTCCTCCATTCATTCTTGGAGGATTATTACCCTTAGGTGGGGAAGCTGTTATTGCTGATCCAGCTGTTGGTTTTCTTCTTATCTTTGCTCTTTTTTCTTTGTACCCAGTAGGAGTACTCGTTACAGGTTGGTCTTCTAATAATAAATACTCTTTACTTGGCGCTTTCAGATCTGCAGCTCAGTTGATTTCTTATGAAATTCCACTCATGCTTTCTGTTGGAGCTGTAGTATTAGTATCAAATTCATTTTCAATGGTTGATATTGCTATTCAACAGACTCTTACCCCATTTGGTCTTCCTTTTGCCGTACTCATGCCAATAGGGTTTATTGTGTTTATGACTGCATTAGCTGCCGAAACTGAACGAGTTCCTTTTGATATTCCCGAAGCTGAGGCTGAATTAGTAATGGGTTGGCGTACAGAACTAACAGGTTTTCGTTATATGATGTCTATGGCAACAGAGTACTTCATTCTTCTGATTGGTGCTTTTATTGGAGTTTCCTTATTCTGGGGAGGATCTTATCTCCCTTTCATTTCAAAGGACTTGATTGATTATTGGCCATTAATCCCAACTTTGATATTTGTTGCGAAATTATGGATTTGGATCTTTATCTTTATCTGGATAAGAAGTGCTTTACCAAGAGTTCGCATTGATCAATTATTAGATATAGGATGGAAAAGGTTGATACCTTTAGCAATATTGAATATTATCATCGTCATCGTAGTGCTGGTATCTAATCCTGAGATATTTGGAGCGTCAGTATAAGATGGTAAAAATCCGTTTAATTCCAAGTTTTCTAATTACTCGGCCTATGACGTTTGTAGGAAAATTACTTTTCAAAAAACCGTTTACTATGCCTGATGGTGATAGACGTAATAAAGATACTATATATTTTCCAAAAGAATTGGCCAAAAAAGGCCAAACTATAACTGATCGTAATCCAGAATTGACTCTGTCAGATGTATTTAAGCATACTCCTCATATCACTCCCAATGCTCGTGGTTTAATCGGATTAAACGCACTAAACTGCACAGGTTGTAAAGCATGTGCTCGTATATGTCCAAACAAGTGTATTGAAATGGTTCTTGTAGAACCCCAACCAAAGCACTGGAAAAAAGATCGACCACTAGAACACCCTCAAATATTTATTGGAAGGTGTTTATATTGTGGTTTCTGTGTAGAGTCGTGTCGTTTTGATGCGTTATTTCACACTCCAGGTTTTGATGCGGCGTCTTCAAGAAAAAAGGATCTTTTTCATACTTACCGTGATTTGTATAAAATTTACCAGTTATATTACCCCGAAGTTTATGAAAAACAGTGGAAGGAGTATGAAAAGGAATATGGATCCTCTGATGACAGAGAAGAGGATTCTGCAACAGAAGAGTCTCATGTTGATAACAAAGCTCCTATAGAAGAGGAGAGACAATTGGAGGATTAATAATGGCATATTTATTTCCCTCTGAGTTATTTGAAGCATTAAATTATCTAGTTCTTCTAATATTAATACTTTATACCCTAGGTTCAGCTTATTTAGCTATATCAGTTAAAAGTGTTTACCATGCAGTCCTATGGTTGATTTTTTCGCTATTGGGTGTTGCATTGACCTTTCTTTTATATGCTGAATCTACATTCCTACTAGTAGTCCAAATTATTGTATATGCGGGAGGAATAACCGTGTTAATGTTATTTGCTATTTCCCTTTCAGGAAAAGAGGCGATGTTTGAAATACCCAAAGGTTGGAAACTTATGGATTGGAGATTAAATATTGCCGGAGCTTTCATTTTATTTGCCATTGCATTATACGTTGTCACTCAAGTCAGTAACGCATTTTGGCGTGCACCAGATTTTGCTAGACGGGCTTCAATGTATGGTGGAATGGAGTTTAATGAGGGAGATTTAATAGAGGAATTAGCTCGCCAATTGTTTACAGTACATGGCGGAACGGTGATATTATTAGGATTATTATTACTTGCAGCAATGCTTGGATCAGTCTATTTAGTAAAGAAGGAGGTTGAGGATACATGAATTTAGAAGCTTCTACTTTTGTCATTGTGGCTGTAATCCTGTTTCTAATAGGATTTATTGGATTTTTAAAGTCACAATCAGCTATTCGTATGTTAATTTCTATAGAGATTATGTTAAATTCAGCAAATATCAACTTCGCAATATTTGCTCTGTATAATGATACAACATTTGTAACCGGACATTTAGCAGTAATAATAAGTATTGCACTAGCAGCTGCAGAGGCAGCTATAGGTTTGGGAATAATTCTTTCAATTTATCGTTTACATGGAACAGTAGATGCAACTGATTTTGTCAAACTTAAAGGTTAATAAGGAGATATAAAAATGTCGCTCATATTCGGAGATTTTGCTTTCCTAATACCCATTATTCCAATCGTAGGAGCATTTATTGCATTATTCTTAGGTAAATACTTGGATAGAGAAAATAATGGGAATTTAGTTGCTCTCATCGGTTTAGGTTTAAGTTTTATATTAACATTATTGGTTTCAGGAGAAGTTGTTTTCAAGCTTTTATTTGCTGATCATGTCGGAATAGAGTTCATCGAAGAAGATATAATACATGAAAATATCATTCCATGGTTTAATGTTGGAGATTTTTCTTTAGGCTTAGGAATCTTAGTCGATCCTCTCTCTGCCGTCGTTAGTTTAATGGTAGCTTTTGTTGCTTTTCTCGTTGCGGTCTATAGCCGTAGTTATATGTCTCATGATGGATCTCCTAGATACTATGCTGAAATTAGTCTCTTTGCAGCCGCAATGCTGGGTTTGTGTTTTTCTCCTAACTTTATTCAATTATTCTTATTTTGGGAAATAATGGGAGTCTGCTCCTATCTTTTGATTGGCTATTTTTATGATAAAGAAGTTGTACCTGAAGGACAACCCCATCCTGCATCAGCTTCAAAAAAAGCATTCTTAACCACTAAAGTAGGAGACGTATTTCTATTTGTAGGGATAATTCTCGTATTTTTAGAAACTGTACATGCTTCTCATATGAATACTGAAGTGATTCCGACCTTTAATTTTCGTTTAATTCAAGGATATTTACATGATGGTTTAATTCATACAGATCCTACGTTATTTGTCATTATTGCATTATTAATCTTTGGCGGAGCTGTGGGAAAATCAGCTCAATTTCCTCTTCATGTTTGGCTCCCAGATGCCATGGCTGGCCCTACAACCGTAAGTTGTTTGATTCATTCTGCAACAATGGTAAAAGCCGGGATATTTTTAATAGCAAGAACTAATTTTATTTTTGAACATGATTTTGTACACGGAGAAGGAAATGCTATGTTAGTTGTTGCCCTTATCGGAGGAATAACTGCTATATTATCTGGTACAATTGCTTTAGTACAAACAGACATCAAAGGAATACTAGCTTATTCTACAATCAGCCAATTGGGTTATATGACAATAGGCCTTGGTGTAGGAGGTATGGCAGTTGCTGTTTTTCATGTAATAAACCACGGAATATTCAAAGCTCTGTTGTTTTTGTCTGCAGGATCCGTTATTCACGGATCAGGTACACAGGATATACGCGAAATGGGTGGATTAAGAAGTAAAATGCCCCATACATGGAAAGTTATGTTAATAGGTTCACTTTCACTTGCTGGAATAGGAAATGGTTTCTTCAGTAAGGATGCCATTATTCTTCATGCATTATATAGATTCCAAGAATCTGGGAACCAATTAATAATGCTTGTATGGCTTTCATCAGTCATAACTGCCTTTTTAACTGCCTTTTACATCTTTAGAATGTGGTTTTTGGTTTTTCCAGGACAATCTCGCAATCCAGACCATCATGTGCATGAATCAGATCGTTGGATGACCTTTCCGTTGTGGTCATTGGCTATCTTGTCATTAGTGTTAGCCTGTATATATTTATTAGGGAATATTCCCGTTCTTAACCTTGAAATCATTCCCTTATTTAATATTGAACATCAATTAGTCACTTGGCTTGAACCAGAGGTTCATTTAGTTATCGAATCATCATTGATAATAATGACTCAGTTCTCCTCTATTGTTATAGCACTAATTGGAATAGTCGTAGCTTATCTAATATTTTATCCAAGATCAAATGCTTTAGTAACATTCCCTAAGGATGAGCCTTCATTTAGAATTGAGGTTCCCGAGGCTGATAGTTTAACGAAAATTCAGGGAATTTTTCGTTCAGCAAGTCATATAATTAAATTCTCTATTCTAGGAAGAGGGATTCAACGAATTCTTGAAAAAGGATACTACATTGATGATTTCTATTTGGCTTTAGTAAAATTTATTGATAGCAAATATTGTGCTGGAATGTATTGGATTGAAAGAAATATTTTCGATAACAGCGTTCGTTTTGTTGGAAAAGCAGGCTTTGCTCTATGTGGAGCTTCGAAATGGTGGGATGAACATGTTGTAGATGCACTAGTTAGATTGACAGCTCAAGTATCAGTAGCTTTGTGTGGTTTAGCAAAGGCGACTGATGAACGCGTTATAGATCACGGTATTATCCGGGGGTCTGCTAGAGGTTTAATGAAAACAGGGAGTCGTTTACGTAGAATCCAAACAGGTGTTGTCGAAAATTATGCTCTCTATACTCTAATTGGAGCCATTTCTCTAATTATAATTATGATCATCGTGAATGGGGTGTTACCCCTCTAAATAAAATGAAAATGGGTTGAAGACACATGGTAGCATTATTTACATTCGGTGAACTTGAAATCGGAGTATTAACCTTAATCTTCTTACTGCCTATTCTGGCAGCATTTCCGACATGGCTTATAGGCCGTGTTCGTATTGGTTTTTCAAAATACTTTGCTTTAATAATCAGTGGTATTATTTTGTTACTGACTATTCTGGCATGGATGATGTTTGAAAACCATTCTTTATTACCAGAAACTCTTCATGCAGATCGATCGACATTAGCGTCAGGAGGTTGGACGTTAATTGAGAATATTGTCTGGGTTGAGGCCATAGGAATGAGTTATTCCCTAGGTGTTGATGGTTTAAGCCTACCTTTAGTCCTGCTAGGTGGTTTTATCTTCTTTGTAGCCGTACTAGCCTCTTTTAAAGATATTCATGAAAGAGAACCAGCTTATTATGCAATGATTATGTTATTGGAAACTGGGGTTCTTGGTACATTTGTAGCAACAGATTTTGTTATTTTCTATGTGGCATGGGAACTTGTCTTAGTTCCGATGTTTTTCCTTATCGGCATTTGGGGTGGTCCCAAACGAGAGTATGCTGCAATATACTTCTTTATCTATACGCATGTTGCATCTTTAGTCATGCTTTTAGGAATAATAGGAATCTGGCTAGAATCAACCAAATTTACCTCAATTACCGGGGTTAGTTCTGGTACTTTCTCATTTGAATTAATAACCCAAATAGCAACACAACAAGGATTTGGAACTAATCTTTTCGTCTTATTAATCTTCCTTGCTTTACTGTTTGGATTCATAGTAAAAGTACCTAGCGTACCATTTCATACTTGGCTTCCTTTAGCACATGTGGAAGCTCCTACACCTGGGTCTATGATACTTGCTGGATTACTGCTGAAAATGGGTGGCTATGGACTCCTAAGAATGGGTGGATGGTTCTTACCAGAAGCTTTAGCAGAATTTGCATGGCTAGTTGCAATAATAGGATTGATATCCTTGCTATACGGCTCCTGGGTTGCTCTTCGTCAGATTGATATGAAGAGTCTTGTCGCGTATTCTTCTGTTGGTCATATGGGTATTGTTTTACTAGGTGTAGCAACTCAATCTAGCGAAGGATTTGCAGGTGCAATGTATATGCAGATTGCCCATGGAATAATTTCTCCTCTGATGTTTTTCGTTGCTGGAACAATAGGTCATTCAACGAATACTCGTGATATTCCTAAATTAAAAGGATTTGCTAAACAAATGCCTATTACTGCAGCTGTCCTTGTATTTGGATCATTTGCTAGTGCAGGGTTACCAGGGTTGGCTGGATTTTGGTCAGAGCTATTAGCATTCGTTGCATTATTCACTTGGCCTGGACAAACTATTCCAGTCATTAATATTGGGATAGTAGGAATGAGTATAGCAATGATTGGTGTTTTGGGAATAATTTTCACTGCTGCATATTACTTATGGATGTTACAGCGTACAGTATTTGGGGATGTTAATCCAGAATTAGAACATGCTCATGATGTTTCCCATTTATCTCAATATATGACTTTAGGATTACTATGTCTCTTTACATTGCTTCTAGGTATCTTTCCTAGGTTTCTAATAGATTTAATGTCAACTGCAACTACTTTTTTCGCTTCAATGTTTTAAAGTAGACACTAAAAGGTGAATTTGAATAATGAGTGACATCTTTACAGTTTTGTTTCCTTTCTTGATATTAGGTGGAATTATACTCCTGTGCCTAATTATTGAATCTATAAATCTTGGACGAAGGTTAATTGCTCCGATTACTATTATTGGGAGTTTAATTTCATTATATTCTATAATTATAGGGATAAGTAGTACAGATATCACTCACTTATTTGGTAATCCTGAAAATATCTTTGATGTTTCTAGTACTAGCGGGTTGTTTGTCATTGATAGCTTCTTTCGTTTTTTCGCTATGATATATCTCATCGTTCTTATATTCGTAGCAACATCAAGTCTGGATTATATCAGCTCTGAACGCACTATAGGAGTTTATTATGCTCTATTGGTTTTTGCTACTATGGGAATGATGCTTGTTAGTGCTGCAAACGATCTTCTAGTTTTATTTGTAGCATGGGAACTCGGGAGTTTACCTACCTATGCTCTTGCAGCTTTTCAAAAATCTCGTAGAGAAACTAGTGAAAGCGCATTGAAATTTTTCCTTATAGGCGCCATGTCTTCAGCCTTTATATTATTTGGTATTTCGCTAATTTATGGTATTGTGGGAACAACTGGAATTGATGCCGTGGCTACCAGATTTATGGATGTTTCGAATTACTCTCCCCTTCATTTTCTAGCCTTAATGTTTTTGATGGTAGGATTTGGTTATAAAATTGCAGCTGTTCCATTTCATGCTTGGGCTGTGGATGTATATCAAGGAACACCTACTACTATTACTACTTTTCTCGCTGCAGGATCTAAAGCGATGGGTTTTGCAGCAGTGTTTCGACTCATTGTTAGTGGTTTAGCAGAAATTGATGCTGTCTGGGGTATATTATTTGCTATTCTAGCGGTACTAACAATGACATTAGGAAACGTAGTTGCATTAGTACAAGAGAATATTAAACGTATGTTAGCTTATTCAAGCATAGCACATGCAGGTTATATTCTTATAACCTTAGCAGCAGTTACATATGGCCCGACTTCTACCCTAACTAACACATTGGATTTTACTGTTGCTGAATTTTCAATTGCTGCTGCTCAATTGCATATTTTCACTCATGCTTTAATGAAAATTGTGGCATTCACAGTTGTTATTGTCGTAGCATTCTCCATAAAAAGCGAAAAAATACAGGACTATGCAGGTTTACGCAAGAAACACCCTTGGTTAGCTTTTGGATTAACATTTTCTTTACTCAGTTTAATGGGAGTCCCTCCTTTAGCTGGGTTCGTTTCTAAATTACTTGTATTTTTTGCAGCAATATATGCTGATCTCTTATGGTTAGCTGTTCTAGGAATCATAAACAGTGCTATTTCGATTTTTTACTATTTACGTGTAATAAAGCTTATGTTAGTTGATAAACCTCTTGAAGATCAAGACATCTCGGCGATTCCTGTTGATCGTATTGCACCTTTCTCTATTCCCTTATCGTATCAATTGACAATTGGTATATCCGTTCTTCTGATAATTATGATCGGAATTTATCCGGCACCATTCATTGATTTCGCACTTGCGGCAGCTCAGAATCTTCTAGGTTTGTGATCGCAGCTCTTTTTTATTTTTATTCAGTGGCCCATTTGACAAACTAGGTTGATTTACTATGGATATTGACGTATTAATTGTTGGTTTAGGACCTGCTGGTGCTACCGTACTATCGAAATTGGCTCAAATGGTAGGTTCAGAGTATTCAATATTAGGGATCGATCATAGAAAAAAACCTGGTTTTCCAGTTCAATGTGGAGAATTTATGCCGTCTCCTAAGGAAATGGCTATATTAATGCCTAACGTTCCTCATGCTCTTGAATTTTTTACTTTTGAGGACAAATTTATTAGTAATTCAACTAATAAAATTTCATTTTTTACTCCTAATGGGAGGATGATACAGACTCCCTTTGAAGGTTTTACTCTAAATCGAGGTAAATGGAATACTCATTTAGTTGAGATGAGTATCAAAAATGGTGCTGAAGTTTGGACTTCAGCCTGTGCTCAGGGGTATATAAACGAAAATCGGGTAATAGTTTCTCGAAAAGATTCTTCTAATGTTGAAATAATACCGAAAATAATTGTAGGGGCTGATGGTGTTAACTCGCGAATAGCAAAATGGATGGGAATGTCAGAGAAGAGATCTGAAGATCACTATGTAATAGTGAAACAGCATCTCATGAGGAATATTAAGAGTGAGTTGTATGATTCTGATGATGTACAAATGTTTTTCGGAGAAAAATATGCTCCAGGGGCTTATTCATGGATTATTCCTAAAGATGACAAAACTGCAAATGTGGGAGCTGGTGTACGTGTTTCAAATTTAAAAAGAAACATGAATGTTTCAAAAGCATTAGCTAATATTACTACTATCCATCCAGTTTCTAGTCAAATACTTCATGGGGCTCAAATTGAAGAAACAATAGCAGGGGTTGTTCCTGTAGGATTACCATTTCAAAGAACTGTTGACTTAACAAAAAATGTAATTTTAGTAGGAGATGCTGCTTGTCAGGTGGTATCTAGTGTCGGAGCGGGAATACCAACATCGATGGTTGCTGGTACATTAGCAGCTAGAACAATTGCTAATTATCTTTCAGGAATTGGATCACTTGATCAATATCAAGTTGAATGGCAAAAACAGATGTTACCAATGTTTAAAAGCGCATATAAACTTCGAAGATTTTTTGATGCCATTTCAACAGGCGAAGATAGTCGTGTTCAATGGTATATGAATAGATTGAAGAGTGGGGATATTAAAAAGGTGGTTCATTGTTCTGTTCCATGGAAATTATCTCTTGGATTCCCATTTATAACAATGTTAAATCGGATAATTAAATAATAAACTTAAAATTAATAAAAGAATCAATTAGAGGAAATGATGATTAAAAATATTAAAGTAGACCAAAAACTAGATTGAGATTAACTCTCTGGATTTCACTTCTTTGGAGATAAATTTTATACCAAATTTTTACTAAATCCATCTACTGTAGCCAGGCATATTACAACATTTAGGGAGGGGTTCATTATGACAATCCTCTCCATTAACTACACATATTAAACTTGGAATTCCATTGATTTCGCCAACAACCATTTCTTTTTCGCAATGTTTAGGTATAGGACTAACGACATTCCCGCAGTTTTGGCAACGATATGATGGCATATCTATATTCTCCTGACGCAACATTCTGAATTTAAGATAAAATTAATTTAAAGATTACTGAAATGTAATCCCCTCTCTCAATCCCAGACCTTATTTATAGGTTATTTCTCGTTTAATCTTTTTTAATCCTAATTGAGAGATAGAGCAACATTAATCCTGAAATGAAAGAAATAATGCCAATTGATAGAAGTGAAAAGCGACTAGATTTAATTATAACCTCTAATTGTGCCTGTGCTGTCAAATACATACCGCTAAGAACTTTTGTAGAGTTCCAATTATGGATCACAGCAACTAATGCATATGAACCACTGTTTAATTGAGCTTCCAACGAAGTTTCATTAGTTGATGTTGAATTAACCAAAATAGATCCTGAAGAAAACTCATTAATTAAAGATTGATAGTTCAATTCAAATTGAAGAATGTTATCACTAGTATTTAATGGATACAGCCTAAAAAGTTCTGAAACGGAATTTGAGAAAGAATTATAACTATCTCGGGTAGATAGAAACAATAGATGGTCGAATTGATTAGCATCAGAACCCATTACTAAAGTTCCTTTTGTATAATGCTCTGTGTTTGGCTGTAGCAAATAATTTGTGGATTCAAATGTAATAGCTATTATAGGAGATAAAGTTGTAGAAGAGACTTGGAAGTTTGTCAAAATAGAATTCGAATCCACTGTGTGAGTCCCAGTCATTGGGCCTATTAATAAACCTATGATCATTAGAATAATTCCAAGACTTAAAACTGGTGTATCATAATGTTGTTTCCTACGCCAATTCGATATCCGTTCAATACTAAAATCAGGTAACATTGGTCGTGCTACAAAAATAACGAATATTACGAAAATAATGATATGCAGAAATAAATCTTCAATTGTTAAAGCAACTGGTTCGTCACCCCATATTTCTATTCGTTGTGAAGGGGTCAGATTGATAAAATAGAGAGAAATACCTTTTAGGTATGAAATTCCCGTTAACTCTAGCACAAAACCAACAATCATCACTGGAAAAATTAACCAAGGCATCATATCTATAAGAATGGCAAAATTTAATGTATATAAGCGATCAGAAAGAGGGAAAAAAATTGCCAATGGCAAGTCCAAGTCTAGTAAAATATGTATAAGCCAAAGAATTCCTCCATATGATATGCATCGTCCCCAAAAACTTTTTTTTTCATTTTCAATATTGTTAATTTCATTTGATTTATCTTTATTGGAAAAATAATTGAAATAATAATAGATGAGAGTTCCTATAATTGTTAGAGCTGTTGGAATAATAATGCTATGTGATAATGCACGATGTATTCCAAAAAATATATCTATATCTGGTAGGATTGTGAATGCCACCACTATCCAAAATAAAGGCTTGCTCTTACGGAATCTTTCCTGTTCAGAATTAGAAATGAAAACCCAAAAAAGAGTGGATTCTAGACTTAGATGAGTTGGAGATAATGTCATATTAATTCACAAATTTTATAGTTAGGAGATCTCTTATTGAATTAACCGTAGACTATAGTTTTTATATAGCCAACGCTTCGAAAAAACTATATCAGACAAAATTTGGAAATCTCTCAACTATTTTAAAGGTTGTTACTTCATTCTAAATACATTTAATCTCTTCTACACAGAGAAATTCGAAATTTATTTCTAAATACTAGTAACTGATATTAATAAGACTAATAAGGAATAGAAGTATTGCAAAGATAATAGTTACTGTTCCTAATCCAATGCAAAACTTATCATATGGAAGATCTTTTAGTTTTAATAGACCATTCATAGTAATAATTCCTATAATTGCAGTAAGGGCAATAGTAAAGAATAATAATAAAAACGGAAATCCTATACTTCCCACAACAATACCATTACTTTCTATATAGAATCCACTCAAAATAAATTCAAGAATCGTGGCTCCTAAGACTGCTGGAACAGATATGATGAAACTTGTTTTTAAAGCTTCACGTTGGGTAAATCCTAGAAATAATAATATAGTTATTGTCATACCACTACGACTAATGCCTGGTAAAGCAGCGATTCCTTGAGCTAATCCCACAATTAAACCAAATTTCATCAATTCATGATGAGAAAAAGAAGTTAGTTCAAGCGTTCCTTGTTCTGTTTGATTTACAAGAACTAAACCTGTGAAAACAAGGAAAATACCAATGAAAAGAGTAAATAAAATTCCAGGATCAAAATTTAAGTAGGAGATTAATGTCTCCCAAAAATTCTTAAAGAGTAGGATAATAGGTATTGCAGTTATTCCAGTTCCTAGAGTTGCAAAAACTACTATTCGTGTGATTGGAGAATTAATGTCTAGCATCTGGAGAAAATCACGTCGAAAACACCATAAAACAGAGATCATGGTTCCAATATGCAGTATCAATGCTAAAGTGACAGCTTCGAGTTCACCCATATGAAAAATATTAACAAAAACTAAAGATAATTGTCCTTCTGATGATATAGGCAACCATTCAATAATTCCTTGCAAAAATGCCATCAAAATTCCTTGAAAAATCTCAACCATTAGCAATAAATCTCCGTAAGATGATTAAAAGCGATTTATTAAGATTGTTTTGATATGAATTTATTTTTCATTTTTTGTTCACAAAATGTTATTTTATGTAGAATTTTCTTGAAAACAAATAGGTGTAAGGATGCTTTAAATATCAGTTAGATGGATAAAATGATGTTTCACAATTTTATTCACACCATATAGAAAAATTTATAAACATAATGTGAATAATTTTTATACAGAAATATTAAACTAATAAAATAATAGGTGACTATCATGAACCGAAAAAAAAGATTTTTTGACAATTTTTGGAATTTTAACTTTGAGGAAATATTGCGTTCCTTTGATGAGGAAATGAATACCTTTATGCAATCTTCTTCCGAATATCAGGAGAATGGTCCTATTTCTTATGGATATTCAGTTCGTATCGGACCTGATACTAACTATCAGCCTGAAGTCCGACAATGGGGTAATTTAAACGATTATCGTCGTAAGAAAGGTTTACCCGAGATCGAAAGTCCCTTTCAAGGTATTGTAAATCCCGAATTGCAAGCATCTATTCCAAAAACTGACTCTTATGAACCTTTTGTAGATTTCATTGATGAAGATAAATATTTAAGAATCATCGTTGAAGTACCTGGTTTTACTAAAGCTGATCTATCTATAAACATAAATGAGAAAGGTACTGAAATTAATTTAAACGGTAAATCAGAAAGAAAAGAGTTTAATAAGACTATCGAACTTCCTTCGAAAATAGAACCGAAGTCAACAAAAAGTTCTGTTAAGAATGGAGTTCTTGAGATTATTGGAACAAAAAAAAAGAACTCTACGAAACAACACAAAGTAAACATTGACTAGATTCTTTAGATAGAATTTAAGAAAAGGGACTACCCTTTTCTTTATCTTTATATGATATACACAAAATTGATAAATTTGAATTGTAATTAAGAACAAAAAATTGAACAGGAAGATGACCTAATTTTGACAAAAAACAGTGACGATAATGCTTTTAGTCCCGAGTATCTTTCTTCACTGGAAGAAAACGTCCTTTCTGAGCTATCTTCAAGAGAAAAGAATTATACTTTCAGATTCAACGGATTACGACGTATTTTAAGCGATGTTCATCAACAAAAGCTAACTCGTGCGCTAGAAAGACTTCAAGAAGATAATTTGATTGAGCGTCATCCTGATGGAGGATATCAGCTTGAGGATAACTTATATGATAGAATTCGGGAGTATTATAGTAAGCAAGATAGGTATTTCAGTTATGGGAAATCAAATCTAGAAAATAAAAAGGTTTTTACCTCGATTTCAAGGGATGGAAATTTTCCTGTCAAACATCTGATTAATAGGTTATCAGGAAAATATTTTGGGGATTATCGGTTTATTGGCCATTATTATTCTGAAGGGAGAGGTCAGCTAGAGTGGATTCACGCTGAAGACCATTCTAGGATATTAATATCAACTATTACACCTTCAAAAATCACAATGGTTACATATGATGTCTCAAAGAGTGCGATCAACAAATTCTTGAGAATATTACAGCAAACACTATTAGATTATCAGATGGTTGTGCCTCTAACAGAGGAAATAATGTCTCAAGCAAATTAAATGGTTTTTTCAAAAATCCTTTATTCGACCTCACTTTCTGGTTTCCAAGTTTTCTAATCTCTATGATAGGCCAAATATTTCATAGCTTAAAATAATTTAATTTTTTATTGAAATTTTGGGCAAAAAATATATCTGCTCTATTTTGTTCCAAAACTTTTTAAGATCGAGTTTTAGCAAATTTAAATGAGGTTAAAAAATGGGGCCTTGCGTTCTCCTGTATTAAAAATATTTTTTTCAGAATCAGAGAGCGTATTAGGTTAATCTCAAATGATTTTTCAAATTTTATCTCAACTTTTGATAGAGAGGTTTCTCCCTCTCATCGAAGTAGATTTCAATTAAAAGAAAATTCGACAAATATGCAGTGAAATACGGTGAGTGAACAGCAGCAGCAATCTATCGTGGAATTATTCGAAATTCTCAAATCAACCATGCGAAAATGGCCGAAAGGCCGTCAAAAAGATGACATATTTGAGAGAATAGTTGATACAACTAAAAAGAAGCATTTGATAACTGTTCCTTGTCCTTATACCTCTGAACCTTTTCATGTTGGATATCCAAGAGCATATATGCTCAGGGATCTGTTTTGTAGATTGAAACGTCAACAAGGTTTAAACACACTTTGGCTTATGGCGTTTCATATAACAGGAATGCCAATATTATCCGTATCAACCAAAATTAAGACTGGTGTCATATTCAAAAAAAATTATATTTAATTTCGAAGAATAGGATGTTGAACCTTGAGAAAGTTTAATAATTTTATAAAAAACGTTGGCCCTAAGTGGCAGCAAAAATGGAACGAAGCTGGAATATTCAAAGCTGATCCAGATTTAAATCAGCCCAAGTTTTTTCTCACATTTCCATATCCATATGTAAATGGTTCTGTGCATATGGGACATGGTTATACCGTCTTAAAATTAGATTTTTTGGCACGATTAAAGCGAATGCAGGGTTACAATGTTTTATTTCCTCAGGGTTTCCATGCTACTGGCGAACCTATTGTTGGTATGGCTAAACGACTTCGTGAAGGTGATCCCGCACAAAGAAAAGTTTTGAGTGTATTTGGGGTTGAAGAAAAAGATTTTGAAAAATTCTATGATCCAGAGCATATAGTCAAATTCTTTGTCAACTTGATGATCAAAGATATGAAAGATGTTGGCTTGTCTATTGATTGGAGACGGAAATTTATTACAACCACAATAACTCCAGTTTACTCGAAATTCATAGAATGGCAGTATTTAACTCTAAAAGAATTATCCTATGTTAAATTAGGAAGTCATCCAGTTATTTGGTGTCCCATGGATCAATCTCCTACAGGAGACCATGACCGTTTGGAGGGTGATGGGGTAACAATTGCTGAATATATTCTATTAAAATTCCCTTATGAAGATAAATTCTTTTTAGCTGCAACTCTACGACCCGAAACCGTTTATGGAGTGACAAATATGTACCTTCATCCAGACGCTGTTTATGTTACTGCTAACGTGGATGGTGAAAAATGGATTGTATCAAAAGAGACTATACCAAAGCTAGAAGACCAGGAACATACTGTGAAGATACTTTCTGAACATTCTGCTCATGAATTTTATGGAAAATATTGTAGGAATCCTGTTACTGATAGTGATGTAATTATCTTACCTGCAACCTTTGTTGGTCCTGAATGGGGTTCTGGTGTTGTTATGTCTGTTCCTGCTCATGCTCCAGTCGATTGGGTAGCAATTCAAAATATCAAAGATCATGTTGATGAATTAGAAAAAATATATGGTATTTCCAAGGAAGATGTTCTAAGGATTAATCCAATCTCCCTAATATCAATAGATGGATACGGTGAATTCCCTGCTGTTGAAATTATTGAAAAAATGGGAATAGTTGACCAGAATGATCCCAAAGTTGAGAGGGCGACTAAAGAAATTTATAAAGCAGAATTTCATAGTGGAATTTGTAAGGATATTACAGGAAAATACGCAGGCCGATTCGTGAAAGATGTAAAGTATGATTTAATTCAAGATTATCTAAACCAAAATGTCGCTACAATTCTCTATGAACCTGCTGAAGTTGTTATCTGCAGGTGCGGGACACGAAATCATGTTAAAATCTTGAGTAAGCAGTGGTTTTTAACATATGGAGACCAAAAATGGAAAAATAAAGTTCATGAAGAACTAGATCGGATGACATTCTACCCTCAATCATCAAAAGCTGCATTTATACATACCGTGGATTGGTTAAAAGCTAAAGCTTGTGCGCGAAAGAGTGGTTTGGGAACCCCACTTCCATGGGATCCAGAATGGATCGTTGAAACTTTATCAGATTCTACTATATATATGGCATATTATACTATATCGAAATATGTTAATGAAGGAAAAATAAAAGAAGAGAATGCTGTTCCTGAATTATTCGATTATATTTTTCGTAATAAAGGAAACCTAGACTATGTAGTACAATCCTCGAAATTACCATCTAAGTTAATTGAAGAATTAAAGATGGAATTTGATTATTGGTATCCAATGGATCTCCGTCAATCAGGAAAGGATTTAATTCATAACCATTTGACCTATTGTATTTTTCAACACCAAGCTATATTTCCACCAGAGTTGCGACCTCGTATAATGAGTACAAATGGTCATTTAGCTGTTTCCGGCCAGAAAATGAGTAAGAGTAAAGGGATTTTGACTCCTTTATCTGAAGCTGTATCTCTTTACTCGGTTGATTTAACCAGAATTGGATTATTGGGTTCTGGTGAAGGACTTGAGGACGCAAATTTCAATGAAAATGAAATAGATAGTTATAAGCGTTGGCTTGAGCAATTCAAATCATTTTATGAGGAAGAACAGACATGTGAGGCAGAAGTGTTCATCGATCGTTGGTTACATAGTCGGATGCAATCTATAATTATTGACGCAACTGCATTAGCTGAATCAGTTCAAACTCGTTCTTACACACAAAAAGTCTTATTCGAAATAATAAATGATCTAAGACATTATAAGAGGCGTTCTACAGAAGTTGGTCCAGGTTTTAGATATGCAGTTGATCAAGCTCTTCTATTATTAAATCCATTGGTACCTCATTTCTGTGAGGAATTATGGAGTAATAAAAAAGATTCATTTTTAGTATTTGAACCATTTCCTAAAGGAGATTCTTCTCTAATTGACAATAGGGCCCTTAATAGTGAGAAAT
The DNA here is from genome assembly GCA_048886525.1 of Candidatus Hodarchaeota archaeon. Classification (GTDB taxonomy): domain Archaea; phylum Asgardarchaeota; class Heimdallarchaeia; order Hodarchaeales; family Hodarchaeaceae; genus Hodarchaeum. Next base: position 38,300 of record JBHLKP010000005.1, on the reverse strand, counting down.
ATATGAATAAAGTCATGGATGATATTCATAATATCCACAAAGCCATGAAAGTTGAAAAGATTAAGAGAATTGAAATTACAATTACCCCTGCTTGGAAAGAAGCAATTTTGGATGCATATCTAGATACAACAAAAGATAGAAAAAAATTGATCCAAAGGATAATGCAAAACTCTGAGATTAAAAAACATGGTAAACTTGCATCTCAATTTGCTCAAAAGTTATTGAAAAGTCATGAGGTAATTGAAAAAAATTTATCCCGAGAAGAGGAATTAAAAACGATTGAGGACTCATTAGAATATATTAAAAAAGTTTTCAAATCTGAAGTGTCTGTAAAATTTACTGAAGAATCAGATTCACCGAGAAAAAAGTTCTCTGAACCTTCTCGACCAGCAATATACATTGAATAAAAAGTAAATTTAATGGAAAGTTAGCTAACCAATTAAACAGAACAAATCGGGCTCAGCCTAGTAAGTTTGCTCCCTACATTGGTTTTTAGTCATCTCACCAAATCAAATCTTTAACCCAATTATATTCTACACTTAGATAAACTTTAATTTAATTTATATTAATAAATGAAGGAATTAAAACAATTAATTCTATTTTAATATTTGAAACAACATTCGTGACTAACATATGTTAAAGGCAGTCATAATATTCTCTTTGTACTTGTTGTTTATATGAAATAAAAAAAATTAAGAGACTGAAATATTCCGAAAATAAGGAGTAAATTATAATGAATTATCCAACTAACCCATTATTTGATAATAATAATGCAAATAACATGCAGCCTGTAAAAGGTACAACAGGTATCGCTCTTAAATTTGCCAATGGAATAATTATTGCCGCAGATAGGAGAGCGTCAATGGGAACTTTCGTAGCTAGCAAAAACGCAAAAAAAGTTCACAAATTAAATGAGTATACAGGTGTCGGAATCGCAGGTTTAGTATCAGATGCTCAAGCTTTAATCGATCTTATGAAAGCCGAACTTCGATTATATGAATTAGAAAACGGTTTTAGACCAACTATAAAGGTAGCTGGTAGTCTTTTATCAACTATAATACACGGTGGTTATCGTAGATACCAACCATACTGGGTGCAACTCTTAGTTGGTGGTGTAGATCGTCGAGGAGCTCATATATATGTTCTTGATCCAAGTGGATCTGTATCTGAAGAAGACTATTTCGCGATAGGTTCAGGAACTCTCCTAGCAGTAGGAGTTTTAGAAGCATATTGGAAATCTGAGATGACCCAAGCGAAAGCAAAGGAACTTGCAATCACAGCTTTAAAAACTGCTATTGGTCGTGATACCGCAACTGGCAATGGGATTGATGGAATGATCTTTAGCACTAAGGAAGAAGTTGCTGAAGAATTTCAAGTAGAATTATGAGGTGAATCAATAATGTACGATCAGCGTATTCCATATGATAAGAGTGCAGCAATTTGGTCTCCTGACGGAGAATTAGTTCAATTATCATATGCACGAAAAGCTTCTGAAAGAGGAGCTGCAGCTGTGGGGATGATTCTTGATGAAAATACAATTCTCTTAGCTGGTGAAACCTTATTTGATCCTTTAGTTGTGAGACCAGATAAAATTCAGGAAATTGACAAGAATTTATTTGTTGTTGCTGCTGGGTTATCTACCGATTCAAACCTACTAATCAGCCAAGCCCGAATTGTTGCCCAACAACATAGACTGATATATGGTGAAAAAATCTCTGTTAGAGCATTAGCTGCTCGCTTAGGTGATCTGATGGCCCGTCATACAATTACTGGTGGATTAAGACCATTTGGTACTGCACTTCTACTTGCAGGATTTAATCCTGTAGACAAAGTTTCAGAATTATTCTTTGTTGATAATGGTGGTTCGTATTTTGCCGTTAATGCATATGCTGCGGGTAGTGGGAACGAAAGAATTATTGATGCACTAAGGAAACAATACAAACCTGGCCTTGATGTTGATTCAGCCAAAAAGTTGATTCTAGATATTATCACTACGGCGTTAGGAAAAAAAGAGCCATTAACTGAAAAGGAAGTAGAAATTCATATATTGATAGAAGAATAAACAATTCTTCTCATTCTTTTTTTATTAAGAGAAGGGCTTTAAAGTTCCCTCTTAAAATCCTAAATAATCTATTTTATTTTCAATGTTGGCTATCTATATGAGTAACCGTACTTTGAGAATCTTATTATTAGCTGATCTACATAGTAATTTACCAGCTTATTATGCAATCAGAGATAAGGTTTTCGAAGAATATGGAAAAAATATAGACTATACTCTTTGTCTAGGTGACATCGTTGGATATGGGCCTCACCCAAATGAGTTAATCAAAATTGCTGAAAATTTCGATGCATCAGTAATAGGTAATCATGATGTTGCGTGTGCTGCAGGTAATGCAGATGGATTTAATACGTTAGCACAAGAAGCTGTAATGTGGACCTTTGAAGAGCTCTCAACTTATTCAAAAACATTTCTCTCAATACTAGCAAAAAATGAATACTTGGAGATTACTGAGAGAGGTGTGAAACTTTATATTACACACGCTTCACCTAAAGATTATTTGAGTGATTATATATACCCTGAGGACTCCAGAGAACGTAAGGATACCCTTTTGGATATGATAGGCGAAAATCACGTGCTCATAGTTGGTCATACACACATTCCTTTTATCTATCAGAGTAAAATATCTGGAAAAGTGATTTTTAATCCTGGATCAATAGGTCAACCCCGAGATAATGATCCAAGAGCATCAGTTGGAATAATTGAAATTGATACAGACTCTGCTATGCGCCTCAATTGGATTCGCGCTGAATACGATATTAGAGAGGTGGCACGTGATATTCTCAAGGTTGGATTACCTTCAAGACTAGCTGATCGTCTTTTCTTTGGTCAATAATCAATATTATAAATAATCAGCTTCATCTATCGAAGGTTGAACCATTTCTAACCTGATAGATTTTCCTATTCTTAAATTTTCGAAAAAAGATATAGTTTCTAGATCAATGGATCCAACAATATTAACTGGATAATCAGTCTTTTTGTTTTCAAGAAAAATCTTGAGCGTATTACTCTGGGTCCAATAAGCTACTTCGCCCCTACGGACTTCGTGTTTTGCATTTTCTGGTCCAGCGCGTCCAATCTTGAATGGAATAGATAATTCTCCCTCTCGTAAAATTACTCTTGATTGAATTGGATTTCGTAGCTGATAACGAATAAGTGCAGTAGTACGAGGAGCTAAACTTCGTTTAAATATTGCACGTCCTATTTTACTTTGACCAACTATAGAGAATTCAACCAAGAATTGTATAAAAGACATAATAACAAACTCGATTCTCAACTTGGATATATTAACGATTTGATAGCAACATTTCTTATTTATAACTTTTAGGATCTAAAAATTGAAGTTCCGTGACATATACTTTTAAATAATAATTTTCTTGTATAATATTTAGGTTAGTCTAGGTATTAATAATTAAAGAGGATAATAAAGATGACTATATTAGCGTATTTTGCTCAAGCATTGGATCCATTTTCAGGTGTAATGGGAGTTTTTGTGATAATCGGGTTTTTCTTAGTATTAATTTATCTTCTAAGTGGATTTCGAATTGTGAAAGAATGGGAACGCGCACCAGTGTTAAGACTTGGTAGATATTTGGGTTTAAAAGGCCCTGGTTGGTTTTGGATATTACCTGGTATTGATAAAATACCTCAGATAGTCAGTACACGTATCCAAACATATTCATTCAGATCTGAACAGAGCTTAACAAGAGATAATGTTCCCGTGTCTGTCGACGCAGTTTTATTCTTCCGAGTAATTGACGTTGAAAAAACAATCCTAGAAGTAGAGCATTATAATGCAGCAACCCAATGGATTGCTCAAACAACATTGCGGGAAGTAACTGGACAAGTAGAACTAGATGAGCTTCTTGCTGAAAGAGAGAAGATTGCGCATCATATGCAAGAATTAGTTGACCAAAAAACCGAAGATTGGGGAATAAAAATCATTTCAGTCGAAATTCGAGATGTTGTTGTCCCTGGTAGGTTACAAGAGGCCATTTCTCGTCAAGCAGAAGCCGAACGTGAACGACGGGCTCGAATTACACTTGCCCAAGCAGAAAAAGAAGCTGCTAAAGGGATGATTGAAGCTGCAGAACAATATGCAACTTCACCTGCAGCAATGGAACTTAGGTGGATTAACTTACTTTTTGAAGCCGCAACAGAAGGTGGAGCCACTATCATGTTGATTCCTGCGAATATCCCAATAGCAGGTTTCACTGGACAAGTAAAAGGTGGCACTGGTGGAGGTTTTCCTCCCGTAGGCATTTATGGCACTAAACCATTCCCTGAAAAGAAGAAAGAAGTTGAAGAATAAATTATATTTTCATTGTTTTTCAATTTCTTTTCGTTCATTTTTTTTAAAAAAGAATTGAATTTTTGAGTCTTCAATCTGGTATAGAGTTAAATTTTAAAGGTTTTATTCATCTCAGGAATAATCACTTCTACTTCTTGTAACACTTTTTTCATCAAACCTTTGAATTTTATCATTTCTTGTTTTCTTCCATGGCTGGGTACAGCTGTTTTTGGTAGATAATCCGTAACTTTTGCAAGTGCTATTGCTAGAGAACAAGTTCTGGCTGTTCCTACTGGTACAAATGCTATTTCAGCTGATATGGCTTTCTGTCGCCAATAATCAGGGTTTCCTTCATGAAAGATCTTTATTTCCCCTAAATTTACTAAATACTGGGATATCAGTCCGGCATGAATTCCTCGGAGAGCTATAACGTCATGATTATTTATTTTGGACGTTTTTGAATCTGTACCTGATTCACCAACAGTTATTTTATTTTGAGGAATTTTCGTTTTCAGATCTTCAGAAGTAAACTTGTAAGGTACTACTTAAGTTCCAGTCTTTTTGATTATTTCCAAAGCTTCTTTATTCTCATAATGATCCCAATGGTTGTGAGTAAATAGCAGAAGGTCAAGATCTTCAAGTGCTGATAATTCTGGTTGAATAAGATTCTTACTAGGATCGATTGCAATCACTAAGTTTTTTGATCTTAAGAGAATCCCTCTATTTCCTAAAAATATAAAACTAATATCCTTATCTTCTAATTCAAGGGAGTAAAGAGATTTTACTACTGCAACGTTGCTTATAACTATTTCATTTCACCAGAAAAATTCTTTACTCAATATACAATAAATCTTAGTTTTATTAAGTAAATATTATGTTAAGGAACCTAGACAACTGATATATGATTAGAAAATTAATATATCAAATTATTGTGGCAATTTTTGATATTTTATTTTTTGATGGTGCACTTTCATTATGAAAAAGTAATTTAAAAAGAATCAACGATATTGTAGATAAGTAATCTCCCCATATAGAAAGTTATAGTTAAAATAAGTGAATTAAATGAGGATGTCACATTCGTAACATCATTAAATGAGTATAGAATTCAAAATAAGCTTAAAATAAAAATATAAATATTAAATATTGAAAAAAAGAAGGATAGAATTCTTTTTGAATCTTAATTGAAATTATGAAGAACGTTAAATAATGTAACTTGGCTATAGCCCTCTACATTAATTATCGTTCGAGCTGAATTCAATGTCACTGAAAGGATTCTTTTTTTTGGTTCGTCCTCTTAATGCAACTTTAGCTGGCTTCACTGTTTTAATCGGTGCCATTGCAGCACTTTCAACCCCTTTAAATGAAGCACAAGTCTTAGGAATCATAATTGGATGTGTAACAACCTCTTTATTAGCAATGGGGGGATATGTAATAAATGATGTCTTTGATATCGAGATTGATAAGATAAATATGCCTCATCGTCCTTTACCACAAGGAAAAGTGACAACAAGCCAAGCAAAGATATTTTCCTATATCTTATTCGTATTAGGTGTTGGAATAACTCTCTTAATTCCAGATATTCCAATACAATCCTTTTTTCTGGCATTATTCGGCGGTATTTTACTATACTTATATGCTTCGTATTTTAAACGAATGGGTTTTGTGGGAAATGTCGTCATTGGTATTTTAGTAGCAATCCCCTTTATTTTTGGGGGATTTTTAACTAAAAGTAATTCATTGGTTTTTCCTGCATCGTTTGCTTTTCTGATAAATGTTGGTAGAGAAGTTATCAAAGATATCGAAGATGTTCGTGGGGATCAATTAGGAAATGTTCAGTCAGTTGCATTGAAATATGGAGTTAAATCCGCGAGGAACCTTGCATTTGTAATTCTTTTTTCTTTAGTACTATTCGATCCAGTACCAATATTGCTTAAAGTCTATAGAACTCCCATTTTCATTATTCTTCTTATTACAATTGATCTTATTATTATATACACAGCAATTTTGTTGTTTAATAGACCAGAGGAGGAAATAATAAACAATACAACTTTATGTAAAAGGTTATTGAAAACTTGTATGTCTCTTGGTGTCGTTGCCTTTGTTTTCGAAGGGTTATCTAATGTACTTGAAATACTACTCTCTACTTAGATTTAAAGATTAATTGACTCTAATACGAGAAGTGGTACCTCAGGGAGTAGAATCGGATTAAAGGATTATTAAGCTTATTCATAGGGTCAAATCTTGATTTCCTTCAACTCTCTAATCTACTTAAACAATATTTAAATAACTAGACGTTTTTTCTCCTCTGTGAGAATTTTTGCTTCAGCAGCTGCTTCATTATAAATACTAATAGCAAATTTCCCGTGAATTGGTGAAAAATTAACCCCTTTTTCTGTAATCCAATACATTGCTTTCGCTAAGATACCAACCCCTTTTGCCATATATGCTGCGCGTTTATATTCAGCTAAAGTGTTATCATCAAAACCACCCAAGAACCCCATAATAAAAGAATAAATATAAATCATGGGGAAGGTGCCTAAAAGGAGAATAATAACTGAAGTTATAATTTCTCCTTGCCATATGATTGTAACCATAACAGATGTTATCCCATAAGTTATTATGGCTCCAATGATTGGTGCCAATACTCCTTGCCATATTAAATCTTCCCATTTAAACCTGAAATATTCTGATTTCCGAATTCCGAACCACATATAGATATTTTTACAAATCAAGGCTGGAATATAAGCAAACATAACTGCGACAAGGGGAGAATTAAATATCGCACTGAAAAATTCATGATTTGGAACTAAAAGAATTAATAATACGGCTCTTACTACTTGTTCAATAATCCAACTGCCTGCAGCCCAACCTGGCCGATCGGACCCAGCAAACATCCAATCTCCAATCCAACTGAGGAAACCTAAGGCATGAAATATTAGTAACCAAGGTATTATAACTGCTGCGCCTACCCATTCCTCTCCTGCTCCTCCCAATATGAATTTAGGTCCGATTGCCATCAATACTGCTACAAAAAAGAAATCGAAAAATGCTCCCCATTTCCATGCGCTTAATGCATAATATTGTGTGAGTCTCTTCTTACTCGCATGAAAAGACTCTGAGACTCCCCCTAGCATTGATTCAGCGAATAAACCAACTAGCATTACAATACCAGCAAAACCCCATGCAAGGGAAAAAAATCCTTGTTGTTCCGTATAATTCGGTAAAAAGGCTGCTAAGAGAAATACTTGTAGAAACCAACCTAATGGTACCCACATATTACCAAAAGCCCATTTAAAGCCAAATATTAATGATTCCTTTATTTCTTCTAATTTGAAATCTATTCTGAAAAGATTTCTGACCGAGAATCCAATCCTTTTAAACAACCACAATCCAGTTAGAAATGTAGCAATCCGAACAATATAATTTCCTACAGAATAGCCTATAGCTCCCGCTAATGAATCTCCGAAGATAATATTGGGACCTAAAAAAAGCCTAAAAAGAATGATAACAAAATATTGGAGCGTAATATTAAATATTCCATAAAGCAAAATATTTAGGATTTGAAATAAATCTATTCTATTCATTGCCCGAAATATAAGTATAAATACAATGAAAAAAGCTGGCCACTGAAAAAAAGAGTGAGTAACAAAAATCCAAGACATATGGGCTAAGAATGTTCTTGGAAAAATCACAGATCCAAGAAACGAAACAAGGAACAATTGCATAATTCCTGAAATCATTTGGTACCAGATGAAAATCTGTATGTAACGAACAGCTTTTTGGGGTTTATTCACTCGATGTTCAGCAAAATACTTAACTAACACAGTTGCAGTACCTAGATCAAAAACAAGCCATAAAGCTTCAAAAAATCTTAGAGTGAAGTCATAAAAACCAGCTGCCTGCGGAGATGGGAGAATTATTAAAGGAAATACCAAAGATGTCATAATAGCATTAGGAAGTATAATAAGCATACCGATAAAGAGTTGTACAAGGAATCCTGAAATCTGTCGATGCATACCAACATCTTCCCAATCCTTATCGGTTTTAATAACCTTTGACATTGCTTCTAGGTCTTTTTCACTTATCTTATTTTCACGAGAGTACTTCCTTGAATATACAAAACCCCCAATTGTGATTAAAGTTATAATTATAACCATTACTCCCAAAAAAATGGAATCTTGGATATGAGGGACTGGGGAATATGCCCAATTTGAATAAGCTGAAGAATCAGATTCACCAATGCTTTTAATCTCGCTTAGATATAGTAAGTAATTATAATAGGGCCATTGAAGGAATTCTGCGTTATAAGTTTCTTCAGGCCAAATTGCCATAGTTAGAATGTTGTTGTTTGAAGATTCAAAAATTAGAGCATTTTGGTTTGAATCTTCGATGATGACATTTATTTGCGTATTAAGAGAAAAAATGGTTGAATTGGATATTGTTGGTACAGAATTCCATTCTATTTTAGACACAAGAGGATCAGTTTTATTTGAAACACGAGGAAGAGTAATTTCTCCATATGATTGCCCTATAGCGTTGTTTGTTATATTTAATGCCTTAAGAAGTGTTGCATTAGCAGAAATTCGCTCCCCCACTATAATAAAAATTCCTCCTCCTGTTTGCGAAAACAACGTTATTTGATTTATTTCTGCTGAACTGGGAACATAATCAACCAGAATTAGTCCATCATAATTAGAAAGAGAAAGGGGAAGATTCATTTGAGGATTTAACTGAATTTTTCTGTCAAGACCTAGTCTTTCCCGCATTTTTGGAAATGGTTGACTTTCGAGATATAGGAAAGAAAAATTCACACTATTCTGTTCAGATTCAGATATAGTAATTATTATGGGTAAAAATAGTCCAAAAATGAATGTAAACATTAAGAATCCAGATATAAATACTTTTTTCTGCATTGTTTTTTCTCCAAAACTAGAATATAATTAATATTAAGAGGTTAATATGAACTTAAATTAATAATGTAGGTAAATCTTTATAGAAATGTGGTTTATTGAAAAAAAATCTAGAAAAATGATTCAAATTAACAAAAAAAGAATGATAATCTTCAGAGGTTACAGAAATGGATCAGTCTAGTTTTCGTAAATATGGTCATCAATTAATAGATTGGATGGCTGATTATTTAGATAATTTACAAGAAAATCCTGAATTATATCCTGTTAAATCACAAGTTGCACCAAGGGCGATAATTAATAGATTACCTTTACAGGCACCTCTAAAAGGAGAAAAGTTCAGTAAAATTTTAGCTGATTTTGAAGATATTATAATTCCTGGTATTACACATTGGCAGCATCCCTCTTTTTTTGCGTATTTTCCTGCTAATAGTAGTAGAATTTCAGTATTAGCCGAGATGCTTACAGCAACATTAGGAGCTCAATGCATGAGCTGGGAAACGTCCCCATCTGCAACTGAATTGGAGGAACGGGTCATGGAATGGGTACGTGATATGATTGGATTACCCAAGGATTTCTGTGGAGTTATTCAAGATACAGCTTCTACTTCAACTATTTGTTCACTTCTCACTGCCCGAGAAAAGATTACTGATTATGAAGTAAATTCAACAGGATTATTTAGGAAAAAGATATTGGCAACATACTGCTCAACAGAAACTCATTCAAGTATTGAAAAAGCAGTAAAAATCATTGGACTGGGGAAGAAGAACATACGAAAGATTGTTGTTGATGAAAATTATGCAATGAATCCCATTGCGCTTGAAGAGGCCATTAAATCCGATATAGATAATGGAATAATACCCATGGCAGTAGTTGCTACTATTGGGACGACTGGCTCAACAGCAATTGATCCATTGAAAAAAATAGGAGAAATTTGCGATAAATATAATCTTTGGCTCCATGTGGATGCAGCATTAGCTGGGACTGCTTTGGTGTTACCAGAGAAGCGTTGGATGATTGATGGAATAAATTATGTTGATACTTTCGTTTTTAATCCACATAAATGGATGTTCACAAATTTTGATTGTTCTGCGTATTTTATAAAGGATCCCGAGGGATTAGTTCGTACCTTTGAAATCTTACCTGAATATCTTAAAACAAAAGCAACAGGAGTTCGAAATTATCGTGATTGGGGTTTACAACTTGGTCGTCGTTTTCGAGCTCTTAAATTATGGTGGGTAATAAGAAATTATGGTGTAGAGGGATTACAGCAAAAAATTAAATATCATCTTGACCTTACAGAGTCTTTGAAAAATAAAATTGACAGTTCAGTAGAATTTGAGCGATTAGCGCCAGTACCTCTCAATACAATTTGTTTTAGATATAACCCTGCTCATATAGAAGATGAAGAAGTCTTAAATAGTCTAAATGAAGCGTTACTCCACCAATTGAATAATACAGGAAAAGTTTACCTAACACATACGAGATTAAGAGGAAAATATTGTCTTAGGTTTGTAATTGGCCAAACAGAAGTGCAAAAAACCCATGTTGACACTGCTTGGGATTTAATCCTAGTTGAGACACAAAAATTATCAACATAGTTTTCATCAACCTGAACAAGAAAAGAATCATAAAGCTACAAATAATGAGTAAATATAAGTATCTCAGACGATTTGGAGCAATTAGAATGAGCTATACCGATAAAAAAGTCCGTAAAAAACGTCGTTGGGGCCGTGTGTTCGAGTATTCAAGTTATGAACGACAATTAATTGTTGGTGATCAATATACCGAATTACTCGATGAATTAAGTAAAGATTATTCAAAAAGAAAAACTATCGTAGTTACCCCACAGGATATCGCGTCCAAAAGGGATATTCGAGTTTCAGTCGCTAAACGTCTATTGACTGATTTGGAGGAGAAAAAAATTCTGAAAAAAACATTTTCGAATCGTCGTCTACAAGTATATGTGAAAACATAGTTTGTTACAACATTTATATTATTCCACATAAGATCGAATTTTAGGTGTTATTTTGTGGAATTTTTTGAAAATCTAGTTATAATGAAACGGTTGTTAAGGCAAGGATGGGTACGTGCTGGAGTTCCCCAAGGCTCCATTGAATCTCTAGCAGATCATTCGTGGGCAGTTACTGCATTAACGTACATATTTATACAATTAGAAAATGATCTACGAGATTCAAAAATGCTTGATATGGAAAAAGCTTTACTCATTGCATTATTTCATGATTTTCCTGAATCTGAATACTTTGATATTGATAAAAGCATTAATAATATTATTGACAAAAATAAACTGTCAAAGTTACTACAAGAATTAGAGGAAGGAGCAATACAACAATTAGTAAAAAAAACACCAATAAATTTGAGAGATTCATTTAGAAAGATTTTAACTGATCATAAAAGCGAAGAATATCATATTGCTCGGATAGCTGATCTTTTCGACATAATAAATCAAACAAGAGATTATGAGAAGAAGAAATGGCTTGATGGGGCTCAATCAGAAGCATTTCAAGTACAGGCAATTCAACAGTTGAAGCAGTATGAAAATCAATTTGCTTTTATCAAGTTATTTCTAGCTGAGTTTGAAGATTAATATGGGTCTAGTTTCCGAAATTGCCACCATAAACTTTACTTATTCTTCAGTTTGTAATTTTGTATATTCTATGACCCTCTTGATGAATTCTATATTCACTTCTAAGAATTTTTGACTTTCAGGTAACCTTATTCCGAGTTTAAAGGCATGAGCCTGTTGAAGCAGTGGGTAAAAGGACGAAAATTCAGATTCATCCCCCCAAACTTCTCTAATTTCTTCATGGATGTCTGGTTTTACTAAGTCCATCTTCGTGGCATTTATACCTACTTTATAACAACATAAAGCAAATGCGATATCAATAATAGGTGCACCAACTAAGAATTCTAATTCATCATCTGGTAATCCTTCCTCTTTGGCTGTATTTAAAATTTCTTCCCACTGAAGAATCGAATCGCTAATTAGGAGTTTAGCAGCCTCTTGAACTTGCTCATTAGTAATATTTAAAGAAGTAAAGACATTCTCCCCTAATTTCACTTCTCCATCTTTAGCATACAAGGCATGAATATGAGTAAAATCTGGACCGAATTTCTCCAATTGTTCAAGATCCTCTTCCTTAAGAATCATTAAATCAAAAATATGAGCAACTTCAGGAGTAACAATTTCTTCAGCAATCTGCCCGATTTTTTCAATAGCTTCATCTGTGTCAGCCTTAGGAGAATCTGATCTTAAAACAATGACAAAATTAATATCACTTTCGCCAACTACATGTAATCGTTTTGCATAGGAACCATAGATAATTAATGATTTTACTTGATCATTTAATTTTTGATCGTTTTGGATTTTCTGATAAAAATGCTGTTCTAACATTTCATATTCCGTTGATTCATCCCCAGCGAATTCTCCTCCTCCAAATTCTCCAAGTTCATCTTCGGCCATTTCATTTACTTTAGCTATCTCCTCTTTGACTAATGCCATCGAAGTCCTTACTGTAGTTTTCATTTCGGGATTCTCTGAAATAACTAGTTTTAATACTGAAGTAAGTGACGCCTCACCTTGTTCTAGGCGTGCTTCAATAGCATATTGTTGGATAAGGGCTCGTAAGTCTGATTCTTCCATAAGTAATCACACTTTGATATTTTTTTGGTTGATAATGGGTTTTAACCTCGGTAAGTTGCCAACAATTACTTGGATTTTTGAGTATTTATGCCTTAAGATAAATGAGTATAAAACTATAAATCTAAGATTTTAGTAAAAGGAGTTCCATTTGTATATAACTTTGTAAAAAGTAAATTATACGAACAAAATTCCAATAAAATTACTTTATTTCAGTTTATTACATATTTAATATTAGGATTTCAGTTGTTCAATTTCCTCCAGTCATTTTTCGAGGATTATTTAAATCTGATCCTAAAGATTGCCCCCTAGTCTATCAACTGAAGTCTCTATCCATCCTCTATAGACTCCATTAATAACACGAGGAACATTCATATAAGAATAAGATTACACGAAAAACTCGATCCTGATGCTGAAAATCTCATTCATAAGTACTGGTACAACGAGTTCTCAAACACCAGTTATGGCAACGGTTAGTTATGAACTTGTAAAAAGCCGGATTAAAGAAAAATTAGTTGAGATCCCTGATTTTCCACTAGCTTGTGTTTTTGATTTTTCAAATATGTATTCTACATTGCAGTATTTTGCAACTGACAAAATTTTGATGAGAATGGGAGAACTAACATCATTAACACAAGAGATGAAAGTCTCTTCGCATGATTTAGACTGGTCTAAATGTAGTCTACCCTCTAAATTTGTGCATAAGGATACCGATGAGCCTTTATTTTTCCTCATGCAAGTTTTCGAACGAGGTGTATCCAGTTTTCTTTCAAAATCAGAAATTCTCGATTTAGCCAGACATATCTGGGAAATTACGCAAATTATTGAAAAAGCTGGTTCTGAATACATCTTCTTTGACCTTCCTCTTATTCAACCCCGAGAAAGGAATTTATATGAGCTAGCAGCATTATTAAACTCAAATCTGATCCTTGGGGTAATTGATACCGATAAAGTTAACTTTGATCACATGATCCAGGAGATTCGAGTACTGGAAAGATTCTTACAAGATTATAGTGCCTATGCAGTCCCCCCACTAGTTTTGTCAGGATTGATTTTCAATAAAATCTCTGATAAAGTTCTAAGTGAAAAGTGGATTGATCAAGTGATGCAAAATTTTCCTAGTTATCCGATTGTGGGAATGATACGGGAGGATCCTGAATTTATAAAGATTATAGCAAAATATCAAATTCCCACTGTTGATGAATTATTCCATAAAATGCGGTGTGCAAAAGAATTTCAGGCAACAGCAGAAATGATTACTCAGGTAGCCCAAGATCCGCAAAAAGTACGATTAGTTTCGCATAATCAACATGAGTACTTAGAAAAGAGAATATTCTCCTTATAACCTACTTAATTCCTCTAAGGCGTGATCGAAATTTATTAAAGTCAGGATCTTCATTAATTATGATGTTCGAAGAAATTACTTTCCTAGGCTGGATCAAAGAAGCGATTCTGGCTTGGAAGTTTAGAACTTGTTCGTCTTTTGTTATGATGTCTAGGAACCTTTCTACATCCAGATTGAGATTTTTTATTAAGTCTTCTACTGAGGTAGCTACTTCTAACATTGCAGCAATTTCTTCAGGAGATAAACCAGTAATAAAGCTTAACCTGTTAATTATCTGATCTATACTCACCCCTGATGTAAGTCTGATCAAATCTTCTGGAGTTAATTTTTTCCCCGTCATCGCGTAAATGTTTTCTCCAAATTGATCTAAAGTAACTGTGCTATCAATTACTGCACTCAGTTCTTCAGGGGCCATTGTGATTCCTTGCTCCTGTAGGGCAATATCCAATGCTGTTTGATCAGGGAATAATCTTGATCGAAATTCAGCTAGTTTTTTAGTAAATTGTCTGAGTCGATAAGCTTGAGCTGCAACATAAACGGCAAGAAATGATGCCAAAAGGCCTAATGATGCAAAAAATCCAGTCCACTTTAATGTATCAAAGACTTGACGATTGTATGCATATTCCATACGTTTTGTAAGGCTTTGCGTAATTATGATTGTTGATATCGTTTGATTCTCAAAAACTACAATGGTTTGATTCTCTAATACAGTTATCGTTTGGTTTTCTAGATATGTCTCTACAGTAACGTTTTGAGTTATAATTCGATAATCGAGCAATACATTCTGCGCTATTGCGTCATAATACCCCTCTGTACAATTCACCTTGAAGTAAATAGTACCTTGAAGGAAACTAGGTTCATTGAAGGTAAGGTTAAACATGAAAATAGTTGAATTACTAGTTGAAAGCTCAGATAACATAGGAGGTGTCCATTCAGTTGTAATATTATATTCTGTAAAATTTCCTAAGAGGAAAGGGGTTATATTATGATAAGTAAATATGGGATTTTTATTAGTTACATTAACTAAGAAGATAACAGATTGATTGCTGTAAGAATCATTAGTGGATGAGTCACTAATCTTTAATTGAATATTGTTTAAATAAATGGATGATTCAGAAGCTATTGTTTCCTGATTCGAATTATAAAGGAGATAAAGTCCCTCTGATTGATTATATTCGGATGCATTAATCTGAAATATCGATTCAATGAATATCGGGGGTTCAAAAGAGGATAAACGACTCTTAAGCGTTTCAGAGATAGATACATTACTCCAACTAATGTTAAATAACCATAAACCATTCATTGGAAAATCAATGATAATAGATTTCGGTACCTCTAGTGAAACTGGAATAATTCCTTCAGAAATGTTTTCATATATCGAAATCACAGTTCCATTTGGATCTATAATCGTTAAATTAATATCTATAGTACTATCATTCCAGTTGACATCCCACTTCAATCTTCGAACCTCTGATGTAACATTGAATTCGAAAAGGTTTTGAGTTCCATTATCAAGTATTGTGGTATCATTTGCTAGTACTCTAGCCCAACCTGAAGCTGCATCTCTTGACTGCAAAAATCCCTCTGTGAGACTAAGAGTATCATTACCAGCAAAAAAATCACCAAAGGTTCCATGTGTAATATTTAGTGAAATATTTGTCAAGAAATTCTCATCAAATTCATAAGCTCCTTCAAATAAGCCAATAGAATAAATTTTAACATCATTTGCTCGTGCCATAACAATAGGACTTTCTGAATATGGTAATTCATCTGAAGGGAGTTCCATAAACCCCTTATAATCCCCTCCTTCAACCTCCGACCCCCAAGGTCCCATATTATGTACACCATCAGTTAAGAACAAAATAGTTTTTAAGACTGAAGTATTTCGTTGAGAATCAAGGATTAAATCAAGAGAAGCGTTTAACCCAGCCCAAGCATCTGTCCATCCCTCTCCGTTTAGGCTATCCACTTGGCTAATTATATGATCAAGATGTGTTTTATTTCCAACTGAATCTAGTTTTGCATGCACTGTTGCATCTGTAGTCCAATCACCTGCATTTTGATCAAAGGAAACTAATGCAACACGGTCGTTTGTTAAATTTAACCAGTATGATTGATTTATTAATTCTAAAGATTTTCTTATCGCACTTTTAGCTAGTGGCATTCGGTTTATATCCATACTCCCAGATGTATCAATGCAAAAAACTATGTCAGAATCAATTAAAGGTGGAGCAGGTTGCGGTTCAAGAAAGATACTTCCTCCTTCAGTAATATTTACGCCAATAGTCCGATTCACAACAACTTCTTCTGTGATGTTCACTTCAACTTCTACAGTTTTATTGACCTCGACTTCTTCAGTCCTAGTTACTTCGACTGAAATCTGAACTTCCTCTTCAACTTCAGTGGGTACTTCCTCAATTACTTCAACTGGTGGCAGTGAAGTAAATAAAAACAATGGTACAGTTACTGTTACTGCAAAGATTAATGCTACTGTTCGTTTATGTTGTTTAAGAGCTTCTAGGTAGAAAGATCTAGGTTGAAGTCGAAATCTTGAACCTATTGAATCAGACATATTGTTCAATCCAATCTTCAAGTATCCTTATTAGATATAATCACCAAAGATAAATCAATTAAAGTCCCATTCCCTATAAGTATTGCTAGTAAAACTGTCCGCAGATTAGATGATGACGTAATTCATGCGGAGTTTAACATAGAACAAGTTACCGACAATAAATTGGATTTTTGGGAATCTTATCTCTCTGATAGATGATTACTGAAAATTAAATTCTAGCTCTTTGAATGAGTAAGTCAATTTGTTTGTTTATCTCTTGAGATTCCTTTGGAGAAAGGAATTGAGACTTAAGAATTTTAGCAATTACGGTTCCTATTATTCCCATTTCCTTTTCAGTGAATCCTAATCGCGTAAGCTCTGCTGTTCCGAGACGCATCCCTGCATCTGTAATAATACGATATTTTAACAAGCTATCACGATGTTTTGCTCCCTCATTGAAATTAGCGATTTTCATCAGAACTTGATGTGACTCGGTGTAACCATTCAATTTTCCATGCAGTGGTATCTGATAATTATCTAAAGTATGGGCTAGAATTTTTGAATTTCTAACAACCTGCTTTGCATATTCTCGACCATACTCTCGAAATTCTTCCAAAGCGGTTCCTAAAGCAGCAATACGTGAATTATGAATATTATCTACTAATACAATTCCTTCAAGTGGATCAGTTCCTATAACCTCATCTAGCCTTTTTTGATATGATCCATTCGATAGAATAATTCCTCCTTGTGGACCTGGGAAAGATTTATGAGTCGAACCTAATAATAGATCTGCTCCTTCTTTCAGAGGGTCTTGAAATTGTCTTCCAGCTATTAAACCTAGCACATGAGACCCATCGTAAGCTACCATTCCCTCATAGTTATGAACAACATCAGATATTTCAGTTACTGGGTGTGGAAAAATAAATAATGACGCTCCTAAAAAAACTAGCTTAGGCTTTTCTTTCTTTAGAACTTCAATCAGCCTTGGTAGATCGATATTGAATTTATTTTGATCAAATGGAATATTCACTCTATTTCGATGTAAGTATTCTAGATTTATGGGGTATCCTCCTGCGGGGTCTAAAGGCAAAATAGCTATTTTGTCTCCTGGATTAGTAAAGGCAAGAATTACAGCAACCACAGCTAAATTTCCTGATAAAGGAGAAACTAGTGCTGATTCACAATCAAAAATTTCTTTTGCTAGGTCTTGAGTTTTGTCAAGTATTTTTAGAAAAATTCGTGTTCCCCCATAGAAACTTGCGTGATATCTAGAATGTTGAATGGATAAAGCCTCTTTTACATTATCAGTTAGTACGTTCTCTGAAACAACCATATTGAGAGAATTCTTTCTTAATCTATCATTTTGGCGTACTAAATCTATTATCTTCATGAATAAAGCACCAAGTTGGTTTTGTTTTATTTATAGGAATTTAAATCAAAAATGCATTTATTATTTCAATTTACGAATAGAACCATATAATCTAATCAATTATATTTTCTCAAACAAAAAATACAATAGATATTGATAAAACTTCCTTGCTGAGGATATTTTTCTTCGGGTAAACAACTATGATTGATTCTCATGCTCATCTGTTGCCAGATTTTGTAAATAATATTGATAAAATGATAAAAAATGCACGAATAGCTGGATTAAAAGCAATTGTAAATTCTGCTATTGAACCAAAGCACTTTAAGTTCGCAACAGATCTTGAGAAAAAGTACTCTGGATTTATTTACACTACATTTGGTTTTTCACCATCTTGGATTAAAAAATTAGACTTTAAACAGTCATACAACTACATTCGGAAATCCACCAGCCATTATGCCGTGGGTGAGGTTGGACTCGATTTCCATTGGATTCGAGATGATCTTTGGCAAAGGAAACAAAGAGATGTCTTCATAAAATTCATTGACTTAGCTAATGAGACTGAAAAACCATTAGTAATTCATTCTCGTAAAGCGGAATCTGTGTGTCTTGATTTATTGGAGAATAAGGCAAGAGTTCCTGTATTGATGCACTGTTTTGCAGGAAGTCAAGCAGAAGCGAGACGTATCATTGATTTAGGTTGGTTAGTATCCATCCCCACTGCTGTTGTCAATCGAAAGAAACATAGGAAGCTAGCACGGATCCTTCCATTGGAAAATATTGTAGTTGAGACAGATACACCATTTTTGAGTCCAATAAAAGGCCAAAGCAATGAACCTGCGAATGTCAAATACGCAATTAAGGAAGTTGCTTTACTAAAGGAAATAGCCTCTTCTGAAGTTGATAGAATAACTACGAAGAATGCTCAAAAATTCTATAGGATATAGAGGAGATTTAGATTTCGATGAATAAAAAAACATCTGATATACTATATTATCGAAAAGAGAACATAGATAAGCTTAAGACAGATGAGTTTGATATTCTAGTGATCGGGGGGGGAATTACAGGAGCAGGAATAGCTCGTGATGCGGCTTTACGTGGATATAATGTAGCTCTAGTGGAAAAGGATGATTTTGGTTCTGGAACGAGTAGCGGATCCTCTAAGATTATTCATGCAGGAATCCGGTACATAGGTCAAGGAGAATTTCGATTAGTACGAGAAGGATCAGTTGAAAAGAAAAAAATTCTAGAAATGGCTCCACACCTTACACGTCCTATTGAATTTATCCTTCCATGTTATTCTGATACCAAGTACCCAAAATCAAAAGTAAGAATCGCACTCTGGTTATATGACTTACTGGCAGGATTTAGAAATTTCACGTTTCATAAGATATTAAATCCTGAAAAAGCTCGTACAGTTCTTCCATCAAAATTTAGAGAAGAGAATTTTCAAGGAGTAGCTATGTGGAGTGATGGTTTGATGGATGATGCACGGTTAACCTTGGATGTAATACTTTCTGCGGAGGAACATGGAGCGATTGTACTCAATTATTGCGAAGCAGTTTTGTTTAAAGAAACTGAAGAGGGAATTATTCAAAACGTTCAAGTTTTGGATCAAATGACGAGAGAAGAGTTCATAATCAAGACAAAATCAATTGTCATCGCTTGTGGCCATTGGACTGAAAAAATCGTTAAAAAGATGAATTCGAATATTAAAACGCAAGTTCGACCAACCAAGGGTATTCATATTATCACAAAAAAATTCTATGACAGGGATTATGCCTTAGCCTCACCAATAATGGATGGACGGATTTTTTTCACAGTTCCTTTTGGAAAATATAATTTGATTGGCACTACTGATACTGATTACAAAGCAGATTACGATTTCGTACCTGTTGAAGCTGAAGATATTGATTATTTGATTGAAGCAACTAATTTTATTTTTCCAGGAATTATTCGGAAGGAGGACATAGTCAGCGCCTATTCTGGTGTAAGACCACTTATAGTTTCCCCCACAGCAAAATTAGAATCAGATGTTTCTCGTGAACATGAAATTTTTGAAATAAAACCCAATAGTTTTGCGATTGCTGGTGGAAAGTATACTACATATCGGGCTATGGCAAAAGACCTTGTTGATCGCTTAGAAATGGTACTAGGTCAAAAAAGTAATTGTATATCTGATAAAATTCCCCTTCATGGATGGATTTCGACGAAACGAAAACATTGGGATAGTTGGAAAATTGTTACGAAAGAAAACCTAACTATACGTTACCAATTATCTGATGATGTTGCCACACACCTGTTAAAATATGGGAAGAATTATAGGAAGATTTGCCAAGAAATTGATAAAAAACCTGAATTAAAAGAGCGAATTTCTGATAGTCGTCCATATATTTTTGCAGAGATTAACTATCATATTAAACATGAGAAAGCGATAAATTTGAATGATCTAATGCTTCGAAGAACCCAGATTCAGCTATCTGATGAACAAGGTTTAGATTGTGTGCAAGTCATTGCTGATCATATGGGCCAATTGTTAAATTGGTCACGAGAAAAAATAAGGAATGAAATAGAAGATTATAAGAATAAATTGGTTTGGAAACCATAATATCAGTTAAGAATATTCATCTTCAGAAAAAACTCCTTTGTTCATGATATCATTGGGATCCAATGTCTTTTTAATTGCCTTAAGAAGTTTCATTCCTTCAGTGCCAATGGTTTGAGGTAACCATTGACCATAAGCTCGACCAATACCATGATGGTGACTAATTGTGCTGTCATATTCAAGGAATGTATCGATTATCTTCTCCTTGATCCTAAGAAATTGATTAATTTCATTATCTTCTTCTTGAGGTGCGAAAATATGAAAATAAAGGTTTGCTCCATTTTTATAGAAGTGACTTGCATGCGACCAAATAATAGGACACTCTTCTTTTAGATTTTCTCGAACCCCTTGATATAATGGTATGACATTTTCCCAAGTCGTACCAGTTTCAAAAGTTTCAAGTAAGATTCCATGATCGAGAATTGGATCCCGGAGATAGGGTGTTTCATAACGTGATTTAATCCATGATTTTGCTGGAATAGACCATAGATGAAATCCACCATATACTTTTGCATATTTAATGGCTTTTTTTCGTGTCAAATTAACAAGATCTGGATTCCCCTCATGTATCATCAGGGCTAAACAACGTTTTCTCTCTAAGTATCCTCGTGAATTCAAATACTTGTATACTGATCGCATTATAAAAGAATCTCTTGGAGGTTCTTTCATCAATGTCGAAGATTTTTCAGTATGAAATGTTTCTTCTTTATCATATAAACGTATGATGGCTGGATTATAGCCCTCTTGTAGCAGCTGCTTAATTGCTGCTAATCCTTCTTCAAAAGAACGGAAGAAGAAACCTGACATCTTTCTCAATTGAGGTTTTTTCCATATTCTAAGGGTTACTTCTGTTATTATTCCAAATGCTCCCTCGGAGCCAGTAAAAAGTTGATTAAAGTCTGGGCCTGTTGCTCTTGCAGGAGCCTTCTTTATAACCAATGTATTACCAATTCCTAAAGCAATTTTAATCCCCATTATCATATCTTCAATTTTTCCATATAATGTTGAGTTTTGGCCTGCGCCACGTGTAGCAATCCAACCTCCAAGAGTACTATATTCCCAGCTCTGAGGAAAGTGACCAAGGGTGACATTATTATGATTAAGGGTTTTTTCAAGTTCAGGCCCAAATATACCTGTTTGTGAGGTAATATATAATGAATCTGTATTAATCGTTAAAATTTTGTTCATTTGGGTCAAATTGACCGCAATGGAACCTTTAGGGGAATTAACGCCTAAAGTCATACTTGTTCCTCCTGCAACAGTAGAAATGGGGACTTTAAATTTATTAGAAACTTTTATTATATTTACTACGTCTTCATGTGATTTAGGATACACTACTAGTTCAACAATGTGTGAGATGTCAGCTAAACGTAGTCGAATTAGCTCTAAATATGATTTTCCGATAGAATTTCTTAGTCTAGCCAATGGATCTTTTGATATTTGATCTGGTGATATATATTTAGTTAATTCTGATATAAAATCAGTTGGTAATTGCGGTTCTAACGTGAGATCAGACCATGAATATTTCTGTGAGTAATCTTTTCTTCCAGTCATTGGATCCATTTGAAGTTCTTTTAGTAGGAACATTTTGAGATTGTCAGTAAATTTAACATGTGCAGGATCGCGATCTCCCCATTTTGCAACCGATAAAAAGGGTTCCATTAGTTTTTTCACATTTATTGATTTAATGGATGATAATTACTAGATCACTTTCTGCTATTAAGTTTTGTATTAAAATTTCTATTGACAAATCTAAAACAGCTGAATTTAGTTATGATAATTACTGTTGGTTTTCCTTTTCGCCGTATGCTAATAGTATCCACAAACATTCTCGTGCTGATAATGGCCTACCATTCTTAGCTTCGATATTCAATTCATTCACTACATGATTATGTAGGTTAATTTCCTTAAAATAATCAGTTCCGCGGTTTTTTATTTCATTTAATTTAAGTAACTGACCTTTTCCTATTCCAGGACATGTTTTGAGTGATTTTTTTGCCCATACACATAATATCTCTTTTTTTTCTTTTATAAAAGCAAGTGGGTAATTTTTACAGGCTAATGGCCTTTGTGAGTAGATTGTACAATTGGGTCGAAAATAAAAAATACACGAATCATCCTTTCGTTTTCTGAGTCCTGGAATAATGTTCCCTTGGCTTGTTTGGATTGGATTGAGTACCATTTGTGCTTTTAATACTGATTGAGTAGATTTATCAAGTCGGTAAAAAGAGATTTGCTTAAGTAATTTCTGGAAACTTTGCTCTAGCGCTGTAAATAGACGAAAGATATCTCGATAAGTTAATGTAACTATTATTTCGCGATCACAACAGCAATGACCGCTTCTCTGGCAAGTAAAACGTTTTTCTTGTGGTAAGATTGTAGTCAATAGTCGTCACCAACTGGTACAACCGCGTAATTGCATCTTTTACATAATACACGATAAGAGCGTTTTTCTGTTGACGGTTCTAAGTAAGTTTCCAGAATGAATTCTTCCTTACACTTACCGCAACGTTCTCTAATTTTTTCTCTTTTTATTAATACTCCTGGAGGAAGATCATTTTTAATAGTCATTTCAGGTAATATCTCTCCCTCTCTATTTCATATGTCCACGACTAATTGTTCTATCAGGGAATATACGTATTCCATTTTCTGTGATACGAAATTCTTTCCATGAAAACTCATGAAAAAAACCTCGCATTTTCTGAACAAGAATTCCACGACGGAATTCACCAGTTGGAAGTTCATCGTAACTGAGACGTAAGAGACCCTGTGAGGAATATTCTTCAACACCATATTCTGATGTTTCAGAAGTAAGAATTGTAGTACAGCCTTGTTCTCCCAATATAGCCCCCATAGTCAATATCTCCTTTCTAACTTGAGCAGGATCTTTAACAATTGTTGAAAGAGTCGATAATGAATCAATACATACTCGTGTGGCTCCAGTTTCTTCTAATATTTCTGTAAGAACCATAAGTAAGCTGTCTAAGTTTGCTCGAATCGTATATTTTTCGTTTGTCGTCAGTCCAACTCTTGCAGAGAAACCATCAACAAGTGTGAGTAAAGGCGGATTGAATTCCTTCTCAAGTTGTTGAAGATTCCATTTAAATGATTGCATATCTATACGGATATGACGTGGCAAATCATCAAAACTAACGAAGATTCCTGGTTCTTGAGAATGAATAGCGCCATTAATAAGAAATTGAACGCAAAAAACGGTTTTTCCTGAACCAGGTGGACCAGTTAGAAGAATTTGACGCCCTTTAGGGAACTCTTTGGGGCTAAAGAGATCATCTAGACCTGGAATACCTGATTTGATTGTATTCATTATACTTCAAATTTCAATGAAAAAGAAACGTTGTATAAATTTTTCTACAATCTATTAGAAGAGGAAAAATAATAAAAGTAGAATCAAACAAAATTACGTAAAATAATAAAAACAAGCCAAAATTATTGAATGAATTCTTCAGCTTACGAATTTATAAAAATCATTAATCTTCGTAAGACATCTCCCGAAGATAAGCAAGCTTCATTTGGTGTGTGACATATCCTGCAATTCTATTTCTTAATCGTTTAGAATGTACAACAGCAACTTTTGAGACAATATCTTTGTTATATTCAAAGGAATCGTGCGATAGATGACTTCTATATTCTTTGATGATCTGACGCGAGATAACCTTGACTGATGAAGTACGAACCTTTCCCATAATGTTCCGATTCCATTCCAATTTTAGCTCTAGAGGGTGTAAAAGGGTAATAATACTTATGATGAGGTTCATTGTATAATTTTTTAAATGTTTATTACTTATGATTAGGAAAAATGCAGTTATAAAAGGACAAAACATGATGTTCAATAATTTATTTACAATATTAAGTAGATACTAAAATTAAAAACTTCTTTACCAGCTAAGAATGTTTTAACGTATTATTACTTACGATATTATGGCTGAAAATCATTGTCTGGACTTACAACAAGAAGATGTTTTTCATAAATTTCGTGATTTTTTATTTCAAGGAGGATTTCTGTATTCATTGATGGTTTACGGAAAACCCAATTAATTATTAACTCATTGCCGTTTAATTTAGGAATTTCGATTTTAGAATCTTGTAACGGTTCAAAATTTAAGGGGGGATTTCCTGAAATCTGTATTAATATTTTTGAAAGCTCTGGAAGGTGTGATGGTTGATTAATTTTCCATGAGATGATTAGTCGATTGTCATAGAATTCTTTCAGTTCAGGACTAGGGAAATTAACCATTTATTTCGTACCTTTCCTAAATTCAGGAAAAAAAATCGATTCCTGATTCTTATCAAAAATACATATCTTATTTGTATTTAGTAAGTTTATTGCTGCCTCGATTTTGGGGTAATCCCATGGTACATATTTTTGAATATCAGAAAGAGAAATTTCCCCGTATTCGTTGATTCTAGGGGCAATAAAGGCCAAGAAATCATGAATATCCCTAGATAAAGTCATTGGCTCAAATACATACCCATTTGATGAATATTGGACGATATTATGTTCGCACAAGGCATCTAGTGCTTTTTCGATATCTTGAATGTCACATTTCCACCAAGATCGGTGCTGGTGAAATAATTCAGCCAGTTTACTCAATCTTATTGGTTGCAGGTTGACTCGTTGATAAGCAAGGCCAAATGAAATTAATTCTGAAGCTAAGCGATAATAAAAATCTTCTTTTCCAAAAAAAACGGGTCGTTTAAAAAGAGAATCAGGTAGTAAAGATGCAGCCATCTCTAAATTTTGCTTTAAACTGAGAATATATTCTGTTAAATCTTCAGGAAGATAGCTAGTAGCCGAATGGATTCTTATTCCCTCTTTTAACCGTTCTTGAACCTCTTTTTTAGTACTATCTTGAATAGCTTTTAGCTTTTCCTCTAAAGTTTTAAAGCGATTCTTTTTGTCTTTACGATAACTAATGACCTTTACCTCCATTTAAGCGAAGGGGGATCTTAAATAAAAACTTTCCATTCAATGAATATAAAAACCGATCTCATTCTTAGAATTAATCTTGTACACTGAATTTATAAAAAGAAAAGCATAAATATTCCTAAGATTAGTATTGATTACAAAATAAAGATGCTAGGTAAGTATTCCCCCTCGTTTTCGGCCAATATCTTTGAGAAGATAAAAAAGAGGGATATCTTGGTATTGCCCATCAGGAAGAGTTCTTCTGATTTGAATAGGAAGAAGCCCCTTCTTTATTTCGCGCTCTGCTATTAATAATGGGTCACCTTGTTCCTTAAAGGTATCCTTAGTTTCAGAAGTTTTAGCTGATTCCTCTAATTCAACAAGTACGGGTGCTCCCATAGATATTTGTAAAGCGCGCGCGCCTAAAATCCGGGCATATTCGAATCTAGTTAACATTTTCGGACCAATGAGAATTTCATCCTTTGGATTACCATTTGTCAAAAACTTTCAGCCCAGCTACTCACTAAAAAATAGAATTTATCCAAAAAAAGCTTCTTGAACAAGATTCGATGAATTTTGAATAGTTTTAAGAATTTTTTCGCCTCGAATTCTTAATCCACTTGACATATTGAGAATGAATGAAGGAGGAAAATTAATTCCCAGTAAATAATTGGGAGTATCTGGAATATCATTAAATAGAAGAGGGAATAAAAATAATATAAAAAGGAAAAAAAGGAGAGGGGGAATTAGTCGAGGTCGTCGTCCATTCCACCAGGTCCACCAGGTGGACCACCAGGACCTTCAGAGGCTTTTGAGGCAATGATATCGTCAATACGCAAGATCATTTGAGCATTTTCACTTGCAGCAGTGACTGCATGCGTTTTAACTCTTAGAGGTTCTACAATATCGTCCATATTGCGAATCTTACCTTGTAATACGTCAATACCTGCTTTTGTATTACCACCTTCATGCTCGGTTCTTAAGGCGACAATGATATCGATAGGATCGAGACCTGCATTCTCTGCTAACGTCCTAGGAATGATTTCCAAGGCTTTAGCAAATGCCTGCACAGCAAGTTGTTCTCGGCCAACAAGTGATTCTGCGAACTTGTGTAACTTACGACTAACATAAGCTTCAGGAGCTCCACCACCTGGAACGATCTTTTTATCCTCTAAGACATTGCGTATAACACAGATAGCGTCATGGATAGAGCGTTCAGCCTCATCAACAACAAGTTCAGTTCCACCACGAACTAATATCGTCACTGATTTAGCTAAAGGACAATCTTCTACGAAAACCATGTCATCGTCACCAACTTTGGTTTCATATGCCTTACCAGCTGTACCTAGATCATCAGCCGAAAGATCTTGGATCTTACTAAGAATTTTAGCCCCAGTTGCCTTAGCAAGTTTTTCCATATCAGATTTTTTCACTCGACGAATAGCCATGATATTATGCTTGGCAAGAAGGTGTTGAGCTACATCATCAATACCCTTCTGAGCAATGACAACATCTGCACCTGATTCAACGACTTTATCAACCATTTTTCTAAGCATACCAGTTTCACGGTCAAGAAACTCTTGAATCTTGGAAGGATCAGTGATACTGAGCTCAGAATCAAATTCAGTTTTGGATACTTCAAAAGCTTCGTCAATTAAAGCGATTTTAGGGGATAAAATGCGTTTGGGCATACCTGAATGAACAACTTCTTTGTCAAGGACAATACCTTTGACAAGGATAGTTGATTCGATGTCTTCACCCTCTTTCTTTTCGACTTTAATATCATCAATATCAATATAGCTTTTTCCTGAATCAATACTTTTAACCGCGTCGATGACTATCCTGGCAAGCATTCCACTAGATCGGGCTACGATCTTCGATCCCATAGTAGTCTGGACTAGTTTGACTAAAAGGGCGTCATCATCAGGGGATACATCAGTAGCCATCTCATTGAGATATTCAATTGCCTTATCAGTGGCTAAGCGGAATCCTTCAACCAAAATGGTTGGATGTATCTTATCACCTGTGAATAATTCGCCTGCCTGCGCGAGAAGTTCACCTGCAAGTATCACAACAGTTGTTGTACCATCACCAACTTCTTGATCCTGTATTTTAGACAACTCAACCATCATCTTACCAATAGGGTGCGCAATGTCGATCTCTTTGAGAATTGTAGCACCATCATTAGTAATGACGACATCACCAAAATTATCCAGAAGCATCTTGTCCATTCCCTTCGGACCTAGCGCTGATCGTATAGCTTCCGAAATAACGCGTGCTGCAGCGATATTACTGGTCATTGCGTCTTTTCCTGTAGTTCGTTGTGAGTCTTCTTTTAATATTAATACTGGAGTACCTTGTAGTGTCATATTTTGTACCTCCTACATCATTGGGGGCATACCGCCCATTCCACCCATACCACCCATTCCGCCAGGGGGCATTCCACCAGGAGGCCCACCCATACTCTTGCTTTGTATCACATCATCAATTCTAAGAATTAATTCTGCGGCTTCTCTTGCAGATCTGAGTGCTTGTCTTTTAACTCTTAATGGTTCAATGATTCCAGCTTCAAATGCATCAACATTCTTACCTGTGATAACATCAATACCAATATTTGTATTTCCTTTATCATGAGCAGCTCGTAATTCTACAAGAACATCTATTGGATCTAAACCAGCATTTTCGGCTAATGTACGGGGAATGACCTCTACTGCATCTGCAAAAGCATCAACTGCCATTTGTTCACGGCCTTTAACTGTACCTGCGAATGTTTTGAGTCCCTTGTGTAATTCTATTTCGGGGCTACCTGCACCTGCAACAGCCCAGCTGTCTTCTAGAACATCTCGAACAACGCATAAAGCATCATGAATTGCTCTTTCTGCTTCATCAGTGACATATTTTGTGCCACCTCGAATAACAATTGAAACAGATTTTGGATTTGGACAATCTTTGACATAAATGAGCTTATCCTCACCTATTTGAGTCTCTTCAACCAAACCTGCTGAACCCAGATCGTCTTTACTAAGGTCTTTGATGTTAGTAACGATCCTTGCACCTGTTGCTTTTGAGAGTTTTTCCATGTCTGATTTCTTGACTCTACGAATAGCCATAACTCCTTGTTTTGCTAGAAAATGTTGGGCAAGATCATCAATCCCCTTTTGACAGAAAACGACTGAGGCGCCTACTTCACGAATTTTATCGGTCATTTCTTGTATCATTGTCTGTTCTTGATCCAAAAACGCATCCATCATTGAAGCGTCAGTGATTCTGATTTTTGCGTCAAATTCAGTTTTTTTAATTTCCAAAGCTAGATCGATAAGTACGATCTTGGGTGATTCGACTGAAGATGGCATCCTGCTGCTGACAACTTCTTTGTCAATAACAACACCTTGAACTAATTCCGAATCTGTAAGTCCTTTTCCCTGTTTTTGGATTACAGAGATCAAATCTATGTCTACTTTGCCTTCCTCCATGACTGACTTCGTTGCATTTACAGCAATTTCAGCCATGAGATCTTTGGCTCCACCAGTTGCTTTAGAATTTAGTGAAGTTCGAGCAATATTCTTAAGACGGGTTTCATCAGTGGGGTCAATCTTATTGGCAATATTCTTTAGAATTTCTGCAGCTTTATCTGCAGCAAGCTTAAATCCCGCGATTATCACTGTTGGATGGATTTTTTGATCGAGAAGCTTTTCCGCACGTTTCAATAATTCCCCTGCGACAATTACAGAGGTTGTTGTACCATCACCAACTTCCTGATCTTGAACTTTGGCAACTTGTACAAGCATCTTCGCAGCGGGGTGTTGGACATCAATCTCGTCCAATATTGTAGCACCATCGTTGGTAATAACAACATCTCCCAATGAGTCCACTAGGAGCTTATCCATTCCACGAGGGCCAAGTGCGCTTCGTACAGCATCTGCAACAGCAATAGCGGCCGCTATATTGTTACGTTGAGCGTCACGACCGCGTGAACGCTCTGTTCCTTCTTTAAGGATTATAACTGGCTGTCCAGCTAATTGCATTTCAATTTACCTCGATTAAATCTTATATAACACCATTTAAGGTCTATAAATCGATTTATTTTCACCTTAGTTTATTACTATGCGATATTTTTAGCGAATATAATTGTTAATAAAAACTAAGGGAGCTTTAAACTCAGGAGGGTAGTTTTATTGAATCTTTTTTAAAGAGTGTTAACTGTTTCCGGCATGAAATCAAGAAATTAATTTCAGGTAAATTAGTAATTTCTTCGTTTTACAAAACAGATTCCTTTCTCTAGTACCACACAATTTATGAATAGTTTTAATCTTTAACTACAGTACAGAGATTATTTTTAAAGAATAAAATATCAAGTATGGGGAAATACAGGGTTTCTCTCTGAATGTATTATAAAAACTAATCTTTTGAATCTTTGTAATTATAATATGAAATAAGGATAAGCTATTTAATATAATAAAATTCCAATGGTGAGATAATTAGATACTAGGAGAATCATTAAATGAACGTGAGGGGATCATAATGAATTATAAAATCGTATTAGCGGGAGATGAAGGGGTCGGGAAGACCTCTTTAATCAATCGTTTTGTACATGGGTTCTTTAATGGTGATTACAAAGCAACAATAGGGGTTAACATTTATGCAAAGCAATTAGTTGTTGACAATTATGATGTAAATCTACAAATCTGGGATGTAGCTGGACAAACTTCGTTTCGTAAATTTCGGCAAAGATTTTTCAGTGGTACAAGAGGGGCTTTCTTAGTGTTCGACTTAACGGTACCTAAAAGTCTAGAAAATCTTCATGCATCATGGATAGAGGATCTCCAAAGCATAACAGGACAGATTCCTTTAATTTTAATCGGAAATAAAGTAGATTTAAAAGAATCGGTATTAGTCTCAAATCAAGATATAAACAATTTTTTGAACCAACATTCCAATGTTGGAGAACATATCATTACTTCTGCTTTAACAGGTGAAAATGTAGAGAATGCCTTTCATAAATTGGCCTCTCTGATAAATAAAACAATAAATAATAATCATCAGACTAATTAGATCCTTTTTTTAGCGTGTTCCTTGAGTAACTTACCATTTTGATCTATGATTATGGACTTCTGGTATTTGTGTTCATAAGGAGGATTGTCAGGATAATAGGTAAATTCTGTTTCAGTGATAATAGTATAGATATATGTAATTTTCCAAGCATTAATGCCATTATACTGCGTTTTGATAGGCTTTCCAAGCGTATTCATAACAAAAGAAGTATGGCTGTGATGGTTACTACCCCCCACACTATGTCCAAGTTTTTCGTCATGAGTAATGATTCTGGTGACAATTTTTTCAATCTTTGATTTAGATATCATTTAACAAACTCCAATAGGGTCTATTTTTTGTCTCCCTTTATACTTAATTTCTCTCAAAAATTAAAAAAGAAAACTCTGGTAAGCTCAAGAGGATTAATAAATGCTTTTTCTTAAACTGCTCGGCCTCTTGGCCAATAATCTAAAATTATTTCTTTCATAACACCAGCCAGATCCTCATCAGTTGTTACTATAAAGGAGATTTTATCTCCTTTCCCTGATCCAACAATAATTTCTTCAGTTCCGTCTCGTGCTGCTGCATAAATATTCTCTAGCTCTCCAAAACTCTTCAGCTGTATATTATTTAAATTTTTAAGAATCTCTACAGATTCTGAAGAATCAGGAATAGTTAAAATCTGAATTCTAGGTCGAGTTATCTTCTTTATAGTTTCAATAGGAAGAAGTGCCATAGTTGGTATTATAATCTGTATTGTACTTTTAGTTCGGGTTAACATTGCTTCAAGTGTTCTTTTAATATCCTCAGAAGTTTTAATTTGAAAATATGTTTTTTCTATAGATCCAATTGGGATTTCTTGAGCTAGATTATTGATTTCACTTAATGATTTGATTAGATTTCGACCTTGAGCTAAATTTATTGAAATATTCCTTGGTATTGAGTCAATTGATTGCTGAAAATCACTTGTGATAGAATTTTGGACTGTTGTTAATTTACTATTAATTTCTTGCATAAGATTTGTTGTCGATTCCTCTAAAGGTGTTGTAACCTCTCTAATTTCAGAATCAACTGATGAGAAAATTGAGGATAACCTATCATTGATTAAGTTTGAATAGGAATTCCCTGCGACTGTTAAAATATTGGATATATCTGCAAGACATCCCCAAATATTCTCGACAAACTGGTTTGAAATAGTTTCAATTTCAGTTTGTAACCTTTCAAGAAATTCATTTAAAGTTTTATTCACATCACTATATAATTCTTCATTATTTTTAACCAATGTATCAACCATTTGATTTATTTGAAGATTCAGCGTTTTGTTCTGCTGTTGAGAAGAAATTTGAAGATTTTCTGATATTAATTTTAGATTGGAAATCAATAGTTCGTAGAACTGTACAATAGTTTCAGATAAGTCGCTCCGTATGGTTTCAAGAAGATTGTTAAATTCAAAATTTTGCCGATTTAAACTGGAATTTATATTCCCAATTAAAGATGTGTTAGATTCGCTGAAATTACCTATTATTTTCTCTATATGGTTGTCAATATTTTTCTGAGAGGAGTTAATTTCTTCCAATGCCAGGTCGACCGAACTGCTAATATCTTGAAAACCACTTTTACCAAGAGAAACTCTTTTACTTAACCGTCTTTCGGCCTCATTCTGGATCTCTTGCAATTTAGTTTTTATTTTGTTAAATTCTGATTTAATAGTACGATTAAAGATATTAAAATCGTCTGTATTCTGAGCTGAAAATTCTTCTATTAATTTTGGAAGTTGTCTACTGAAATTAAGTGTAATCTTTTCAAAAGTAGTACTTAAATCGCTAACATGTTCGTTTGAAGTAGTTAATTGCTCATCTTTTTGATTTTCGGCAATAGGAAACGTTGAATCTATAATGGTCAAATAATGTGAAATCCAATTCTCATAATTAAGAACTATTTCATTTGCTTTCTCTGATGTGCTTTTATGAATTTGATTATCCAATTTCTCCTGAAAATTCGACCTTAGTTCATCTATTTTCGATTGTAACTCCTCAAGAGTTTTAGTTGTTCTAGAGCGTATAGTTTGGTGGAAGGATAAATCGCAAATTTCAAGAGTATTTGTGTTTGTTTTGTTTTTTTCATCTATTTCTTCTTGAACTTTCAGTTTTTCAGTTTCAAAAGTTTCATTTATTTGTTTAATGAATCCTTTTAATATGGAATTGATTTTATTTTCAAAATTTGAAAGTTGTTGAGCCCCATCTTGGATTTGATCTATAATCGATTGCAATGAAGCTTGGCCTTTTTCCCACAATGAGTTGATTTCATTGTA
The DNA here is from genome assembly GCA_048886525.1 of Candidatus Hodarchaeota archaeon. Taxonomy (GTDB): domain Archaea; phylum Asgardarchaeota; class Heimdallarchaeia; order Hodarchaeales; family Hodarchaeaceae; genus Hodarchaeum. Next base: position 5,247 of record JBHLKP010000005.1, on the reverse strand, counting down.
GTAATAGGTGGTTGTAGCATCTATTTGATCATCTAATCCTGGACTTATTGCTACATGTGGAACCAAAGCACTGTATTGAGGGATTCTCCCAGGAATGGTACGTATGAATTTTTTTTCCTCTAACTTTTCTATAATTTCGTCTACTTCTGGTGCAAGTTCCTCTGCTAATAACTTTATTTCTTCTTTAGTTCGAACCAATCTTGAAACAAGAATTGTATAGATTTTCCCTTCTTTAGGAGAAAGACCTAATTTTTCATAAACTTCTGTAACCATAATAATCATTCCTATCGAAATTTGCCTAATGACAAAAACTCTTTGCCTATAAAATTGAAATCAAATAATCCATAAATTAAAAGATAAATTCTTGGAGTTAAGCAAAATCCGGAAATTCATAGATTCATTAATTCATAAAATGAGATAAAAAAATATCGGAACTCAGAAATAACTTATATTGATATAGGAAACAGGGAATTATTCCCATTAAGTATATAAGTACGAATAAGAGCATCATTCTGGAGTTTTTCATAATTAAGATCGATTATCTGATTTATTCATTTTTAAGTAATTTTTGAGACCGCGTAATTAAGGATTTTCTTCTGAAAATTTATCATCAAGGGAAAGAAAATGGTTACTAGAACTCAATCCGTAGAATCTAAATTACCAGAACGTATCATCAGACCATTCAAAGTCTTTCTAAAAACTGAACAATTGAGTGGGTTAATTCTAATACTTTGCACGGTATTTGCACTAATTCTTACAAATTTTTTGTTGTTTGAAAAGTATAATGCTTTTTGGGCGACGGATTTGACAATTAAATTTGGTGATATTGGCCTTAGTAAAAAATTTTCCCTTTGGATCAATGATGGATTAATGGCGATCTTTTTCTTTGTCATTGGATTAGAGATCAAACGCGAAATCATCACAGGGGAATTAAACTCCTTAAGAAAAGCATCATTACTGATAATAGCAGCATTAGGGGGCATGATTTTTCCCGCAACCATTTACATATTGTTTAATCTAAATTCTCCCGAGAGTATCTCTGGATGGGGTATTCCCATGGCTACAGATATTGCATTCACATTAGGAATACTAGCATTAATGGGAAAAAGAGCTCCTTTTACATTAAAAGTCTTTATTACAGGGTTGGCAATAATCGATGACATTGGAGCGGTTATAGTAATTGCTTTATTTTACAGTTCAAATATTAATTGGTCAATCCTTGTATTAGCTTTTGCCATTTTTCTCATTCTATTACTATTTAACAGACTTGATATACAAAATCCCCTTTTCTATCTATTATTTGGAATTGCACTTTGGTTTGTTATCCTTCAATCTGGAATTCATGCAACAGTAGCTGGCGTATTACTTGCTTTCACAGTTCCAGCTCGAAATAAGATTAACGCTGATAGTTTTATTCAAGAGAGTCAGCTTATAATTGAGGAATTTCAAAAATCGGGGAAATGCGGGTCTGGAGTTCTTTTAAATCAAAAACAACAGAGTGCAATCAAAGCTCTTGAAACAGCTTGTCAAAATGTTGAACCCCCTCTCCAAAGATTTGAACGAGTTTTACATTATTGGGTTGCTTTTACTATTATTCCGATATTCATTTTAGCAAACGCTGGTGTCTTATTAGAGGAGATTCCACAAACTATTCATCCAATTGAGTTAGGAATATTTTTTGGTTTAGTTGTAGGAAAACCAGTTGGAATAAGTTTTGCTACTTGGCTTGCAGTAAAGTCAGGAATCACCTCATTACCTTCAGGATTAACTTGGACTCATATAATTGGTGTTTCGATGCTTGCAGGAATTGGATTTACAATGGCGTTATTTATAGGCAACCTTGCAATAACTGATAGTGTTCTGCTAACAATGCAAAAATTCTCAATATTAATTGCATCTTTTGTGGCTGGAATTCTTGGTGTTGCCATTTTAAGTCAAACTAAACCTGTAGAATTAGATTTAGAAGAGTTTGAATGTTAAAAGTATTTTTTCAATGGAAAAAAGAAGTCTAATTCAACGTTAAATAGCTATAAAAACTGAATGTATGATCCATCAAAAAAAAAGCAAAACACTGTGAAAAAGACACTTTCAGATCGTTTTGAGAATAAAGAAAAAGCTGATGAATTCATTCAAGAAATAATCTCTTCACCACAAGAACAGTTTGATGAAATGCTTAAAGAAATTCATTCTGAGTATTGATGATTTTTACAAATTTTTGGATTATATTTTCCTTTTTCTGAGTACTAAAATGATGCTAAGAAGGGTAAAGATTAGCAGTATTACTTGAAAACCAGTAGTTTGTTGTTGAATGGTTGTATAGACTGAAGTATAAATGCTGGTATAGATCGATGTAGATACAATTGTGATCACTTCTGTTGTTCCTTCTACAACTCCAATGAGGTGTGGGTTCTCTTGGGTTCCATCAAATCCCATATTACACGGTATAGCTAAGTCTGATACTGTCCAATAAAAAGCTATTAGAATAGGATCCTCTGTAGGTGTTAAGCTAAGTTGGTAACTGTAAATATTGTCGCTTTTATTCCAATCAGAATCATTAATATCGAAATATACTAATATCCAGTCTCCTTTATTGTCTGGAGATTCTCTTATCTGGTACACAAACGCTATAGATGATTCATTTATCCCGTAGTTTATAGTTCCATTAGTATCAGCTATATATTCGGAAAAGATTATTGTATAGTGTCCTGTTATTAATTCTACAGGTTCTAGATATTGTAATATTGGAACATTTCGATCTTCTGGATATTTTTCAATAATTAAGGAATAATCCTTACGAGGATAAATCCCATTTGAAGTTGCAACAATTCTAGTGATTATATTGTCTTTCAAGCCATGTATTTTAGCAATCCATTCAACCTGTACCTTCGCTAGGTCAGTAAACAATAGAATCTCTTGGAAGTAACAAGTATCATCAGCTATATCTGGAGTATTCTGTGTATCGTATAATGAGATAGAAACTGATTCAACTCCATAATTGACACTACCTGTAACAATCGGGATTTGTGACACAAGTGGGGTCTCAAAAGTCGTAGGAAAGTCAATATTTTCATCAAATCTAATGTGATCATGAGGTTGTAAGAGTTCAAGGAATAATGAATTATTCACATCCGTGAAAGAGAGATCTATTCTTTGATATTCCCACTTAACCGTGAATTCAAGGATTGTTGCTTCTGGAAGAATTCCAAGTATCAGAAACTCATCTAAAGGTATGTTAAATGACCCAGTTCCAATAACTGGATCAATCGTAACAAACGGACCAGCATCAAATTGTAGATCAGGAATAATCAGTTCATCATCAGTATTAATCCAAGTATTTTTTGTATCAGTAACATCAATGGAAATATAATTCGCTGGTGCTATAAAATCTGACTGATTTAATTCCATTTCTCCCGAGAATACCCAATCTGAACCTATTTCAACGCGTTGTGGTTCAAAAAATGAACCGCCTGTATCATACGGGAATTCAATGCCTCTTCCAGTTAGAAAACATGCTGCAGTTCTAATTAAATAAATGTGGTGGATTTGAGAGATATTATAGGAACTGTAGGCCATGAATAAAGAACCACATTTACCTTCAATAGCAGAAGGACTACTTGCATTTTTCGGAAATCCCATAACTAGGTGATCGCTCCATAAATTCCAATCAGACGATGTGATCTGATGTATTTGTTCATCATTTGGATTAATGCGAGTAAATGTTAATAAAAGTGTCTTATCTGATCTTTCAATCAAACTAGGTTCCGCTGAGACATAAGATGGACTAGTACATGTGACTGAAAGTGAGGGCCATGAAAAAAGAGTGGAACTTTGTAATAGTTGGATTGTTGAAGGAGTTCCTGTGTAATGTTCGAATGCTAAAAGATGAGTATTATTTTTCGCATAAAAATACGATGGCCCCCTATCCATGTGGGTATTCAAAGTAACTTGAATGATGTTTGAAGAATTCCAGATATTTTCCAGAAGATAGATTTCATAATCCCCGTCTCGATTAGAAGCCCAAAAAAGACCGATTCCTGAAGGTGAGTTAATCAAACATGGATCAATGTCATTTGCTAAATCATTAGTGAGTTGAATAGGTTGAGACCAAGTATAGAAGTCAGGACTTAATGTTACAAAGATTTCATGGTTACCTGTACGGTTTGATACAAAAGCAACGATATAATGAGGAGGAGGTTTTGCGTTTTTTCCTATAGCGTCACCGCTTACAGGTGTATCTTTCTCTGAGATACCACTCCAATAGTAAGGAGGTGAAGCGATAAGGAGTGAAGGACTGAAATCTTTAGCGGGGCTTGTAGTAATAGGAATTGCTGATTGCCAAGTTCGGCCTACATTAGAAGTTTGAACTCCCCAAATGTCTAAATTCCCAGTTCGATTACTGTGAAAAGCAATAGAAAATTTACTACTATACCCTGATACACAGGCACCATGTTCAATAATTGAGGGTTCATCATCAATATATGAAATGTTTGATTGATTCATCAATCTTAAGGTATAATCCCATGGAAGTGGATCAAAGGATACATTATAATCAATTGTATTAGTACTTCTTACAGATATCCCGATAGTAGTTCTGACTCTATCATTGCTATAGCTATTTGGAAAAGACCCTCTATTGAAGATACTACCACTTGCCCACAAATCAGTAGCCGACCCTTCATCATCAGGAATAGTCGCGCCTGAGGGTACACTGTGATAATAGTCGAGCTGTTCCCAACCGTCAATAGATGCATCAGCTTCTTCTAAATCAACCATTTTTCTTGGTTCATATGAATTTTCATTTTCAATTGCACATTCATCAATATGCCAAATGAGTATCCCTGAACCTGGGATAAAACTATCAAACCCAGATTGTTGTCGGTAACATACTAAGAAGTATTCTTTCAATGTAACTGAAGTGGTTATATTAGAGATGAACAATTTCACTACACTGTTTCTAGGAGTGGTTTCAATAGCAGGGAGTGATAAATTGGTAGCATGTTCAGTAGCAATAGTTGGAATGACCCATCCTAGTTTAATCTTGGACCAAGCACAAAAGTGAGCAGGAGTGTCACCTGGATTTTCAACTGACGCGGGAGTCGTATTATAATTCCAGGCTCCTGTTCCCATTACTCCCCATTCTCCAATACCATCAGATGAGTAATCAGTGTCATATAAATCCGGTAGATTACCAATATCATGACCCAATTCATGTACAAATGTTCCTAAGGGTGAAGTTTCTGCGCACAT
>JBHLKP010000004.1:11420-64683 GCA_048886525.1 Candidatus Hodarchaeota archaeon | reverse complement strand
TACGATCAAACTTAAGAAGAGAGAAGTCATATAGGTGTAAAACATACCAATTCCTAGATAAGTTTCTCCTTCTATCCCGAAACCTAATGTTGCTTGACCGGCATAATAATCCCAAAAAAATATACAAAGTACGAATACGATCTGTAGAAGAAAACTAAAGGTCAGAGCCCATCTAATTATCAGTTTGAATCTCCTTTTCTTATGATTCGGAGATTCTAAACGCATGGGATACCGATAACCATCCGTTCTTGTTATTACTGGTATTTTTTTCATTCCAATTATCCTCATGAATAGGATCTTGATTTTTAGTTAGAAAACCTTTCATCATATAATCTATTTACTTGCCAACAGCCACGATTGTTATCTGAACCAAACGCACATAATTTTTCAGGATTACCTGCATTATAAGATTTCTTGCCGAAATACCAGCAGAAATGGCATTGCATTTTTCCAATGCTTAAAGGAAAACGTTCCTGTTTATTTTTCATTCGAACTTCCTCGCATAATTCTAAAGCGATTTTTGGGGGGATAATTTCTTTTTTTTGTTTCATAATTTACATCTCTCGTAATATTTTCAAATAAGCTTCTAAATAATTAATAATTAATACGTTTTGACATGTTCATGTGTGAAGAAAATCACAAAAAGCGGTATTTTTTTCCTGAAGTTGCACTTAGAAGTTCAAGAATAAGCAAGGTAAAAATTAAATTGTAAATTAGATTCTTAAATTCTTATTTAACATTCTCTTATGTGTTTTAGATGGACTCTAAGGATCTTGAAATCATAAAATTACTGAATTCTAATAGCCGAATGCCTTTATCGACCATAGCAAAAAATATAAAATTAAGTCTCAATGGAGTGAAAAAACGAATTAATAGTCTGGAGAAGGAAGGGGTTATAAAAGGGTATTCATGTGAATTAAGCTTTGGAATCCTCGGAGAAGAGACTGGACTGGCACGAATCAACATTTCTAGTTCAATAGAACGGGTACAAGAAATTGTTGACATTATTGGTAATCATGAACTCGTCTTTACGGTGGGAGTGGGGATTGGTAACAAAATTATTGCAGTTTTCACTTATAAAATGAATTCTGAAGTTATAGAGCTTGAAAATTGGTTAAAATCTGTTTCACATGTAGAAAGAGTTGAAATCTTCTTATTACTATCAAGACCAATCAAAGATAAATCTGCTATTACCTTTGCAGATTATAAAATAATTTCAGAACTTAGAAATAATGGTAGAATGCCATTAAAGATCCTTTCAAAACAAACCCAAATTTCAACAAGGACATTAAAGAAAAGAATAGATAGATTGTGTAAAGAAGGACTAATCTACTTTTCAACATTATTATCACCTGGTTCATCAGAGGAGCTAATAATTTTCACGATTTTTTGTACATTGAGATTAGAAGCCAATAAGATAGATTTTTTTCAGAAAGTATTGAAAATTTTTACCGAAAATTTTTGGGTGGGGTGGATAGTTGTTGAAAAGCCAGTAGTTATCTTAAGTTTCTTTGCTCCTAACATTAAAATGATCAGAAGTATTGAAGAAGAACTAAAACAAAGATTTTCAGACATTGTTTCAACTGATACCATTACTGGTGGTGAAGGTTTTCATTTTCACGATTGGCGAGCTGATCACATAGTAGAAATGTCAAAGAAATATGTAAGGCAGAATTAAAGACTTTCTTTTTTATTTGAGCATTGTAAAGTATTTTAATAAAATGGAGTAAACAAGTTGTTTCAAACTATAAATGATGAAACTAAATATGTTTATTCTTTTGATGAATTAGATATAAAGCTACGGTCTTATGCAGGTGGCAAAGGAGGTTAGAAAGGGAAGTTAGAAAGGGAAGGAATAAATTAGTTATTTTTGAAGATGTAGATGTTACAATTCAAGTCGAAACATCTGTTAAAGGAATAAAAATTCCCTTACCCTATGTTGTAAGGAAGGTTAACAATAAATCTGTTTTAGAAATAACTCATGAAATTCGGTCTGTATAAAACCAAGCTTTTGATAATCAAGATATACAAGTACTAGGAAATCGAAGTAAACTTCGTTATTTAGCAAGAATCGGGATTTATTATCCAAAATTTATTCGAGCACGCTTTTGGAAACGTTCTGTTTGGAATCTGTTTTCAATGAAGAAGTTATCAGGTCTTGTATCGGTAAAATCAGTCGGAATGTTCGGAAAAAATCTAGGATGGGCTATTCCACTTAGTGGTTTTCCTATATCAATAGCAATTGGAGGGATTGAGCAGAAACCAGGTATTGTGAATGAAACTATCTTAATCAGAGAGGTATTGGCCTTAATACTGCAATTTGATCACGATATTATTGATGGAGCTCCTGCAACAAGATTTACTTCAGCTTTGATTGATTATCTCGAAACAGCAAGAGGATTAGATTTCACATCTGAAAAATAATTATTATTCAAGGATTTATTCCCCAACCAATAAGTACTCCATCAAAATTTTTGATTTGAACCTCTTTTAAGCCTGATTCTATCAAATCAGATCTAAGGCGTTCCTCGTTAATAGACGCAAATAACGGGTAATTTTGTATGGATCGTCTGAAACCATCAAGAAAAAAATTATTTGATTCTGGAATTTCCTCTATTGCCAGAACTACAATTTTCCCTTCGGATTTAGTCACTCGCATTCCCTCCTGAAGAAGTTCTTTTTCAGAAAGACCAAATATTTGTGTCGTAGGATGATATCGAACAAGAAAAGTCATATCAAACGTATGAGTTACTTCACGAATCATCTTTTTGGTATGATGAAACTTTGATTGATGAACAGGAATTTCTCTCTTTATATATCTTTCATACGACTGATCAGTAGCCAGTATATATAATTCTTTTGAATACTTCAGATAAAAATCTCTGAATATTTCATCTATGAACAACTCTTGAAAATGTATGAGTAAAAAACTCTGACAATGTTCCATTTTAATGAACTCGATAATTTTTGGCAGGATTTGTTTTATGACATTTTCAAAATCAATACTTCCTAATAGCATTAACAAATTAAATTGCTTTACTAATATCTTTGCCAAAGGAGTTGCTTTTACCCTTTTGATATTGCCAGTTTCGGCCTGATAGTTTATTAATCCCTTTTTCTTTAATTTATTCATCCCATTGTAAAATTTAGAGGGCGATATTGGCTTATTTTTAAAAAGAAATTCATTTATTTGATTTAGTAATTCAAATCTGATAGGTTCCTTAGGCCCGAATGAAATCAATAAGCTAATGATGTATAATTGAAGAAATGAGATATCAGCAAAATCTACAAATGAAATTTCTCTTATTTTATCCAGTTTATTCTCCTCCAAGTGTATTTTCTATATTATTACATCGCTTATTATACTTTTCGAAATAGTGTTCTAAAGACATTATTTTTATTAAAAATTAATTTAACATAATATTTTTATTTTTTAACTATTTTTTATGTAATTACCGAATTCGAAATATATTTATTCCAGAAATAGGAATAATATGTTTAGATCATTAAAACCAGCAGTAAGGCTTTGTGATTAAAAATGGAATCTAATAGCGAAGTATTCATATCGATTTCAAATTTGTATCGTGAATTTCAAATGGGAGACGGCATTGTAGTGAAAGCTCTTCGTGGAATCTCAATGGAAATCTATATAGGAGAATTTATCGTAGTACTTGGACCTAGTGGGTCAGGCAAAACAACTCTCTTGAATCAGGTTGGTGGGATCGATTCACCGACCAGTGGTAGCATTAAAGTTGGTGGAATGGATATTACTAAATGGCCTACTAGCAAATTAGCAGAATATAGAAGAGATAAAGTAGGATGGATATTTCAATTTTTTAATCTCATTCCTTCCTTAAGAGTATGGGAAAATGTTGGGCTAGCGTTAGAATTTCAAGGGAAAAGGAAGAGGATAAAAGAGCAAAGCATTAAGATTTTAAACGCAGTTGGACTTGGTGATAAGATTGACAGATTTCCAAGTCAATTATCAGGTGGAGAACAGCAAAGAGTCGCTATTGCGAGAGCTCTTGTTAAAAATCCAGATTTAATTGTAGCTGATGAACCAACAGGAAATTTAGATTTTGTGACAGGACAAAAAATAGCTGATTTAATGAAGGAACTAAATCAAGAATTTGGGGGAACTTACATTGTTGTAAGTCATGATATGAGTATCACTAAAAAAGCAGACAGGGTTTTTCATCTTCGTGATGGTCATATTGATTCCTTTGAATCACCAATCTTAAATCGAATTGGTCAAAATAAAAAGGTGATTTCAGTTGAGAATTCTAACTAAGAAAATTCTACGCGAAATCCAACTAAACAAATTTCGCTCCTCAATTATTATTATCACCATTTTTGTAACAATTTCAATGGGAGTTGGATTAATTAATTTAAAAAGCTCCGCAGAAGCTTCTCGAGTAGCCAACGACGAAAAGTTATCTAATGCAGATCTTAGAATACGATTAAATGAATATAATACTCTTGAAAATTTAACAAGCGCATTAAATGAGTCAGAAATACAAAATGCAGGAATTCTAAAGCTTGAAGGAAGAATATTTCTATATTCTTCTATATATTATGAAGGAGAATTACATAGTGCTTATTTAATAGGAGTAAATCTTGAGATTAATCACATAAACAAATTACATCTTATAAGAGGATCAAAACAGCTTCTATCGCATCAAGTATTAGTTGAACAACACTTTACTAAAGAAATTGCAGTTGGAGAAAATGCTGCATTGAATGATTTTCTTTCCATTAATCTCTTTAATTCGACCGTTAATGTATCAATTGGAGGAATTGTCGCTGATAGCGACTATTCTTTCGTTGTAAATGAACAAACCGACGTTCCATCCCTTGGAGAACTATGTATTATTTATTTTCCTCTTGAACGCCTACAATCTATTCTTCAAATCAATGGTATAAATGAGATTTTGGTAAAAATCAGCGAACGTTCTCATGAAGCAAGTCAAAAAGCTGATCAAATAATTTCAGGCAATATAGGATCAAATAAGATTAAGAAAGTTATCTATTGGGATAACACGGCTGATGGAAAGTTTTTTGACTTACGAATAAATACATTTGATAAAATTGGCATTGTTTTCGGTTTATTTGGATTGATAACGGGGGCTATTGCTATCTATAATTCTGTTTCAAAGTTAATTGCGGCTCAAAAAACTCATATAGGATTATTTGGAGCTTTGGGAGCTCAAAACCGAGAATTGTTGCGAGTTTATCTTAGTTATGGTGTCATTTTGTCAGTTGTAGGAATTTTCTTTGGATTAATTGGGGCTAGTCTTCTTGTTACTGTTATCCTAGACAGAGTAGCTGTTAAAGTTTTAGTTGGTTTTGTAGTAACAAAATCAATTCTTGATCCTGTTACCTGTATATTTGGAGTAATCCTTACTTTCATCGTAATATTGATTTCGTCCTTATTTGCAACTCTACCCGTTTTTAGCTTAACTCCTAATGAGGCTCTTAATGCTCCTTATTCAAGCAGTGAGTTAGGTAAAGTCCCATTACTCGAAAGAATCATATCATCTATTGGACTGCTAGGAAAATTCACCTCAAAGATTCCCATACGTTCGGTTTTTATGAATAGGAAACGGTCATTAACCACAAGTATTGCGATTACTGCGTCCATGATAATCTTAATTGTTTCCACTAGCTTCGCATATGACTATATCTTAGGTATGGATCGAAATTACGTTCAAAACGAAAAATACGATGTTCAAGTTGTCTTAAAACAACCTACTTCTGAACAAATTCTGTTAGATTGGTTTAATACCAGTATTTCAGGGATTAAACGGACTGAAGGGTTTATTTCTACCTATGTTTGGATAGAAACTGAACGTATTTTATTAACTGCTTTTCATGAAGATAGTGAATTAAGAAATTATAATATTATTGAGGGATCGAATGAATTTTCAGAAAATAAAATCATAATAGGTAGTATTTTGCTCAAGAACCTTGATTTATCTCTTGGAGATAAAATTACTTTTAGTTTCGATTTAATTTCAAATGTCACAGTTGAGATTTCAGGAGTGACTGGGGAAATGGCTGACAATAGTCTCCTATGGTCAATCGAAGCCTTGAAAAGCCATATTCAGCTTGATGATTCTGTTAGTGGAGTGGCTTTTACTTATGAGGAACCAATATCAAAAGAGGAGAAAAAAGATATCCAGAACTCAATCCAAGAATTCTTTCGACCTTATGCCTATATTGAGACCAGTGAAACCCTCAAAGGTATCAAACAGATACTAGAGGCATCTTTCGCTATTTTGATTGTGATTGCTGCTCTGGGGCTTGGAACACTTGTTTTATTCTCCTTCTCAAGCATGTCATTAGCCCTTCTAGGTCGCGAATTGGAGTTTTTAGCTTTGCGTGCATTAGGAGCAAAACGTAGAACGATTCTAAAAATAATATTTGTAGAAAATTTGCTATATGGAATAACTGGTTTTATAATAGGCATACCGATCAGTTTAGTTTTACTGAAGCCTACATATAGCTATTTAGTCCCAAATTGGTATATTCCAGTTGAAGTACCTCTAGAACTCTGGGGAATAGTTGTAGGGATCTTAATTTTGTGCGTTTTCTTGTCCACAAGTCTATATGTTTGGAAAACCTGGAAAATTTCTCTTGCGGATATGCTTCGAAATAGGATGGTATCCTAAGAAAGTGGTTTTCGTTCTACAATAATTAAAGAGAGGTCTCTAATGTTCCATTAATTTGATATATAGTTTGTTTGAGTAATCTTTTAACATCCGTCTTGAGCTAAACTTGGGAAGAACAGATTTATGAGCTTCTCTCATCACTTCAATCCATTTAAATGGAATTTCACCTGGTTCTCGGTCATAGTATAATGGGATGATTTTGTGTTCAAGTGTATCATAAAGACTTATAGCATCATTCCAGTCTTGTGCAGACCAATTATTATGAATTATGTTTTCTGGGTTGATTGCCCAACCATTTTTGCCTTCTTCATGTACCTCAGGCCACCAACCATCAAGTATTGAAAAATTAGGCAAAAAATTCATACTAGCTTTCATGCCTGACGTTCCTGAGGCTTCATTTGGCCTTATTGGGTTATTAAGCCACACATCGCAACCCTGAAGCATCAACTTTGCAATAATAAGATCATAATTTTCTAAAAAAGCAATACGATATCCAAGTTCTGGATTCCGTGCATGATTATAGATCTGCTGAATAATATGTTTCCCTGCATCGTCTCGTGGATGTGCTTTACCAGCAAAAATAAATTGTACAGGGGTGTAAGGATCATTAACTAGTCTTTTCAGACGAGTAAGGTCCGAAAAAATAAGATTTGCTCGTTTGTAAGTAGCAAATCTTCGAGCAAAACCAATAGTCAACGCATTCGGGTCTAATAACGCCCCATTAACTAAAGCCATTTCTGTATCCCATAATCCTGCTTGTCGATTTTTTCGAGCTATTTCACGAATAAGACGAAATAATCGAGTTTTACACCTTTCGTGGTACTCCCAGATATGATAATCAGTTAAGGTATACGAATCGTAGTGTGACTTCCAGAAAATGGGATCATCATGATTTTCAATCCATTTTTCATTAATCAAACTGAAGAGTTCCTGATTTGGCTGTCCAACAAAACTCGGTACATGCGTTCCATTTGTAATATAATCTAGAGGATAGTAAGAATTTGGGTATTTACTTTTCAATTCAGAAAATAATGAACCAAACATCTCTTTGGTAGTATCGTGGTGTAACTTTGACACAGCATTATAATTAATTGATGTCCGCATTCCCAAAGCAGTCATATTAAACCCTCCTCCACCTTGGCCAAAATCGAATTCGCCTAAAGAACAGAAGTTATCATGACCAAGGATTCGCATTGATTCGCTGAAATAAGTATTGATTAATCCAAAATCAAATACATCATGACCAGCAGGAACAGGTGTATGGGTTGTGAAAAGAGTTTTTTTACGAATCTCTTCTAAAGCATCCTTAAAATCCATATTTTTTTCAATTATAAGTTTCTGGATCCTTTCGATAGATGAAAAACTACAATGGCCCTCATTTAAATGATAAATCGTTGGTTTAATACCTAATCTTTCTAATAGTCGGACTGAACAAAAACCTAAAATGATCTCTTGTTGAAGTCTTAACTCCGAACCTCCCCCATAAAGCCGATCTGTGAGATCACGATACCAGGGAACATTTTCTTCAATATTTGAATCTAAAAGATATAAGGGTACCCGCCCTACATTAACAAGCCATATTTTCACTTTTACATCTAGATCATCTTTAAAATTTACAGAAACAATTATAGGTGTATTTGTTTTAGAATCAAGTACCTCTTGAATTGGTAAATCATTAAAATCATGTTCACGAAATAATTCTTCTTGCCAACCATTTCTAATAGCACTTATTCTTTGGTCAAAATACCCCTCTTGATAGAGGAAACCCACAGCAACTATAGGAACTCCTAAATCGCTAGCTTCCTTAATATGGTCACCTGCTAAGACTCCTAAACCCCCAGAATAGATCGGTAATGAACCATGGAGACCATATTCCATACTTAAATACGCTATTGATTTGTCTGAATGTTTTGGAAATTCCGTCTTCCACCAGAAATTTGCAGCATCTTTTGTAATGATTTCTGAGTTAAATTTTTTCATTACATTTTCATATAGTTTCATAAATTTCTTTGATTTTGACATTTTAACTAGCCGTTGAGAAGTGATATTTCGCAAAATATAGACTGGATTATGCCGTGTATAACCAGATCCTATACTGGACCACAAAGGTGGATCGAGGATTTGAAATATCTCTCTAGCATCGTTTTGATATGACCACCATAAATTGTAAGCTAAATCAACTAAACCATTGAGATTTTCTGGTATTTTTTCATATAATAGGCTTTTTACACTCATGCTGTTTCTACCTTGCCAATCAAACTATTGGAATTGTTCATATTCAGGAGTCATTTATTCCCGATATCTTAAATTCATACTTAGTTAGTTAATTTATATGAAGATATAAAAGCTATTAAACCTTTGAAAAGGATATTTTGTAATAATTTTTTAATGAGGACTAAGAAAAAGGGCATTTTTTGATCACAATTTTTAAAGAAATAATTTTGGATTGTGGAAGATTATCAAAAAACCTAAATAATATAACGTGATCTACTTAGGATGTAGAAATCGAAGAACTGTTTATCTAATGAAAAAAATTAAGGGGAAAGAACAATAAAAATTCTCCGATGTGAAATCTCTTCATACAGAGGTTAAACCGGTTCAGAGTGGATGAAGCATCTTTTGAGAGAAGGGATAAACCTCCTCAGTAGTGATTCTAATTCATCATTTACATTATGAACAGTCACAATATTAGTCGTTCCATCCAAAAAAATTGTTAGGGACAGTGAAATGATTCCTTTCTCATACAAAATTATTTCTCGACCCCAATTTTTGATATGGGGTATCTCACTTACTGCTAGCTTAATTTTCTCATGTATATCAGAGGTAACTGATTGCTGAGGATGATAATGTACTTTTTCACTAGGAAGATATGAGGGTTCAATGTGACTAATAACTTCTAAATGTTTCCTTTGTGACATAGAAAATTCTGCAGTTATTTTGTCTTCTAGACTCTTCGCGACTTCATGAGCTATTTCTAAAGTTGTTTCAGCTGGAATATTAAAGTGGAATTGGATTAATGTCTTGTTCTCCATTATATCAACAGTTAAATTATGTAGATTATGGATGTTTGGAAGCTTCTGTTGAATTTGTTGGATTTTTGAAAACAAAAACTGGTAAGGTGATGTTTTATGTCTTTTTCTATCAATAAATTTAACAGATTCAACAATAAAAACCATAATTAAGGAAATACTGAGAACTAAAATCCATCCTTGTGGATTAAGTGGATCAACTTGTAAAATATTATTAAATAAAGGAATATATAAGCCGAGAATTATTTGAATAACTCCTAAAATGACTGAAAAGATGAGTACCTTGTTATCAAGAAAATTACCTGATTGAAAGATAGACTGTCTTAAGCTCCTAAATGAGAAGATGTACATTAATGACTGAATACCTAAAATAACAAAAACAATAGTGCTTCCTATACGTGTATTTCCTATAGAATGGAAATATCCAAAGATTAAAAGACATAAAATGGCTGAAATTATACTTATGGAGACAATTAGAAGTTTACCTTTTGAATCTAAAATATTTTCGTCAATTTTACGTGGAGGCTCGTCCATTACTCCTTTTTCAGCTCTTTCGAAACCTAGGGCGATATCTGATGGCCCATCACAGATTAAATGAATCCAGAGTATCTGAGCAATGTTCAAGGGTGATGGCCATCCTAGAATGAAAGCTCCAAAAATTGTTAGAATTTCTGCAAAGGAATTAGATAAAACAAATGCAACAACCTTTTTGATATTATCAAAAACAGTTCGACCTTCTTCTACAGCGTCAACTAATGTTTTAAAATTCTTATCTAGTAAAATAAGAGAAGCAGTCTCTTGAGCGACATCAGTGGCGCCCCCTACTGATACTCCGATATTAGCTTTCTTAAGAGCTGGTGCATCATTTACCCCATCACCAATCATCGCAGTAATCTCCCCACGGTTCTGCAGAGCAGAAATAATCCTTAATTTATGAAAAGGAGTGACACGATAAAAAATAATTATCTGATCTACTATTTCCTCCAAATTCTTATCAGACATTTCTTCTATTGCGTGTCCTTCTAATATTTGTTCAGAACCAACATATAGTCCTAACTTAGCAGCTATATTAATAGCAGTATTGCGATAATCTCCCGTAATTATCTTAACTTTAATACCAGAACGACGACATTGAGCAATAGCTTCGACCACTGATTTTCTTATTGGATCTTCAATACCAATAAGACCTATCCAAGTATAATTGCTGAATTCTTTTAAACTGCCTTCTTTTTTATAAGCTAATCCTATTAATTTCAATCCTGAACTAGACCATTGATCTATTTGCGTCATTAATTTCTCTCTTTCCTTGATTCCAAGATCACAAACATTCATGACAACATCGGGCGCTCCTTTCATTAAATTGACTTCTTTCCCATCTATTACATTGGTTGTTATCATATATTTGTTCTCACTAGTGAATGGAATTTCAAAAACTCTCTTACAAGAATTTATAAGTCGCTCGATATTCACATCTTGTTTCTCAACAAATTTCCAGAGTTGGACTTCGAGAGAATCTTCTTGATTGTTACACAAAGCCATTATGAGAAGAGCTACCCTCTCATCAGTATAGTTAGTTTTAACTACTTGCATATTACCCTCAGTAAGCGTACCTGTTTTATCAGTGCATATAACCGTAACAGAACCAAGTGTCTCAACTGCAAGAAGCTTTTTTACTAATCCATTACGTTGAAGCGTCTTACGCATTCCAATGGCTAGAATCATTGTTACAGCTATTATAAGACCTTCTGGGATTGCTGCAATAGCTAGAACCACAGCCATTCTAACCATTTCTAATATATCGTATTTAAACAAGACTCCAATACCAAAAATGGCAATACTTATGATTATGACCAGAATTGTAAGCGATTTACCAAATTTTTCAAGTTTCATCTGTAATGGGGTTTCTTCATCCTCAATTTCAGAGAGAGAAGTTGCTATCCTTCCAAGTTCAGTTCTTCTTCCCGTTTTGGTAACTTTCATTATCCCTCTCCCTGCTAAAGCCGTTGTACCCATAAAGACCTGATTATTATCATTTAAGTCTTTAAAAATCGGCTCACTTTCACCAGTAAGAACAGATTCATTGATTGATAAATTAACTACTTCTATTACTTCTCCATCAGCAGGTAACTTATCTCCTGGATGCATAATTATAAGATCATCAGGTACGATTTCTGTTATTTCAATTTCTTGAATTTTACCATCTCGTATAACCTTTGATGTAGGTTTTAAGAGGTTTCTCAAAGTTTCCATGGTTTTCTCAGCCTTATTCTCCTGAAAAAACCCTATTATTGTGTCTAAAAGAATTACAGCTCCAATAATCAATGTATCTTCGAATTGTTCTAGGATAAACGAGATCAGTGCTGCTACTGTAATTATATAGATTAAGGGATTTTTAAATTGTGAGAAGTAAATTGCTAATGGACTACGTATTCGTTTAACTGGTAACTTATTCTTCCCAAATTGCCGTTGACGTTCTAAAACCTCATTTACACTTAATCCTACAAGAGAAAAATCCTTAAAATCACTCATCATCATATCACTCGATTAATAAGACCTTTAATTTTATATAAAAGAGTCAAAGTTGATTTATTTCTTTCAGATACAGTCCCGTAATTGCTGTGAGGACTTTTGTATTCGCTTTAACAACATAATGTTTATATATCCAAAAGAATGTTCATAATTGTGAAAATTATTAATTAGAGACTAAAGAACACTTAAGATTTCGGATATTTAAAAATTTGAATATTTTAAATTCTAGTGACTCAAATCTAAAGAGAAAAAAAATAGAAATTGAAAATTAAACTTGATAATTCTTTAGAAAGGCAAATTAATTCATTATAAGTTAATAAATCTCAATAGGAGGCTTTATTTAGTTAATTAACCAATATTTCGTCTTTTTTAGATTAATCAAAAGTAGTTGGCTGTGTAAATGCCACATCATGTATAATTATTATAAAATAAATAGTAAGTGCCTTTATTATTTATTGATGTTAATATTCAAAGGGAAATTTAGGATATAAGCCTTTATTTACAACGTTAGAGATGAGTGAAATCATCAGTGTCAGTTTTACTTGAGCTCAATGACTAATTAACTCTTTAATTCAGAATAAATAATAACCAAGGTTGGAGTGATTAGATAGTGAAAACCAATTTTCATCACATTGGAATAGTTGTCAAGGATCTGAAGGAAGCAATGTCAACATACTGTCACGCGCTTGATGTTGATCCAGAAAGTATTAAAATCAATAGACAAAACTATATAACTGGTAAAGGAGAAGAGGAGGAATTCGATTATGCCTTTATACCTATGGGAAATAACTCCTACATCGAGCTTGTTACACCCTTAACAGAAGGTCCTACAAAACGGTATCTTGAAAAAAAAGGAGAAGGTCTTTTTCATCTTGCGTTAGAATCAATTGATATTAAATATACAATTGAGCGTTTTGAGAGAGCTGGAATTCCACAAGCAGGTGCTACTCCTACTGAAAAAATCTTTTCAGTTTTTTTCCATCCAAAATTTTCTAATGGTGTCTTATTGCAGGTTATGAAAAAAGGTATTCTTCTACCTGATGGATCTCCAAATCTTGAAATAGCGATGAAAGACGATTAATTATCTATTAATAGTAAGAATCTATATTTCTATTTTCTGAATAAAATTTGTTTAATTGAAACTAATTTTAGAAGAAGAAAAAGAACATTCTATAAAATTCCTCATTGAAACAATTTTGGATTAAAGCTCTCCTAGCACAACCTTGGGTTGAAATAAGTATTCCTGCACTTTTTCATAGAACCTACCCATATGTATTCCATCCATGAGTGCATGATGTCCTTGCACACCTAAAGGCATCTTCAATAAACCGCCATCTTCAAAGATTTTCCCCCAAGCAAACCGTGGTACTGAATCAGCTGGATGAAATTGCATGGGGTGTATAAAACTAGTGAAAGACACCCAGGGTATCGGCGACATGAACAACATATCGTCTCTTTCTGGATCAGTATCTAGATTCGGATTCATTTTCACATAAGCAATACTCTTAGCCGCTCTTGTAGCAAATACTGGGAAATTTTCTATATAATCAATTGTACAGAAGCAAAAAATATCTTCATTCACTAAAATAGTGAAACTCGGGTTTACAATCTCATGTTCGACAACTTTTCCATCTCGAATACGGTAACGGAACTCGGGAATTGCATTCGACGCTCGCGCGATAATATATGCGATGGTAACGGTAAATGAATAACCACATTGCTTTACAACCGGATGGAATACTGTCAAGTCTACATTTGCACACATGCTGAAGTGCGGATGATTGAAAGTGTTGAATAATCTAAAATGATCTCTTCGAGACCAAGTCTGCATGTCAATATAACGCATATTTTACCTCCAGATTAGTATATAAATAGAAGCATTATGGTTGTTTCAAAATTCTGCTGTTCAATGAGTTTAAATACACTCAATCTACTTAGGCCTTCCATAATCCATTCTTACGCAAATTTGCGTTTTAGACATTGCTACATTGGTAGCTACTTAGTAAGGCCGCTATAATTATGTGTTTAGCGAATTATTATTTTAAAGCTAATTATATAATTCAACGATTGAAAGAACTCACGTCAGATTTCATTCAGATCAAGAAAACTAAGTCTATACCCCCAATCAATATCCAACTCACTTTCAAATGAACCACTAGGAATTAAAACTGAGTATTCTCTCACTATAATTTGAAAAATAATTAAGATTAGACATAGTTGATACTCATTAATATCGATATAAATCAACTAGTTTTTTGCTTTCTAATAAATAATTCATGACATTATTTGTTCAATTTTCTCTTCTAATGAAAAATTACTTTTAATAAACTGTTTCCACTTTAATAACCTAGTCTTCAAAGTTCTTATTTCTTCTTCAGCTTCTTTCATCAACAGTGGGACTTATTTAACAATGTCTTGGGTAGTTAAGTCTTTCAATAAATCATAAGCTTGTTGAATATTGCCTTGAAATAATTATAATCTTGCTTCAAGAATAGAATAATGAGTAAGCAAATTTGGACAACTATATTCTTTAATGGCTTTCTTATGTTTTCCAGTGTGTTTAAGAGTTCAGTTAAGACCTCTAGTTTTTGAAATTCGTTAAATTTGTTTAATTATAATTCAATATACTGTGAAGTAGCATATAAATAAATTTCCCAGGTTGAAGATCCTTTTTTTTTTAATGATTTTAGCATTTCATCTGACATTAAGATTCACTTTCAATGGAAATATCTTAACAAAACGTAATTTGGGTTCTTTCTAACCTCTTTTTGGTCTTTAGCTTTCAGTAATGTTGCTAGACCTCCATTATTGAAAGATTAAACTGTCGTGGAACGTTTTCGTGATGGAGGATTAACGTTTACAATCGAAGCTACTTTTTCAGCCACAAAAACTAACTCAGCAAGAATCTCCTCAGACACAAAAGGAGGTTGAAATTCTAGAGTATCGTCGTATTTTTGGATAAATTCCTCTCTTGGCAGATTTAGATCTTTCAATGTACCCAATAATTGATAGCTATGCATTGGCCTTTCAATCCATCGCATAATTTCATCTCCATCTTCATCTGCAAAAATGACTACTGGAATTTTCTTCCGTCCTATAGTCGTATAATATAACTCAAATTCTTCCCTAAAATCATCACGAGAAACAATTCGAAAATCCCAATTGGAATTCAATTCTGCAAGCATTGAAATAATAGGAACTCCATTTGCACAATCAATACACCAGTTCTCTGCAATACAAAGTACATGCAGTTTTTTATTCATTCGTGAGATTTGATCTTGAGTTAGTCTTTGTAGAGCTTTTTTTCCAGCTACTATACCGTTATTCATCCTTTCTCCGTATTTTTCACTTTTTTTAGCATATTCTTCATAAGTAATTCCATTTTCAAATAATATATTAAATATATCTCTTTTTTTCATTCGAATCATTTCCACATTTAGATTTACAGGAAAATACTTAGAAGAAAAACTTTATAAAAGTTAGCTACTAATTACTAATAGTAGTTAGTAGTAAAACTTATAAAAACAGGTTAGAACCATGGTAAACCTTAAATCTAAGAAGCCTCGTTTATACGAAAATTCAAAGCCCGAAGAATTAGTAAATTTATTGATAAGTGCTGAACTCTCACAATCTCAAGCACAAGTGTTTCTAGAACTAGTAAAAAAGAAAGAAAGTACTGCAAGTGATCTATGTAGGGCAACAGGAGTCAAAAGTTCTAGAATATATAGCATATTGAGTGAGCTCGAACAAATAGGGCTAATAATGGTATTAAATACTTCTCCAAAGCATTATATAGTCGTACCACTAGCAGAAGGGCTTCATAACCTACAAGAACTCTTAAATCAAGATTTCAACAAAAAAAAGGCAGCGATTAAAGAGCTCAACCTTCGATTAACTCCTTTATTTGACTCAACAACTTCAATTCCATCGGCAATGGCATTTATTATTAAAGGGAGAAAATATATCGTCAGTAAAATCCATCATGAGTTATTAAAGGTTGAAAACGAAATACTCATTCGATTTCCAAGCCCTAAGCTATATTTTGAGTTTGAACCTGTCTTGCTAGATTTACAAAGTGCTGGAATAAAGATTAATGCTGGTTTATGTCAATTTTCAATTGATAAATTAAGAGAAGAATCAGCACGCATACCTGAAATACCCCTAACCGTATGTAAAAGGTGTTGTGATTGTTTTTATGTAATGATTGACCAGAATTATTTACTTTCTGTTTCTAATTGGACCTCCCCTAATGTGTATGCCATTTGGACTTCTGATACGAGCTTAATTAACATCACTACATTCTTCAGTAGCTCAAACGTTGTACAGGAAGTATAAAGGTTAATATTAAATGAGGTACTATTTAAATCGTTTCTTAAAAAAAGGAACACTAGGAGTTATTGTGAGGTAAAAAACCCAATTTGTTCCTAATTTCAAGATTATAGGCAATTAATTGATTTGTAATCACACCCATGATATTGCAGGGGACTTCATTATCGATTACTGGAATTAACCGAGTTTGTTCTTTAATCATAACCTTATATGCGTCCAAAACTGAATTTTCAGGCAAAATTGATAACGGATTGATGTGTAAATCTCCTAAGCGGGTAATAAGACGTTCTTCAGGTGGAACTTTGAGTAATTCGTTCCAGGTGACAACCCCTAAAAATCTATTCTCCGTACAGACTATTATGTCCTGAACTTGAGCCTGATACATTAAGTCTAAGGCTTGTGATAATTGCATATTTGGAGAAACAGTTAAAACGCTGTCTCTTCCCAACATTACGTCCCTGACGCGAATGGGCTTTAAAATGCTTGAAATTCGAGTTGAATATAACTCCTGGGTGCCTCCAATATATATAAAGACCCCAATCACTGCAAACCAAAAATTCACAAAAAATCCGATTAGTACCATCAGAAACGCAAAAAATCGTCCTACTGCGGCCGCATTTTCTGTAGCAACAACCAAATCCTTTCTTAAATACGTAAGAAAAGCACGTAAAGCGCGTCCGCCATCCATTGGAAAAGCAGGAATAAGATTGAAAATTGCTAAGATAATATTAAGAACACCAACATCAAAAAACACGAAACCAGTCCATACAAACAACGGAATTGTTGGAAATCTAAATGGAAAAACAAAATGAAGGCTTAAAACAAGTAATCCAATAAAGATACTTGTAAGGGGGCCAATTAAAGCAACACGCGCCTCTATTACTGGACTCTCAGGTATCTCTTCTATTTGTGCTGCACCTCCAATCGGATATAGAACAATTTTCTTGACTGGAATATTGTAACGCTGCGCCATAAATGAATGAGCCAATTCATGTACAGTAACTGAAATAAACATAATCCCAAATAATATTACTGGGTAAATGTATGGATAGGTAAGAATAAATAATAATCCTAACAATCCAATAAAGGTTATATGTAATTCAATTGGTATCCCTCTAATTCGAATAATAGTAAATGAATACTTCATAGGTTCTCATGTATTTTAAGATTATATAAAGCAAAAAATTTTACTCTTCTATTCTCGCAAGATAGTCATAATAAAACGAAAAAGAAGAAGTGGGAATTATAAGATATCGTGATAGCACTGAATAAAAATCTCTATTAGAGCTCTGACTTAACTGTTACAAATCAAGTCATAAAGAATATTCCAATCAGGGCTTTTTTTTACACGCTAGACATTTTTTGTGGAAATTTAAAAAGAGACAAATTTTATCTGTTAATCTTTCTTATAATTCGTATTAATCCTATTAGAAGGTTTGCTCGAGGAACTTCGGTTTTGTAGGTCTCATAATGAGAACCAAATTTTATCATTAGTCGTTCTTCTTCAAAAATCATGGACAAATATGCACTAACTATAGCAATTATTGCTAAAGCGTATGTAATTAGTGTTTGGATAATTAAACACATAGAGAAAGCGATTATCATACCACCAGTATATTGAGGATGGCGTATCAACCCATAAATCCCATCATTCACTAATTTTGTTGTATGAATGTATGCTTTTCCTTTCGGTACTCCTCCTCGCATTTTAAAAATAATATTTGGAGAGAATGCTAGTATTAAACCAAATATCCAGATAATCCAACCCATAAAACCAATAATTTGATTATAAGATGAATTTCGAGAAATAAAACCAGAAAAAAACAATCCAATATATGCAAAACTCATTATTATAACATTTAAAGTCTCGATTGCGCTAAAATCTTTCTTTTTAACTTCCTTAGCAGCATTCAATTAAATCCCCTTTACGAGTATCAGGGTATCTCTAAGTGAAAAATCCTTTATAAAGTTTAATAAGAAAACGAAATTATTTGGTAAGTTAGGTGTATTGAATCTTAAAGAAAGAATAGTGTTTACACAAACGTTGATTATTAACCCTTCTGTTTTAAAGTGATGAAATCGATATAAGACTGACCTAATTCTTGGAAAATTTCTCCTACATCCATCTTTTTGTCATAAATTGAACTTTCTCTATAATTAATTTTGAAACCCTCGGTTAACGAATGTTTAGTGAATTTCCCCGCTAATTCTTTTCCTTTTTTACTAGAGATAGAATCAATGGTATCCTCACGTAAGTCGATTTTACTGGCTACTATTGTTAAAGGAATTAATCCCCTTCCATTATTTTCCCAAACTAATTTGATCCATCTTTGAACATTGGTAAAAGATTGCCTTTTTGTTATATCGAATAAAACGATAGCACCTAAAGCACCATAACAATAGACTTCTCCGATTTTTTTAGTTCCAGATGTTCCATAAGAAAGAACTTTCCTCCTTATTTTTGATAGTAATGGATTTAAAATCCAAATTTGAAATTTAATCATGTGTAGACCAATTTTTCTTTCATACAATGCAGTTGTAAACCCAGAGATAGCCCAATGTAAATCTATAGTCAATTTTTTCTTGGGATGCCTCAGAAATATTAATTTGTTGATTAAAGTCCGTTTTCCAACTCCTTCGTCTCCTAAAACGACAACTTTCATTAGAAAGGACATTTTATTCCCTTAAAAATTATTATTAAGATTAATAAACTCTTCTTAAATTGAAGTAATTGCTATTAAATGTCATAAGCAAAAAATCATCTACATTTCAAAAAATATAGCCAAATTTTCATTCTTCTTAGGGGAAGAAGCCCTAAATAGATGATTAACTTTATTCAATGTTAAAAAAATAGCTTCTTCAATAAACTCTATCATGAGAGAGCGGAGAGAAAAAATATCATCAATTACTTTACCAAATTATCCAGATACCGACTTGTAGATAAATATAATACGTCGACTAATGAACTATCCATTAGAAACTCTAGTTATAACCAGATTCCCTAGTATCACCTTTCCTTCCATCCCGAGAATGTAAATGCTCCAGAATCCATTCTGCAATGGGAGGGTACCGATGAATCGCTGGATAAACGTCATTGAAAATCGCAATAATAGTCTTTAAAGGATACTCTAGATGATCCACTGGAAATATTTTTTGTTTGATATCAATATCTGGTGATAATTCTGTTTTTTCGAATTTTGCGCTATTAATGTCAACAATATGATCAAACATTCCAATTGCATTTTGCCATCTGATGTTGGGATTCAGAGAATGCTGTTCTGTATTTAATAAATCAATTAGATCGCTGTACCTTAAGATTTGTACAAATAACTGATTAAACTTGACATGGTTAATTAAGAGATTCATTACACTCCAAATCTTGTCATAACGGAAAACATTTACCCCATGGTTTGGTGTTGCTAGTAATGTCACTCCATTGAGCATCGAAACTACATGGTCAAGTGAGTATGGATGAAGTAAATGAGGGGCGAGGAGATATCGGATGATGATCCCTCCAATACTATGAGCAATCACCCTGAGGGGTTTCATTCCTTTTTGATGATAAATAAAGTTGATAGAGGAATACAAGTCCTCATGAGCAAGACGTCTTATATCCCCCCATTTTGCTTTGGAAAATCCAAGAGACCAGATATCAGCACCTTTTTCTTTCAAATAATTTCCAAGAGACTCTGGATATCTGAACCAGATTTCAGAACTACCCCCAAAACCGTGAATAAATAAAAGAGATGGCCCTTCACAATCTAGAGTGTAGTGATATAGTTTCGCTAATCCCTGGGTTGTTTTAAATTCATGGATAGTCCTGAAAAAGACCATAGTTGGTTTTTTATATTTTGATTGATAAGAGTTTACCTAGCTATTTCAGCAGGCTTAGCTTTTGCTCAATTGGGTTGTAGGCTTTCGATGTCTTAAGGAAAAAATGAGAGGGATTGTTATATCTCAGCACCCTCAAAAGGAACTATATTGGCTAACATCCCATTGAAAGCATTTAAACGAACATCCATCCATACAAGTGTGATAAAAAGGTGTTTTAGAATTCCTAAAGTTAAGAAAAAAACCCCGAACCATAACCCAATTTGAATCCACTGTTCTATGAGAGTGTACTCTATTGGTATCCAATTGATAACGTTTTCTCCTGCAACTGATCCTATCCATTCAATGAATGCTGGAATATCTAAAAACCAGTTCGATAATAGGAGACTAATACCAATAAGGGTCGTAATATCAGATAAAATCGTCATTCCTCGAGTTTGGGGTGAATTTCCAAAAAATCCTTTGAACAGACTGTTGAAAATCCCAAAAATTGCGGGAACGAAAACTACTAGGATAGCAAAAGTATCAAATCTTGTAAATAACGGAATATTTTGCCCAAAAAAGGCTATGAACAATAAACTAAGCCATATTAAACTAAAGAATACCCCAAATAATAGTTCTGCTACTCTTTCAGATGTCTTCATCTTTTTATTAGGATTAATTTGCTTCCCAAACCATTTACGGCTTCCTTCTTTGTTCATACCCCCATAGATAACACCCAGAACGATTATAGTAACTAGTGTCGGGATGACTAATATTACGAGAAAAAATTCATTCATTCCTTCAGGGAGGAAAATAAAAGTAAATACAAAGTTAATAATATTAAGAACGATGAATACTGCTACAAACAATCCAAAAATTTGATTTTGGTCTAATTGTATATCTATAAATCCTTTTAGGGCTTTATCACCTTTCAGTTGCTGCCCACAATTAGCACAATAAATATTATCATGTGATCTAGGTTTACCACACCATTCGCAAAACTTTCTCTCTTTTAGCATAAAATCATCTTTTTATATTTTAAATAGAAAGCTAATAATTTAATATTAAAACCTTTTTCCTAAGGAAAGCGTGGAGAAGTACAACCTCCTTCAACACAACTTTTTTTAGCTGTTTCGGTGTTTTACTAGTATTCTCATTTCAGAATTAGACATCAAAGATGCAGAAAATAAGTTGATTTTGAATTCTTTTCAAAATTCCTCCAGAATTTCTAAAAAGTAATTTTCCTTCCCTCCCAACGATCAATGAATTATTTTCTTCGTTTCTTGAAGAAAAGCAGTATCAATCCTAGTAAAGTCAAAACGTAGAGTATTGTGAAACCAGGTGTAGGGACTGTAGTTGTTGATGTAATGGAAGTAGATGGAGTAAAATTAGTTATAATGAAGCTAGGAGTAATTACATTCCCTGAAGCATCATTCACGGGGAGATCAGAACCAGGAAATCCAAAAACACCACGATCATCTTCATCGGTATGAAGCATTGCATAAATAGTAGAAGTTCTATCAGTAGAAGTGAGACTCACTTCGATATTAGTATTCACGCCATAAAAAAGTTGTGTGCATCCAAGAATAGTACCAGGGCTACCCTCATTATCAGAATAAACAATAATCCATCCTAATCCTGCGCTAATAGCTTGATTTGTAATTACTTTTTCGTTCACTATCTCTTGATTTTCAACGGCAACAGAAGAAGACAATGTATCACTTATATTGAAGGAAGTAGTAATAACTTTATTAGAACTATCTTTAACTGGATTATCAAAATCAGGGAACTCAAATAATCCATGTGTTTCGTTATCAGCATGGAACATGGCAAAAGGGGTTTCAGTTCTTAATATTTCCTCAATTTCGACAATAATTTGCGGATTAATACCATAATCTAATTCTTTATAGCCAAGGATTGTTCCTGGAGTTCTAGCATCAGTTTTGTCGTGTAGTAATAACAGAGGATATCGTTTTGATCCACCTTTCGTCCAGAAAAAAGCATTTGTTAATAAAATTCTTCTTTTTTAAAAAGATAATGATTTCTTGGGTATAATTAAAAATTCTTTTTACTCTCTTCATCTATGTTAATGTTTCTCAAGAAAATATTTGTTCTAAAAGACTTTATATTTAGTAAGATATCGATTTAGTTGTATTACTTGACATGATCTTATAAAAAGAGATTCAATTATAAAAAAACTTAGGGAAATAATCAAGGTTAGGAATATTTCTAAAAATCCTGTCAGCTTAACATTCAGGCTAATTAAGATTACTGGAGGCTAAATATAATCAAAAAAATTTCTTTCTCTCTATTAATCATATCTTTAATTTTTGTATTCAGTTTTTCTACAAATTTTTTAACTATTTTATTTGATCTAATTCCTCAAAAAGCTCTATTAAACTATTTTGATAATTCAAAGACAAAAAATTACACCAACTATCAAGATATTAGCTCGATGGACACCATCCATAAAACATTTCTTAGAAATAAAGGCCAATTACCTGATTATCTTGCTTATTATGCAATTTTCCCTCAAGGGTCAGTAGGATTTGGTTGTTCTACAATATACTTCATTTTAAATAATCTTTTCTTCCAGTTAGCATTCTTAGACGCGTACCCAGTTGAACCGATAGGTACTGGAGAACTTCAAGGACACAGTAATTATTTCATAGGGGAAAGTACTTTTTGTGATATAGATCATTTCTCATATATTAAGTATGAGAATTTATATGACGGTATCACACTCAGGTATAAGCTCACCTCTGAAGGTTTAAAATACGAATTCCTAGTTGATCCATATGCAGATACCAAACAAATCAAGATGGCTTATATTGGTATCGATGATATAATTGTTAACCCTTCAAGAGTGGAACTTAGAATTTCAGATTATTTTTTTGTTGATGATGGATTAGTTGCCTGGTACGACGATAACAAACAAAAAATCTCCTGTTCCTTTACTCAGGTTTACTATCCCTATCATAACCAATCTATGAATCCTGTGGTTGAATTTACACTAGCTCCAAATTTTGATAATTCAAGATCAATAATAATTGACCCTCTATTATTAGCCTATTCAACATATCTTGGTGGAAATTTCGATGACATTGGCAATGATATAGTACTGGATAGTTTTGATAACATCTATATCACTGGTTTCACTCAATCAACAAACTTTCCAGTTGCGAATCCTTACAATTCAACAAAAAATGGTAATAGAGATGTTTTTATTATTAAATTATCTTCTGATGGTTCATCTCTCATATTTTCGACGTTTATCGGTGGATATGAATTTGATACTGGTAATTCAATCGAATTAGACAGCTCTGGTAATATATTCGTGACTGGTGCTACAAAATCAAGTGATTTCCCAACATTGAGCGCATATGATTCAACACATGGAGGGTTTGCAGATGCCTTCCTCCTTAAGCTGACCATGAATGGTTCTCTCGTATATTCGACATTTATAGGTGGAAGTACATTTGATTCAGCGGACTCTCTAACGCTAGATAGTTCGGGTAACGTATATATAACAGGGAATACTAATTCAATAGATTTTCCTGTTGTTAATGCTTATGATTCATCACGTAATGGTGGTAGTGATGCATTTATAGCAAAATTGTCTAATAATGGTTCACTTTTGTATTCAACCTATATTGGGGGAAGTCGTGATGAAACACTAGAATTTATGATAAGTCATATGTCTATTGCCTTAGATAGTGCGAATAATATTTATATAACAGGAACTACTTGGTCACAGGATTTTCCAACTATAAGTGCTTACGATCCGTCTCTTAATGGCGGTTGGGATGTATTTCTAATAATTTTATCTGAAGATGGATCAACAATCTTGTCTTCGTCCTATTTTGGTGGTAGTTTTGATGATTTCGGTAATGACATCGTGATAGATAGTTCAAACAATATATATATAATAGGTACCACGAATTCAGAAGATTTTCCAGTTAAAAATGCCTATGATTCGTCTCTTGACGGTGAATGGGACGCATTTATCATTAAATTGTCCGCTATTGGCTCATCAATAATATATTCGACCTTTATAGGCGGAAATCATGATGATTATGGTAACTCTCTTGTACTAGAGAATTCAAACGATATTTATATGACTGGAGAGACAAAATCAGTAGACTTTCCAATAATAAATGCTTATGATTCAACATTCAACGGGGAAAGTGATTCATTTTTCTTAAAAATGTCTAATGATGGATCAACGCTTGATTGTTCTACATTCATTGGAGGAAGCGATTTTGATATAGGATCCTCTATCACATTAGATAGTTCAAACAATATTTTCATTACTGGAAACACAAAATCTAATGACTTACCAATGAAAAATGCTATAGATTCAGTTTTCAATAGCTTTTATGATACATTTTTGGTTAAAATTGAGATAAAACAAACTATTAATACAGATAACGGTAATAAGATGAAACCAAATATCATATTTGGAGTCCTACTTTTGTTTGGGATATCTATCATACTTCTAAGTGTGATTTTTTACCAGAAACACTAGCTGTGATTGTTGAAACAATCAGAAGGTGATTCAAATATAAAACTCATTGAATCCGAACTGTATCTTTCTGAATTGGATTTTATTAGTGAGAAATATTTGAATATTGTCATTATTATAAGGGTAGGCTTTTTTAGATCAAACTAGATGTTGTGGTTTATGAACCTAGATTTCCTATTCTGGATTATATTATTCCTTATTGGTTATTTTTCAATTTATTTCTTCGCAGATTATATAATCGATGTATTAGAAGACTTTAGTGAGATATTCACTATTTCCCCAGTTATTATAGGAATGTTTATTTTAGGTATTGACTTAGAAGAGAGTATTGTGTCATTAATCTCTGCTTATAATGGTTTTCCTTATCTCTCTCTCGGAAATTTAATTGGTAATACGATAATTGCTGTGACTATCGCATTTGGCTTACCTGCTTTGTTCCTTAAATTTGAGTTCCGACAAATCCCTTTATTTTATTATGGTATTTTACTTATTGGAGGCATCTCAATTACAATTTCTATGATAACTCCTCAATATCTCTTTCTATTTGCACTGATAAATTTATTAATATTTGGAACTCATCTTATCAACAGCATTAACGTTCAGAAAAGGTATTCTGAATTCTTATCAACAAAAGAATCCAAAAATCCAGTTAATACAATCATATCTAAAACTGATGAAGAAGATGAAGAAATCAGATCATTAATAGTTATTAAAATTATTTTCTCTCTTATAGTAATTTTCTTTGGCGGAGAAATATTAATTACGAGTGCTGAACAGCTAATTGTTTATACAGGGTTATCTGAGACCTTTTTTGGTCTAATTATAATGGCATTTGTCACTAATGTAGAAGAATTTTGGTTAATTGTAAAAGCAATTCAAAAAGGGCAAACTGAACTAGGAATAAGTGCTCAGATTGGAAAGATTTTATGGAATATAACCTTAATCTTTGGGATTTGTGGATTAATCATCATCCAATTTGAATTTGAGACAATTATGCTGTTAAGCTCTATAATATGTTTAACCCTATTATTATTACTCGTTTTTAGCCTCCTCAAGTATAAATTGTCTGCATCAACTGGATTACTATTTTTTGTGATTCTACTTCTCTATGCAGGTTTAAATATATCCTTTATACTCTAAATAAGCTTATTTTCCTTCTATTGTTTAAACGCTAAAAATTTTTATCAATTAAATCCATAGGATTCGTAATATTCTAGATTAATAAATTCACAGTCACAATCCTCGACATCTTCCTTGTATAGCTCAACAAATGTTTCCTTTGCTTCTTCGGTGAAATGAATAGGTATGAAATAACGAGGTTCAATCGTTTCAACCACTCTAACAACGTCTATTTCAGTCATAGTTTGACATCCTGGACCAAGAGGCAGGAAAGCTAGATCTATCTCACCATTCAATTGCACATACTCAATAATATTCCAAGAATCACCTGAATGAAAAATTGTGAAGCCATTAAGGTCAATAATGTAACTGACATAATTATTTAACTGTGGATGGCTTGATTGATCAGATCCAGGCATAGTATACATATAGAAACAGCTCACATCAAAATTATTGAATGTTAGAGTATCTTCAGGCTGTACGGAATCCGCACCATATTCAGAAGCTTCTAGGCTCATAATTGCGGGGAAGCAGAATCTGGTATTCTCGGTTTTAATAAGATCAATAGAGGAGGGATCATAATGATCACCATGATCGTGAGTAATTAGAATTAAATCTGCAGGATAATTAGAATACTGTGAGGGTAAATCATAAGGATCAATATAAATCCGAGTGTCTTCTACTTCTATCATTACTCCTGCATTATACAATAAAGTTACTGTAATCCTATCATTGGAGTTGAGAACTACTGTTGCGATAACCACTCCAGAAGTTACTAAAATCACGCCTATTATTGCTACTACTTTCAGATTATTTTTAAGGAAATTCATGCTTTAAGGAAGTCTCTCAAACATTAATAAAGGGAGTTAATTACGCAATAGTTTTTTCTTATAGAGTTTTAACCTCTTCTAAGGTCATTGTTACGTGTCTTAAAACACATGAAAATACATTCGACTCTTGGTCTTTACTATACCGAATATTTTACTATAACAAATGTCTTTGCTTTCTTATCTCCAAATCTTGTTTTATCTAGAGATTTCAAAACCAAATATATGCATTAAATATGTAAGGTTGGTAATGAATCAACTACTCGAATCAACTACTGTGTATTAGCGAAGTTTCCTTCGTGATTTCTGTAGCTTAGTGTTTAATGGTAACAATATTGGTGTACGTGCTTTATATTCACAGTATGTATTACCAAAGCGAATTTCCAGTTCTTTTTCTTCATAATGTTTCAGAAAAAATATCCAAACGGGCAGAACAAGGGTTAAAACCCATATAATAAACAATGAAGATTGAAAAAATAACCCTAAGGATAATAAGAATGAGATAATAGCTAATACCATAGGATTACGTGTTCGAGCATACAACCAATCACTTACAAGATATTTACTATTAGCAATTAAGGCAAATGGAGCTCCTAGTCCTCTTAGTGCTAAATAGAACGTTGTAATCAGAACGAAGAAGCCGCTTGTTATTAAAAAAGGTAAACTGAGATAACTTGGAAAGGGAATAATAACTCCCCTCCAATTTTCATATGTTAAAATAGCACGGATTATGCTTACTCCAAGGACAATCATAATAGAAAAATGAATTGTCAAGTTAGTCCAGAATGTATATTCAACTAATGGATATTTATTGAGGAAAAATCGGCCAAGAATTGAAATTGGAACAACAGCAATTACGCCCCCTATTATTATGGCTAATTCGATCATAAGCTCAAAATGTTGGTCGATAAACCATTTCCAGATTAATAAGATAATTGTAAGTCCTATTAATCGAATTATAGACGAAAAAGGAGAAGATTTCATATTATTACTCACTTTTCAACTCAAAAAGGATTAGGATTAGATTTAAACTAGGTGGTTCCATATTATTTAATTCTGTGGACAATAATTCACTAATTACATTAAGTTTCCTACCAGTTGTAGAATAAAGGAAAAAAATCTTTTAATTACTAAATCTTAAGATTTCAGAAAGAAATAACCTTTTAAGGTAAATGAATCATTACTAGGTCTAATAAAAATCTTTTTACTAGAGTTGTTTGACTTAAGATGGTTAACCTGTTTCTATTTGAGAAGATACTAAGAAACAGAGAGGAATTCTATACCATTTTGACAGAGGAGAAAGATTTATCAGCAATTATCCGGGATGCCATACTTTCAATCGTGATCTTTGGAGCTCTTTATGGAGCCACAATGGGAGTGTGGTCGTGGGAACCATTACAAGTCGTTTTTTCGTCATTGAAGGTTCCTTTGCTCTTTTTAATCTCGATAGCTGTAGTCCTTCCAAGCTACTATGTTGTTAATCTGACAATGGGAGGAAGAAATAGTTTTTTCCAACTCACCTCTCTATTTCTTTCCAGTTTCTCTATTTATACAACAATTCTTCTCGCATTCGTTCCAGTGAATCTGTTTTTTATGATAACATCACCACGGGATTATGATTCCTATTTTTTCATGGTTTTCTTGAATTTAATTATCTATGGAATCGGAGGTATGATTTCTACAGTTTTCATGGTGGAAGGAGTCCAATTTCAGAGGAAACAGAAAGAAAAAATAATAACATTGAAAAACCTAATACCAGTAACAATTGCCTTGGGAACCTTAGCTTTTATAGGAACACAAATGGCTTGGTTCATCAGACCGTGGTTCAACTACGAACCCAATTTCATTCGACCCGAGGTATACGGAAACTTCTATGTAGCAATTTTCAAAATAATTTTCTCGCGATTTTATATTGGGATCATCTTTCTTTTTCTTGGAGCCCTGATCATGATCCCTTTCTTTATATGGATTAGTAGGATCCTTCTCTCTTTTCCAATAACTGACAACGGAGAAAGTAAGAACAAACTTCAATCTTTGCGCAAAGATAATGATATTTCATAGATAATGTATAACAAGGGAAATAAATCTATAGAAAAATAAGAATTTAGGAAATCTTAGATATTATGAGTTTTCAAACTCATTCAAATAGGAAATCCAAAGCTTTCTCCTTTATTTTCTCCATAGTTTTAGAATCAATAGTTTCTTCGGCATATTCGACAAGTATGCTGAGCTTTCCTGCACAAGTCACTGCTCCTACCACAAAATTTACAAGAACTAAGGGAAACATGCCACCAGGATTCATAATTAAACGATCTAATTCTAATGATCCGTACATTTTGGGGAAATCCAATCGGGTGAGATTAGTAACAGCAATTCCTAGTAAAGGCCTATCTAGAGAGTCTATCTTCTGTCTTTTAAGAAGAGACGAAACCACATCATCTTGATTGCTGAATTTAGAAATTTTTTCGTATCGTGGAAGGTCTGATGGGACAAATTTTCCTATCATTTTGTAACTAAGCGATTCCATAATTCCTGGTTCAAGGTAACACCAGGGTATCAGCTCTTTGAATAGATTCTTGTTTGTATAGAGTGGTTTCACTCTTTGATGAAGTTTTCGAGCATTTTCCCAAAAATTCATTTTACTATTATGTTGATACTTCAATTCTACACCCCCAGCAAAATATCCCATAACTTCCCCGGCAGGTCGTAGAAGACGATCCCTTAGGTTACCAGCTATAACTATATTTGAATTAGATTTATCACTCTGCATAATTGATTGAGCACTTGCAAACGCAGCAGATAATGCAGTATTTACTGTTACTCCCTCTTTTCTACATCTGTTAACTAATGTAGAAGTTTGTGTTTCAGAAAGTTCAATGGGGAGTAATTGGTGTTTATATATTCTCCAATAAGCTTCATTAAGACTTTTATAATCTTCCTGATCGAAAAAAATTGGGTTTTTTACCCATTTTCTGTTAATTCGATTAATAAAAAATTTAACAATGGCATTAATAGAAACATCTTTTGGTAAATTATCTTTATCCATTGGAACTGGGTAAGGTAATACTTCTACTTCTCTAGTTGGATCTCCAAGATGTGTCATTATGTCTCTTGAGAGATATGCTAAGGACATCCCATCACATATAATATGATGACATATAATTATCAATTCAGATATTTCTGAAGAATGAACTAAAATAAAACGGATAG
The DNA here is from genome assembly GCA_048886525.1 of Candidatus Hodarchaeota archaeon. Classification (GTDB taxonomy): domain Archaea; phylum Asgardarchaeota; class Heimdallarchaeia; order Hodarchaeales; family Hodarchaeaceae; genus Hodarchaeum. The sequence goes on along the minus strand of JBHLKP010000004.1, from coordinate 34,631 downwards.
CAGGACGTTCTTTAAAATCAAAAGGAATTTTACAAGCACTATGATAAATATCAATCCAATGTTTATCCGATTTTCGTGGAACGATTTTTATTGGGATTTCTTTAACCTCATCCGACATAAACCATAGATTATGATCATTATCCTCATAAATTCGAACCCTAAGGTTCAGATGTCTCTGTTGGACTTTATTAACTGCATTTTCTAGCATGCTCTTGGAAATTTCCCCTTTTATCCGAGCTACCATTGTAACAATCGCATAAGGGGATCGATTAAAAATACGTTCTAAAGGACTAACCTTTCTTTCATATTTCTTGAGGTTTGTTGTTTCTAACATTTGTTACCAGACCTTTTTTACACATCTGTAAACCTGAATCTCTTTTTCTCTACGATTCTAGTAGGTCAATTAACTTTTAATAAGATCTTTTATAAATATTTTCATAAAAACACAAAAATTCAGAAAAGTTTTTATACTGGAATGAGAATGTTTATGACGCATTATGAACACTATTGATATAAAGAGAGATTTCATTAGATTTATGGAGGAAAAGCACTCCAACCTTCTTTTTCCCAAAAATTTTTTTGGGTGTATGATGGCAGTATTTATAGAAAAAGAACCGATCACGCAAGACAGAATTAAAAAGCTTACAAACTACTCTAAAACAACAATTTCCCAGATATTAAAACTTCTTCAGGTGAACTTCCCTTTAATTCAAATTAAAAAACCAAAAAAAAGGAAAAAATACTATACAATTAATATATCTACAAGAGAGTTCATGATTACATTTCTAAGGATGTTGATTGAGGCATATAAAGATAAGGTTGATTTCATTATTCCTTTGATCGAGGAAATTGAACCATATACCAAGAAACATCAAAAATTTCTAAATTTTAGTGAATTCCTTGAAAATTCATTTAAATATTCCTCTCTCTATATCAATCTATTAACGGATTCAGCTGAAGAATTTAGTAACTTGATAAAAACTGGAGAATTTAAAATAGAAGAGTTAATTAACACAGATATTATGAATTCCCCTGAAAACCAATTATATCTACAGAGTCTATTAAATCCAGCCAAGTTACCAACATCCATCTCAATTCAACGAATTGGGGATAAACAATTATTTGAGCTCTATATCCAACTCAAAAATAAGTTTTACCAAAAATTTCGAGAGAATTTAACAGCAGCGAGATCCCAAACAGCGATTGCTAGAACTATACTTGGAACTGAATTATTATTAGAAAATCGACCTTTGACTCAGGAGGAGCTTGTACGTGCGACAGGTTTTCAAAGAAGTACTATTTCAGATACTTTGAAATCATTGTTGAATATGAAAATGGTTCAACTTATCAAAAGACCTGGTGATCGTAAAAAATACTACATGATTGTCCAGTCTTGGGATACTAGAACTATTAATAGATTAAGGTTAAACATTGGTTATGCGATTGAGATGAAGAAAGGGATTAGTGATTTTATCGAAATAACAAAGCAGATAGACACAGTTGAGGATGTCAATTCCTTATTACTGTTTTTCAAAGAGATTTATCATTCTTATGAACAATTTGGACAATACTTTAAACTTCTTGAGTTAAAATATCTTAATATACGATTAAAGGAGTTTTTAAAGGGAAAACTTAATCCTGATTATCATTCATACCAGTAATATTCCCAGTTATGATTATTGAATTAATTAATGCTGATAAACTAATAAAAAACGTAATTAATGACACCCAAAATGATCAATCTTTTGATTTATTCTCCAGATAACTATTTGTAAATGAGAAGGGATTTTTTCGATTCTGAGTTTCGATACTGCTCATACCAATGACGGATAACGGTTACTCCATAAAATATTTATGATTTCCATAGTAGTTGGAACAATAGATTCTCATTATTTTAATTGCTTTTATTTGAAAAAGGATGGTAGAGATCATATTTTCTGTTTCAAACCCATTAAATGGCATTGAAGACAAAGGTAATTACGATATTTTTGATTCTCACGTCCATATTTGGGGTCAGAGATATTTTAATGAATACTTTGAATATATTAAAAAGTTTGGTGTTGAAAGAATATTAGGCATAGGAGATGGAGACTTAAAAAGAAAATTTGAATCTAAAGGTATTGCTGATAATATTGTTTTTTGTGAATCCCTGAGTTCTTATGATTTTTTAAAATTTAATTCTCATAAACTCCAAAACCAGATTGATAAGGCTCATACAAATGAGATTAGTCATTTGAAGATTTTTTTTGGTCCGATATTCTTATTTTTTATCAGGAATAAAAATCCATTTAGAATTAATGATGATAGATTGGATCCTGTATACTCTCATATAGAAGATTACGATTTAACTGTTTTAATGCATGTAGCAGATCCAGATATTTCTTATGCGAAGAAATATAGAAATACACAGAGATATGGCCTGAAAAATGATAGGATTAATGATTTTTCAAATATTCTTGACAAATTTCCTAAGATTACAATGATTTCAGCCCACCTAGGTAGCTTACCTGAAAATTTAACTAAGTTAAGTGAGTTATTAGATAAGCATCCTCAATTATACGTAGATACTGCATCTACGCGGTGGATGATACGTGAACTTGGGAAAGATGTTAAACAATCTAAAGAATGGTTTGAAAAATATCAAGATCGAATATTATTTGGCTCAGATCTCGGTAATGTCGAATTAAATCTGAAATTCCTTCTTAGTAAACATCGTCGCGAATTTTTTTGGGGTAGTCGATATTGGTCTCAGCGTTTGTTTTGGGAAACGTCTGATCAAGCTCTACTACCGTTTAAAGACAAAGATAATTCAGAATGGACAACAATAAATGGATTAAATTTGTCTAAACCTACTTTAAAAAAAATTTATTATAAAAATGCAATGAATTTATTGATTTAATTCTAGTTTCTCAGGATATGAAGGTATTCCTTTAATCCTTTTTTCTTTTTTCATTCTAGTACTTGAAATTATAATGAGAGCTACTTTTCAGTCTTATCCAAAAAAAATCCAGAAGTCGAGAAGAAGTGATATCATTGCATTATAATTGTCTTTGAGGCATTTTTCAAGCTTAACGGTAAAAAAAATAAGGTGTGAAGCCATAACTGGAACACAGCGACTATTCTATAATAGGCGATCAGATAATGATAGATTATTTTGACCTAGGAATTGAGATTTCTTAGTTGCAGCTTCTACTGCATCTATTAGAATGGATCGAAAACCACGTGCTTCCATCAACTGTAACGCTGAGGCCGTAGTACCACCTGGGGACATAATAGCGTCTTTTAATACCCCAGGATGAACATTTTGTTCTAGTAGTAGCTTAGCAGCGCCCATTACAGTTTGAGCACTCAGAATAAGTGCCTCTCGGCGAGGTAATCCTGCTAATACTCCTCCATCAGCCAATGCTTCTATTAAGACAAATACATAAGCAGGACCTGTGCCTGAAAGTCCTGTAACAGCGTCTAATAAATATTCGGGGAATTGAAACACTTTTCCTAATGAACCAAATACGAGTTCGACAATTTCTGAATCTCGATTATCATTTCTGGTTCCTAAACTAAAACCAGCTGCTCCTGCTCCTACCTGGAATGCCATATTTGGCATTATACGAATACACCGTGCATTTCCAGTTAATCGTTCAATCGTTGCTAGAGGGACTCCAGCAGCAATTGATATAACTAAATGATCATGTGTGAAATATGTCTGGAGTTTTTGAAGGGTTGTTTCGAATACTTGGGGTTTAACACAGATAAATACAATGTTGCATTGTTCGACAATTTGTAAATTATTTAATGCAGCATTTATACCAGTGTCTTTCACCAATTCCATGAGATTTTCATTTAAAATGTCGTATGCAAATATTTGATCAGGTTCCACAAGTTTCTTTTTTAACAATCCTCTAACAAGCGCAGTTCCCATTTTTCCTGTGCCAATAACTCCAATGGATTCTGTTAACCTACGATTATGATGCATAAATATACCTTCTACTTTAAATACCAGTTAATTAAAGCATTAGAGCTTATTAAAACTGTACTAAATGTGTGAATTTCATATTGAGTCAGTCAAAATAAAACCATTCTTCATTGTCGAATGGTTAATCAAAACCTCTCAACTAGTCCGAGAACTATGCTGTGCCCTATTTTTAATCTCTATAAGATTTATATTGAATAAATTTTAAGAGGATATGGTAAATAGCTTGGGTAGAAGGAGAAAGGGAGAAAAAAACCTCCATAGATTCTGGTATCGAACGTATATAACATCTATTTGATCACATTTTCGTGACAAGATCAATTAGGTTTTAATACGGAGATATTCGGGAAAAGAATAACCGTAGTACATTGATCCAAGGATTATTATCAATAATTGACTCTAGGGATATCGAGTGTGAATTAATAATAAAAAAATACTAAAACATCCAAAAAACAGTTCCCAATATGATGTAATGACGAGAAAGAGGAAAATATTTTGAAAGATTTAACTATAATAGGAAAAGATCGGCCAGGAACTCTAGCTGATGCAGAAAACTTACTAGGCAAAGCTAACATAAATATAGAGGGATTAACGGGGTGTCGTTGCGAAAGAATAAGAGAACTTCATATTTTAATAGAAAACATAGATGCAGCTCGTCGTGTATTAGAAGAAGCTAATATAGAAGTAAAAGAGGAAAGGGAAGTTCTTGTAATGGATTTGAAGGATCAACCAGGTGAATTGGGAAGAATCACTCGCAGAATAGCCAATGATGGAATCAACATTGACCTAGTTTACTTAGCAACTAATAATCGATTAGTTTTGGGAGTTGATAATCTAGAAAAAGCCAGAGCTACTTTAGATTATCTTTAACTAAGAAATCTCGTTTGAATTGGAAGTTTTCCAGAGAGATGAAAATAAATTTAAAATAAAATAACCAAAAGAAGATATTCAATGCGTAAATAGACTAAACATTATGAGGTACATCCAATGAAACTTGGTGAATTTACCGAATCACAAATCTTAGCCTTAGCAAAAACAGCATACGAGGAAGGGGATGCAAAGTTTACAATAATGGCAAACAAATCCGCTCTAATTGTTGTAGACATGCAAGATGAATTTGTTAAACCTCATTGGACACCATTTTGGATTCCAGAAGCAACACGTCAAGTTGAAAGAATTAATACACTGATAACATCTTGTAGGGTGAGAGGAATACCAATCATCTATACTGCAGTGGCATATACTCATTTTCGTCAAGATCGACCAATCACGGGAGACTTGATGCCGAATCGATATCCAGAACTAGGAATTGAGGATCCTAAAATGTTCAGAGATGGACATATTTGGCATGAAATCGCTCCAGACGCAGGAGACATTGTCATCTACAAACCTTCCTATGGAGCTTTCTATGACACTCCATTAGAAACCATTCTTCGAAATCTGGGAAAAAATACCATCATTATTTGTGGAACATTAACTAATTATTGCTGTGGAATGACAGCCCGACAAGGATACGAAAGAGGTTTCAAAATTGTTATGGGGAGTGATGTGACTTCAACAAATGATCCACTAATGCATGAAGTAGAATTAAAAGTTCTAAGAGCTGGATTCGCTCGTGTACTTGACTCAGAGGAAATAATCAAGGAATTGGATAGATAAATACTCTTATTTCGACCCCTTAATACTTCACGAAAACTTATTTATTTCTAAATAATTTAGGAAATTTCACAATTATTATGAAAAAAGAAAAAGAAAGAATCTTTATGCTTAATGGAACTATTAGTCTTACATCTGGGTCATAAAGACCGAATAATTCCTAATAAATAGATTAAAATTGCTCCCATATTTTTTTTAATGCTTGTTCACTGTATTGTTTTACCCAATAATCAATACAATCTTCCAAGACTAATGCTGCGATAGCTGAAGGGCGTATTCGTAAGATTTCACTATAATTATCAAGTTTCTCTCTCACCTCATTAGGGATTCTGACAGAAACAACTGAAGTCTTTACCATTCAAGCACCAGTAGCTAGCTTATTCCTCTAATATTTGAGTTTTTTTCTTCTGGAATTAAGATAAATTCTCAGCAATTAACTTAATTCATTGAGTAATAAAGGAAAATTAACAGAATCAACAATTTTCCAGATAGAACGACTTTGAAGGAGTAATAAAATACTTAGAACAGGTAATAATGCGAATTGAGCAATATTGTTAATTGGAAACAGATTCATTGAGAATAAAATTCCAATTAAACTAACTAGGTCTGTAGCTTGATAAATAAAGTAACCCGATAACATGATAATCAAATGTGTTAAGAGTTTCTGCTCGTTTTTAGCTGTCTTGAATTTTCCACGTACATTTCTAAGACGAACAAGCATAATTAATACTAACAATAAAATACTAAGCAAAATTACATATATGAAATAAAATAGTAGGGTATCAAAAATGGCATTTGAAATAATCATGGAAGCAGTTACCCATCCGAGAAAAAATGAGGGAAGAAGAGGAAAATATCTTTCAATAATATGAATTCGGTTAGAAAACAGAGTCAAATAAAATATTGTCAATTCAAAAACTGTAACACTCATTAAAATAGCAAAATATTTTGTCAGTGGAGTTAATTTCATTATTTCAAGTCCTTGAATCACCTCAGATGTCTGGTCAGGTGAAAATATAGCAAATAAACTTATAACTAGAAGAGTTATCGAAAAAAGGAGTAAGGTTAAGGTCATATGAAAAAAGGATTCTTCGCTCGTTCTTTTGTACAAAGGAACCGTAAGAAAGGCTGAAAAAATCAAAATAATTGAACTAAATAGAATAAGAATTCCGTAAAGAGGTATATACCAAGTCATAGTTGACTCCACGCTTTAGGAGCAATTATTTCTAGAACACGTCTCCTTATGAAGACAAGCCCTTTTTAAAAGTGTGTAAGTAATGTAATTATTCCTTACATCGCTTCTAAAGTAGTGAAAAAATACCAACTTTAATAAAAGGGAATTTATTTCTAGAAATTCGGAGCTATCACTAAAAAAAATAGAAATTGGAGCGAATGACTTATTTGTTAAACATAGAAAATCTTATCAAACACTACCAAATGGGTCCCATGACTGTGAAAGCATTAGACGGAATAAATGTAAATATTGACAAAAATGAATTTGTTGTGCTCCTTGGACCTTCTGGATCGGGAAAAACAACTCTCTTAAACCTTATCGGGGCTTTAGATCGACCTACAGCTGGATTAATTAAATTAAATGGAATTAATATTACTAAATATAATCGAAATAAACAATATGCTTTTCGACGGAAGAATATCGGGTTTATTTTCCAGACATTCAATCTCTTTCCTGGATTATCTGCTTTAGAAAATGTTCAATATGTTGCCGATTTAGCACGAATAAAGAAATCTAAACAAAAATCAGCTGAATCATTAAAATCTGTTGGTTTAGCAGAGCGGATTAACCATTTTCCTCATCAATTAAGTGGAGGAGAGCAACAACGAGTAGCGATTGCTCGTGCACTAGTGAAAAATGCACCAATTATTTTAGCAGACGAACCAACAGGAGAACTTGATTTTAAGACCGGGCAACAAATTCTACGTTTGCTATTGGAACAACAAGAACATGCAACCATCATTTTAGTCACTCATAATCGGGAAATAGCTCGTGTAACTGATCGTGTAATTGAGTTACATTCAGGTAAGATTGCTAATGATGGTCCTCCAAAGAACGGGAAAGCCCCAGTTAAGGACTTATGGTGGTAAAAAATGGGTTCCAAAGCAATGCTTCTTCGTTGGTCATTCCGTGATCTGAAAAAACGTAAGATCCAAGTTATTGCAATCATTTTAATAATTGGTTTAGGGACAGGAATCTACACAGGGCTCAGCAGTACTACACAATGGCGATGGAACGCGTTTAATAATAGTAATGATATACTTAGGATGTTCGATCTGAAAATAACTCTTCTTCCAGGGAGTTGGATTAAACAAGACGATTTTTCAGAAATAATCAATAATAATCTAACTCATGGTAATTGGATTGATGCTTTGGAATATCGATTAACCTTCCCAACTACAGTCAACGCTTCTACATCTAATCAAACTATTTTGGTTAATGGCCGAGTCATTGGTATAAATGTAACAGAAGGTTCAGACCATCTAAATGTGAATAAAATTCACATATCAAATGGCAGGCATATCCAACCCACTGAAACAAGAGGAAATGTCTGCTTACTCGAACATAATTTTGCTAATTACTATGATTTATTATCAGACTCTCAATCGATTAAAATCTCGGGAGGATATGAACTTTCGTTCGTTGGTTCTGCATTAACACCAGAATTCTTCATGGTTATCGAGGAAAACCTTTTTATGGCTCAGTCTTCGTTTTGCGCGTTATTTATACCTTTAGAAACCGCTCAATTTATTCTTCAGCAGTCTATTGGATTATCAATCGAGATCAATTTTGTAAATGAGCTTTTGTTTTCATTAACTGCTGATGCAGATATAACTGTGTTAAAAACAGAGATCGAAGAACAATTTGACCTGTATTATCCCCAAATTAACTTCAACTTTATTGAACGTAAGGACTATCCTTCTTATAAAGTGCAGGAAGAGGATATCCCTGGGGATCAAGCTATGTATTATGTTTTTTCATTTCTGATCCTAATTATTGCAGCTTTTGGAACATATAATTTAATTTCGAGAGTTGTTAATTCTCAAAGACGACAGATTGGTATTAATATGGGCCTTGGAGTAACCCCTCGGAAGATAGCTTACAGATATCTTATTTTTTCTTTGGAAATCGCTTTAGGGGGAATTATAGTAGGATATTTTTTTGCTATTATTTTTGGAAATAGACTAGGGGCAGTTATAAAAGAAGTTATCCCCTATCCAGTTTGGGAGGAGTGGTTAGTTACAGATTTATTCATTCAAGGTACTCTGCTAGGGATCATCATCCCCTTCTTAGCATCAATTGTCCCAATTATTCAAGCCTCTAGAATGGAACCGATAAATGCCATTCAAACTGGGGCAAAATTAGGGACTGGTAAAGGATTTAAGCCTCTTCTTGCTCGACTCAAGATTCCAGGATCTATTTTTATTCAGATACCCTTTCGCAATATCTCACGTAATTTAAGGCGTACAATCTCAACATTTATGGGTATTGCGTTGGCGATTTGTGTGCTCATTGCTGTGTTTAGCTTTGTAGATGGTGCTAATTTTTTATTAGACAGTGAAGAAAAGATTCTTAAAGGTGATTCAGAAGAACGCATTGATATCCTTCTAAATAATTTCTATAATACCTCTTTATCCCCTGTAATTAATATTACTACTCATTCTAAAATCGAAGCAGCTGTTCCAATGATCCAAGTACCTGTTAAAATATATGGTGAGCAGGATTCGTTTAGTATAACGTTAAGATGCTTTGATATGTCAAATCCTATCTGGAGCCCAGTAACTTCGAATGATTTGACAGTAGAAAATCTATCTTCTGGAATAATTATTTCCAAAGAAACAGCACGAGATCTAAAAGTAAAATTGGGGGATCAAATCATTCTTGAGCATCCTTATCGTGAATCAAGTATCCATTATTCAAAAAGAAATACATCTTTCGATATAATTGGGATTCAAAATAGTGAGATACGATTTTGGGTCTTTTTAGACATTATAAACATTCCCATTTTTAATTTTACTAATTTTGCTAATTCCATCATGATCATTCCTAGAGAAGGAGTTACTGAAACCACGATTCAAACAGAATTTTTTCCCCTACCTGGATATAATGGGATCCAATCAATTACAAAAATGGTTACAGTATATGAAGAGCTTATTGAGATGTTTAAATCAATCTTTGACATTCTTCAATATATTGTTCTTGTATTAGCATTATTAATCGTTTATAATACTACTTCAGTCAATATAGATGAGCGTACACGAGAACTAGCTACCATGGGCGCATTTGGAACCCCAATTCGTACTTCGATTCGATTTTTAATGATTGAATCTCTTATAATGGGTATATTAGGGACAATTTTCGGATTCTTTGGTCTCGGTCCCATTGTAATAGAGATTTTACAAGTACGAGTGACAGAGGCGATGAATGAGGTTCATCTTGCTGCTTTTCTCTATCCTGAAAGTTTTTTCTTGGTTTTGGTCATTGGTATTGTCATAGTAACATTGATTCCCTTGTTGTCTATTCGCAAGCTTACAAGTATGGATTTACCTTCTGCACTTCGTGTAGTTGAATAGTCGTCAATCCATATCAAATCTATTATTATGCATCACACATAACTTACCAATATTACCTAAATAGTCACTCACCTTCAATTGTCCTAGTTAGAATATAGCTAGATGAGAAGAGTAATATTAAAAATACATAAACCAACTGTTCGGGAATGATATCAATCTAAGAAACTATTATAGCTTTAGTTTAATTCCTTAAATATGGATGTTTATTTATGTGATGTTATCTAATTACCAAGTATATAATTGCTTTCTTAATTATTTCTCCATAGGAGTGCTTTTTTCTAAAACGTTTTCCTTTATAAAAGCAAGTTGACGTCCGAGAGCAACTATCCTTCCTTTTTCACTCCAAAGTTCAATATCTGTTTCCGTAAGACCATTGGTAGTAAAACGAGTTTTCGAGATAAACCCTAAAGAACTACCTGTTGGAATATTTCTAACTTGAACTGTTAGCTCAATTGTTGGTACCCATGCAAGAGGACCAGTTTTTCGTAGAATGGGAGGAGGGGTTGCATCCACGAACAGCAATACCGAAAGGGCATCCATTGGACGATTGTCCTGAAAACTGAAGTAACCAGAAAAAAAGGTTTCTTTTCCTTCTACTCCTTGCAGCCAGTCCAGCTGCTCACGGGGAACAGCCAACCTAACTTGTTTGAAAAAGGATAGGGGAGAATTAGGGATCTCGATACACACGGACGGATCAGGTAATATAGGTTGTTTCTGAACCAGAGTTATTCCACTAAATGCATTTTTTTGAGTATACATTCCCGAGTAGGAAATAACTACTCTATTATTCTGAATCAATGAAATGTTCGCGGTAATTATCCTCTTACTCTTTATAATACGATCAATAACGAGATTTGCATAACCAGGAGAGGCTGGTTTGTGATAATAAGCAGTCATTGACAAAGGAATCTGGTAATCAGAGATAATTGAAATAACCTTACCTGCTATTGCCATCAAGTATCCCCCATTTGGAGCTACGATGTTCCAATCACTGGAAATTTCTATCTCAAATCGATTCTCTCCTGTACGTTCCACATTTACATCTTGGTCAAACTTATATTCCATAAATGGTCAACCTGATCTAATTATTTTATTAGAACTTAGTATTTAATCAATTCCTCCATGACCTTGAAATTTAGATTTGTACTTATATCAAGTTTTTTACAGAACAAGTCGTCGGTTATTTCAAGTTATTAGACCGATAAAATGGACTATATCACCATTATTAGGACTCCTATTGGTGAAAAATAGCTTGAAGAACTCAGTTAGAGATGAGAGTAATTTTCCTCAATCCTGTATTTATTTTTGGCAATCCTTTGTCTATTGCCTTTTGAATAAAGAAGGAGAGTATAAATAAAAACGGGATAGATAATATCATTAAACCTGAGTTTGATTTGGAGGTGGGATCAATACTAAAAATCCCTAGCAGTATCTCCTTTAACACAAGCAGGAATGGACGATGAAAGAGATACACACAAAAAGTTGAGTAAGCTACTAGAGTAAAAACTTTGTTTATATAACCCTGAGTGTCAATTAAACGTATCAATCTTGCAAGTAAATGGAATGAGGAAACCATAAAGGCGATATAAAATACTATAATCATATCAACGAACAAAATTCTTGCTATAGATTCGCTAAATTTAGAATTTAGATTAAAAAACATTTCTATAGCAGCAGATTCGGGATTAGAATGTAATATTTTTGTGTAAGATTGAAATGCAACCCAGCTTAAAATAGTAATTGCCAATATAAGTATTTCGGGTATTAGTATGTTCTTATTCCTTAGTGATTCTTTTATTCGTTTGTATTGAGGGTTCACATACATACTAGCTCCAATTATACCTGCAATGAAAGTGAAATAGTAAAGAAAGAAACGATATTCGACAAGGCCAAAAATTAAGTTCATAATCAAGAAAAAAGCAAAGATAATAATTGAAGTGGGGATTATTTTTTTAAGCGAGTTCATAAAACTAAGAATTATAAATATCAGGTAAAAAATAGTGATAACACCAATAAACCATAATGTCCATATCGGAAAGCTAAAATTAGGTGCAACAATTATTTGTAATCCTAGAAAGTGAGCAAATAGATAAAGGATATTCATATCGGTATAATCAAAAATAAAGATAAAAATCATTAATGCAATCCAGTAAAGGGGAAAAATTCGAAAAAATCTTTTTTTAACAAATCTAGAGAATTTTTCAACTGTGTTGATATTTCTATTACTTTCTTGAGAAAAAAGACCGAATCCTGAAAGAAAAGTAAATGAACCCATAGCGATATATGTGCAAAAAGTATGAAGAAACCAACCTGTGTATTCATCTAACTCATGATAGAAATTATAACCATAATTAGCAGGAATATGTAATATTACGACAACAATTAGGATTGAAATTATCCTAAGAAAATCTAGTTCCACTAATTTTTCTCGATTCGCACTCATTGAACAAGCATTCCTTTTTTCTATTATTAATTGGAGATGTCTTTTTCACCTATAATTATTAGAGTATTTTTTTGTGCAAGAAAAAGCTTTTTAGTGTTAAAAGATTTACTATTTTCTGTTTTTACATCTTTTTAGGCTTTGATAAAAATTAGCTTGATTGTTAATGCATTCTTATGAATATTAAACCCTTACAAAGAAATTTAAATGACCTCCAATGCCCCAGTGATACTTCTTCCTTCTCCATTACTATACCACCCATTCTTTACTAATCTTATAGTCTCTTATCATGTATAGCGGATTATGCTTTATTTTTTATTATAACATTTTTTCAATTTTCTCTTAATCGACATCTTGAACTTTTAAAAAGATCCTATTTGGATTATATATCGAATTATATAGCCATGAAATCAGTTCAATATCTTAATTTCACATTTACCGATAACTTGGAAGAAACAGAAGAAAAAAAATTATTTTTAAGTGAAATAAAGACAATTAATCAAATAATTGAACAAATGGAAGGCTTTATATCATGGCCCTTTAATTATAATCAGATAACTACCCTCCTGATTGGTTTAATATTCCTTTTTGTTCCTTTGATTATTGAAATCCTCTTCATTCTTTAGCTGTGATAAAAATCATCTTTAATTCTTACTCAAATCCCCTAAGAACAATTTTCATGGCACTTAGACTCTAAAGTTTGGTTATTGCACATCTATTATGTAATAATAGAGAATCTGAAAATGTTCCGCTTTTTAGAACAGATGTTCTAATCAATAGAATCTTAAGATAGGAAAGATTTAATCATTTGAAGAGTTAAATTGAGAATTCATATTTTTTTTAGGAGAAAATTGAAATGATTTCAAGAAGTGTATTGTTTATCCTCATTTCTTTATTTACTATTATCATTGGAACAACGATTGGTTTTATAATTTTACAACAACCAACAGAAGTTAAATTTGGTAAGATAGATACCGAATTTTCTCTTTACATTGGAGAATCAGTAATCATCAAAGATCATGGGATCAAACTGAAGTTTGTTGATGTATTAAGTGATTCCAGATGTCCTAGTGACGTAGAATGTATATGGGAAGGAACAGTTTCACTACTTATCAATATACAGTATAATAGTCAGGATCTAGGAAATTTCATTTTAAATTCAAGCAATTTACATAAAGCTTCCTTTATGGGATATTATGTAAAGTTTACGGAGCTTAAACCATATCCTATATCAACCGAGACTATTCCAAAAACTTCCTATCACGCCACCTTTATTGTGGATGAATACGGACCAGATTAGGTAGCTAATTTAAGTTTTGAATAGTAAAAGGACTATTCTTATATCAACTTTTTAAGAATAAATCGTGGGATAAGTTAACTGTTTTATATAAAACGTCATATAATTCTACATATATCATTGGGTAAGTCTTTTAATTGAATGACCAACTAATTGTATGTAAATCTCGAACTTAGCGTTAATATAACATCACTGTGTATAAACCCAGGTCAACACATTTATGGTATTCATTTGATTAGCCCTGTTATTACAGTCTGCTTTGAAACTTTTATGGGTAGGATTCATAACATTCGCTCTTTAGTTACTCCCTTTTTTCTTCAATTGGCAAATTAAATATATATTAAACCTTCTTAATCGACAGAACACAGATAAAATAAGATGTTAGCTGTCTATAAGTGGTTGTTATCGACTTATTAATTTCATCTGGAAGATCTTTATGAAAATTACTCTTCAAATCCTATTTGAGGATCCCAATGAAGAAATCTTGACGTTTCTCAAGGAGCAGTGGAAATCTGCAAACCTACTTCATTTCGGGCGCGACATTTCAGATGAATTTCAACCTTTAAACATAATTGCGTTCACAGAATCGACTCCACAAAAAATAGCTGGAGTTGCAAGGTGTATCATCATGGGAAATACATTAAGGGTATCTCAACTCTTGGTAAGGGAAGAATATCGGAAAACTCAAGGCGTTGGGAGCTTAATTTTGAAACGTTTGGAAAAACTTGCTCATGAAAACAAATGGCATAAGATTCGCTTGAGTACTATACATCAAAATCTTAATTTCTACTTGAAGAATGGTTACTCTATTGAAGCGACTTTAGCAAATGATGCTTTCAACTCAACCTGGTATATTCTTTCCAAGTTCATCATACAATCCCAGAAGAAATCTTAGACTGATGTTTTTCAAAAAAATAGAATAAAGGGGAATGTGAAAGAGTTTAGGATTTCTTCCTAGGATGTTTGAATAGGAGTATGAGAAATAAGGAAGGAAATAAAAGAAGAACACTCCAACTAGGTGTGACTGTTTTTATCGAAGTAGTCGTTGTTAAGGTGGTAGTTATGGATGTAATGGTTTTAAAATCAAAAATTATATTGATAGATTGTTCCTTCCTTTGGACTAGGTTTGAGGGAATGATGAAATTCACATCTTGTTTTATATAAAAATTGTAGCTAGCGTTGGATAAATTAATTATTTTACATAAAATGAGATAATATAGTACTCTCTTCATCAACTAAGTTAAGATTTAGTAGATCTGTATAAAAAAATAATAAAAAAAATTAAAATGACTCCCTCTTCAATCTTATTTCCTTATATACCCCTTTTCTTTTTTATTCAATGAAGTTATTCTGCAAGCTCCTTGTAAAAACAATATAGCGACGTAAAAAGCCAGTTGGTGACAATAAATTGCATTAGAACACTTATTATCATCAATAAGAAGATACTAAAAAAGAGTAATGGTAGATCTGTTGGAGTTGAATTACCTGCTACAACAATACCATTTATAGGAAAGAAAAGCACTACAAGGGAAATTAAGCCAATAATGAAAATAGAGGTCATTGCAATTATGACAGAAAGGAATTTCTGGAAGTATAATTTCCAACTTGCAACAATACTACTTATTCCTGCTTTATCTGCAACAATTTTACTAATAGCTAAAAAATAAGGACCGCTGAAGAGAATGATTAAAACAAGAAACACTAGATTAGCAATGATATCTAAGAAAGTAAGATTCACGGTTGAATCAAATAGTGGAAAACTATAAACTATAGGTGTATTAGGATCATCAATCAGGTGGAAAATCTCTGCAGCAATTAACATTGGAATCCCCATGATTATGATCATTACGATACCTGCAACTGCTAATGGGACGATTAAAGGAATAATTTCCTTGAAATTATCTTCTAGCCTTATATCGTCTTTCTTTACTCTTTGGTGAGCTATATTTTGAATCGCACCAGTTATAATTGTTGCAAAGATTACTAATATAAATACGGTTGAGAAAACTGAAATCCAAAAGCCTAAATTCTCCATCATCAGCTCAATTAAAGCAGGAGTTATTAGGTTCCCTTCCTCTATAGTTACATCAAAACTCCTAGTTGCTCCAAATATCGCTATTAGAAAACCAAACGGGGTAATTACGAATAATGTTAAAAAACCTAAAATTATCTGGATGAGCATTTGTCTTACCCAAACTAGTTTCCAAGTTTCAAATCCCTTTTTAAAACCATCAATTATTTCAAACATAATTTTAACCTTTTTTTATATAATCATTTGATATATTAACTGTCCATTAAAGCTTTTATGGTAAATCTGAACAATTGAGGCTGAATAACGAACTGGTTTTATATAAAACTCAAGAATATCTTTAACCTAATGGAGAACAAGTCATTAACTATATTCAACGAAGAGAAGAGACCGAAGATGAACAAGATCGTTCTTAATAACCTTGTAGTTTCAACCATTTTGAATCTTAACTATAGCTAATTTTGGATATCTATCATCACTCATAGTACGGATCTAGCACGCCAATTGAATAAGACTTTTTACAATTGATTCCAACCTTCCACAGAATATTTTAGGTAAAATAAACTTTTAAGAGTGTTAAAAGCCGAGATACTATTATTAAACAGAGTAGACTTTTTAGTGCAAGATTAATAATGATAAAAATGTCTATTGGTATATTTGGGAGAACAATTCCAGGCAAAAAAAAGGTTTGTAGCGACCAAAAAGACCATAAAAAACCAAAATTAGACTAGATGATAATGTAGAATGATTAGACAAGATTCTTGGTAAAAGAAAACCTCATCATCCTGTTTTTTCAGCTAGTGATCCACTAACCATTGCTAATGTAAAAAGTTGGAATAATTCGTTTGTTTAATTGCTTCTTTAATTAAAAATTTATTAATAAAAGGTTATTTAATGTCTTACCTAAATTGTAAATGTACAATTCGTGACACATTTTTTCAATTATCTAAATTTTTGAAATAATCAAACCATCTGATTAAAATCGAAAGTGAACAATGCGTGACATTTTTCTGATAAATGGAATAAACCGTAGTATTTTGAACATTCCCACACGTGCTTCTTTATTATTAAAAAATGACCACTCATTAATCAGAAGGAGATTTGGAGCCCATTTCTCAATATCGTGAAGATTATTTACTCCCCATTTAAATTCGGCTTGAAATTCTTTAAGACTAATATTTTTATTTGCTTCTTTAACCATGAAATTAGTGTATACATCAAAAATAATTTCGGCATTTCGAAATGAGATCGATAAATTTTGGAAAAGAGATTGGACATCGGTTTTTGGTAAATACATAAAAACTGCTTCAGCAATAAAAAGAACTGGACATAAACTTTTAGATGTCAGGGCCAGTATTTCCGAAATCCATGAATAATCAAGAATTGAACAACCAAGAAATGGATTTCTTGGAGTCTCAGATAGAAGTTTTCTTCTAAGATTGATTACTTCTGGAAGATCAATATCAATAAAGGTAAGAAGACCATTATCGATCCGATCAAAACGTGTATCTAATCCTGAACCCAAACTGATAACAATACCATTTGGATATTTTTCAAGATAACAACGAACTTGATTATCAAAATAACGCCCTCGAAGGGCATGGCCAATAATCGCCGGTTTTTCTAAAGATTTTTGGAGAGCAAGGAAGTCGAAATCCAGCCTTTCTAGGAGTCTCACCGCTTTTAAATCGTTTAATATGGGTTTTGGAGACCTTGCATCTAATGTTCGAGAGATTAATGGGAAAAATAGTGTTTTTTCAACTCCTGTTAGGTTTTCAACTCTAATAGCTTTGTTTTGCATAATTTCAATATTAAATTAATGAAATAAATAGCTTTTCTTGATTTATGAGTTTTACATTGTGAATTTTCCTCATATTATAGCAAAAAAGAAACAATTACCGTTAAGAATTTCTAGAAATAACGTAAAATGCTCCATTTAAGAAAACTAAAGACTCTGTTAATTTTCTACTAATAATGATAATCGTGCCTAGACTTTAATGTTTTCGCGCTATCTGTGAAATTTGAGAAATGAAGAGCTATTCCATAAGTTAGAAGAACTATGATTTGTACCTAAAGAAAAATCTGACCCTATTAGCTTAAACCAATTAACCCAAACTCAATACCAAATACAAGAGACGTTGATTCCTTTAAAGCAAACATAAACCCAAGAGTAATGATAATGGATAAATTCAGTTAAATATTCCTTTTTATGTGATGATGGGTTATGAGAATAAGGTTTAAATCATTTTTCATTGCGATTGAATATTACTAGAGTCCCTAGGAATAAGAGTAAGAAAAAAAGATCGATAAAAGAACCTGATTTAGGAACAGATATCCCTGGGGGAGTAGCCTCGACCTCATTGGAGAACACGCTTTCACCTTTGACATTAATCGCTGTTACAACATAAAAGTAAGTTATCCCACCTATTAGTAGTGTATCGTTGAAGTTCGTTGTTGTTGTTATTCCTACGAAGATGTATTCTTCACTTGTAGTACCCCGATAGATATTATATCGTGTAATAGCAGATCCACCATCATTGCTAGGAGGATTCCAAGATAAGTGAACAAAATTATCACCTACAGTTTGTGAAAGAAAGAGAGGAGCACTGGGTACTGTTAATGGAGTTTCTTGGCTTCCTAATGGAATGGTACTCACTTCGGACGAAAAAATTCCTTCTCCAACGCTATTGACTGCGGTAACAACATAATAATACATTGTTCCTCCTATAACTGTTTTATCAGTAAAATTAGTATATATAGTGGTTCCTAAAAACACATATTGACCACTCGTGATGCCACGGTAAATATTATATCGTATAACAGCAGATCCACCATCATCATTAGGGAGAGTCCAGGAAATTATAGCAGAATTGTCCCCAGGGGTTGCAAAGAGATTCTGAGGAGCACTTGGTATGCTAATAGGGCTAATCTTTATAACAACTACTTGATTATATACTATTCTCCCCCCTCCATAACTCATGTAAAATATAATAATCACATGACCATTTGAAAGTCCATTCCACAATGTTTGATCTATAATTCCAGTCAATTCTGTAATCGTGATATTAGTTATTCCTCCATCAATCGTGTACCATATTGATTCTAAAAGAGGGTCATCTATAGAGATATCAAATGGAGGGGCAAATTGTCCAAAATTAGTACCTGCAAAAGGAGCATTTATCGTGATTACGGGTAAAGTAGCATCTTTTTGTACAACAACAATTGACTCACCTATATGACCATATAAATCAATTGCACAAAATTTAATAGTGATTAAGCCATCTTCAAGATTTTCCCAAATCATTTGATCTATTGAACCGTTATTAGTAAAGAATCTAATCATTCCTTCAATTTCATACCACATTAAATTCAAATGTTCCTCTACTATCTGAACGATAAAGTCAGGAGGCTCTGTTTCGAAAAATTGATTATTTAAAGGATTTATTATGGTCACATTGGGCGTTTTTAAGTCAATATAAGCGAGAGGATAATGGTCTCTACTTCCTGCGGTACCTGAAATATTATAGGGTTGATCTACTATTCCATTTTCATCTTCGTCAAGTATAATATGATCATCCCAATAGTTGCCATATTTTCCGTTATCCCAAGTATTATTATTGCCGTTATCACGAGCATTTATTGTATTGTTAGTGAAAAAATTAAAATAAATGATAGTTTCATTCGTATTCGAGTCTAGCTGAATACCATACCCTTCTACTCCTCCTGTACATGTATTTAAGGCATTTTCTGATATACTACTATTTTCTGATGATATAGCAAAAATTCCACGCCCTATACCAGAAATACCCCAACTACCACCCCACGGTAAATTTCCACGTTTTCCCCCCGTCATATTTAAAATTATATTTTTAGTTATTATATTATTAAGTGAATTTGAAAGATATATTCCGTTACCAGCTCCACCAGTACCACCAGAACGCTGTAATCCTCCAGCTCCACCCTCTCCACCCGCAATATGCATTATGTGGTTATTAATAATTGCTAGATTATTAGATTCAAGAATAAAAATACCATTACCGTCACCACCACTACCACCATGATTATAATTTGCGCCTGATTTCCCCCCTTGACCTTCATGGTATGCAAGATTATTATTACTGATAGTTAGATTAGAACAGTGGATGATCGAAATTAATCCCAGATTAGTAGGATTAGTTGGATTTTTTAGAACATAATCTTTGATAATAAAATTATTAATATTGTAAAAATACAGAATTAACTCTCCATCAAGAGTATTATTTAAAACAATCTCATTTTGATAGCTATCGCTTTTGAAAAAAAACCCATTACCAGTAGTATCAGCTCCCGCCGCAGAAATGCTTACAGCTGGACCACCTTGTCCTCCAATGATGGATTCAAGAGTATTTTTGTTTAAAATATTCTCGATAGAGGAATCAAAATAAATACCTGCTGCAATTCCTCCTTCTCCTCCTGAACCACCAGCATTCCCACTTTTTCCATTGCCACCAATGATGTTCCTCATACTATTATTAGTTACATGATTATTTCTAGAATTTTTAAAATATATGCTGCTCCCAATCCCTCCTGACCCTCCTTTGCTACCGTAACTGGAGAATCCTCCTTGTCCACCAGTTATATCAAAAATGATATTTGTATAAATTTCATTATCAATAGAATTCTCAATAATAATCCCTCCACTAATACCTCCGGTCCCAGCAGCACCAATACACGCCCCTCTTCCCCCAATTCCTCCATTTACGTCGTAAATAGTATTGTTATAAATAGAACTTTCATTAGTATTCTTTAAAAAAATACCGGCAGACAATCCCCCATTTCCACTGTAAGCGGTTCTACCTGATGTTCCACCTGTTCCTCCAGTTATATTTCTTATCGAATTGCTAAATATAGTAATATTCAAAGAATATAAAACAGAAATACCAGCACTATTCCCTCCTGTTTCTCCCGCAACATTATTTCCTCCTGAAAACCCAGATTCTCCATTAAAATTAACTATATAATTCTTTTTTATGATTACATTATTACAATTGATTAAAACTATTTGACCTAAATTTAATGGAATTCCTTTGTGTTCGAGGGAATAATTTTCAATGATTACATTGGATTTGTTAAATAGATACACAATTGGATCTTTTTCATATATATTATCAGCTGAAATTATATTTTGATAACTATCAGCTTCAAGATAAACACCAAATCCAGTACCATCAGTTCCATCCCCACTAGACCCTCCATGATGTCCTCTCATGCCTCCAGTAATATTAGTGAAAATATTTGTACTAATATTATTATTTATTGAATTCAAAAAATATATTCCGATCCCATGACCCCCAGCCCCTCCAGAACCTCCAAGTCCCCCGTTTCCACCGTCTCCCCCTGTAATATTCTCATAAGTATTATTATTTAGTATGTTATTAGATGAGCTGTGAAGTAAAATCCCTATACCGTTATTCCCATTATACCCTGATTGATATTGTCCTGTATTATCTAATCCGCGGGTTCCAGAAATGTTCTTTATCGTATTATTTCTCATAACTCCGTTAGTCGTATTTTCTAATTTAATTCCCACCTCTCCATTTAGAATTGTACAATTTTCGATTTCAAAGTAATCATTAGCGTTTTCAATCCAGATACAAGTTCCAGATCCTTCAGAATCTATTTCCATATCTTCAATCCGATAAGGATCCGAATAAGTGCCCGAACCAGAACAAATTCCTGCAGTTTTGGCATCAGACCAATTATTATCAATATGGATGTTCTCTGTGAAACTAAATATCTTTAGTCTCACATTATTAAAATCATTAATATTATAACCTTCATAAATCTTATCTATATATTCCACATTGAAATTAAGATTGTAATTAATAACAGGTATGAATAAGATTCCTGAAACGATTAGAATTATAGAAATAGAGTTATTATTCATCTTGTGTTCACTCGTGAGCGAAATTTGTATTATAATAACATTTAATGTATTAAAGCTTTTATCTCAAGGTTCATGTTTTTTTATCCAAATTCTTAGAATGACAAATTATTCTATATATTGCCAAAAAACCTGCATTACAAGTACTAAAACAGCTTCTTAACTAAGTTCAAAAAAATAATATTTACTAGAGGGAAAGAAAAAGCAAATTACTTAGCCTATATCTCAATCGCTTTGTTTAAGTCGACTTGGAACCTATCAAGTCTTCCTTTATATCTGACTCATCCGATTATCAGAAGAACTTAAGCACCCGTAAAACTGATCCTGAAGGACAGGATATCCGTGTGGTTCATAATAAGATTTGTATAAAAGAATGATTATTATGTAAAAGCACTTTATGCGTTTTGTGAAAGATACATTTTGTGTAATGTTACCTGCATTCCTAATCGTTTAAATGCCTCGTTTATATTTTCTCCTGTTTTAGCACTAGTAGGTAAATAGGTCACGTTAAAGTGTAGGGGTTCTATTCTCGTTGTTATTTCCTTAACCATCCCTTGTAATGTTTGATCTGATATACAGTAATCTCCAGTGTATCTTAGGTCTACTTTATTCCCTAGAATAACGAACGGAATTGGCCCCCGCCCGTTATTTCTCCACAATTCATCTATCCAATTATATATGTTCATCACTGATTCAGGGTTACTGACATCACAAACAATGAATGCGCCTCTTGCACCACGATAATACATCTTCCTGATCGTTTCAAAGACAGGTTGCCCTGCTAGATCCCAGATTTGAAAACTTATATTTTCTCCACATATTGTTTCATTTTTTACTGAAAAATCTGCTCCTAATGTTGGTAAATAATGCATGGGAAATCCATGTCCTAAATAGTATTCACGGATTGAGGTCTTTCCCACTGATCCATCTCCAATCAGGATTATTTTCAGTAATTCCATGTAATGATCCTCTTGGTTCCCACTTCTTCTCTCTCTTAATCCCTATTCTTTTATGGCGTTTAATGAGTATGTAACATCATCATAACATACTTTTTCTATTTTCTTGGTTAGCTCTTTGGAATCAACTACCTGATATGAGTTAGATATAGGATCTATAATATTCTAATTTTTATTATACCTTTCGAATAATTCTTGCATTAGATTGGTGAGAGTTTTCTTCCCTGCTTTTGAAGCCCTTTTTTGTGGTAAATATCTAATCTCAATGACAAATTCGAGTAAGGAGGGAATTTTTCATTGACTTCTCCTCTCTTCTAGCCTGATTTTGAGATTTTGATGTGCAGAACTTCGAT